>JBEQBQ010000008.1:0-43892 GCA_041639695.1 Candidatus Nanohaloarchaea archaeon
GTTTCAACTCCTTCAGGCCTGTAGTACCCGGCTTCTTCCTCTATCTCGTTAAATATTCTGTCCATTTCAGTTCCCGAGTCACCTACATATGTGTACGCGGTTATAACTGCGTTCTGTTTCCTGTCATCGATAAGACCTTCTCTCTGGAGTGGTGACATCACCTGTGTTACTCCCTGTATTTCTCTGATATCGTTTGAAAGATCTTGGAGGTAGGATTCCGTGCTGCTGTCGTAGATGCTCTGGACTCCATCTTCCGTGTTTCCGGTCGAAACCTTGATCGCTATGGAGTCCTTTCCGATGCCTTCCGCTCTCAGGTCGTTTACTCCTTCTACAGGTGTCGAGCTTGAGGGCATCATGTTCTCCAGCGCGACTATTGTCTCTACTCTTGCCATACCAGGAATCATGGCTAGTGATAGGAAGGTGAAGATCAGAACCACTTCGAGGGCATGGTTCTCTTGGACTGCTGTGATTTTCTCAAGGATTTTCTGTGACATTTAGTTCAACTTTATTACACAAATTCTTTTATTGTTTCCATCCCAGCAAATTTACATCTTGCCGAGAAACGCACCAATATGGAGTGCCCGACCGAAATCAAACAGCTACTGAAAGTACTTTACAATCTTTCAAGCTCAGAAACAGAAGTAATGTATTTTTTGTGCGATGAAAAGGCCCGTGCGTCCGAAATTGCGGACGAACTTGGAAAAGATCGCTCAACAATCCAAAGATATCTTTCAAAACTTAAGGCAACAGGCCTGATTGAAAGAGAAAGCGTTGTCGAGGACGGGAAGAGAGGTCGTTTCTACGTTTACACAGTTCCGGACAAGCAGGATATGAAAGAGAAAGTGAAGAAAAGAATGGATGAATGGGAGAAAGAAAAGCTTGAGGTGCTTGAAAGCCTCTGAAAAGAAAAAGTTATTAAATGTTCAACATTCTTACACAAACTATGTCAGAGGAAATAGAAGTTTTCACTACCCCAACCTGCCCCTACTGCACCAAAATCAAACAGTGGCTTGAGGAGAACGACTACAACTATACCGAGTACAACGTTGCAGAAGATAAGGAAAAAGCCAAAGAAATGATCCAAAAAACCGGTGAAAGAGGAGTACCTCAGACATTCATCGGCGATAAAACAGTAATAGGCTTCCAACCCGGAAAGATTCAGGAAGCTATAGACGAAGAAGTCGAAGCCTGAAACTCAGAATAAATAGAGGAGTAAATCTCACTCCTCTTCTGCCATTTCCTTGACCTTCTTCATCCTGAAAGTTTCCTCACGTTCAGACTCTTCAAGTGCCTGTGAGATCTTGTCGAGTGCTTCATTAAATTCAGGGATTACCTTGTGCTCCAACGCATTTACTCGTCTCTTCGTCTTTTCGATTTCATTCAGCAACTTGATCAGCTTGGTCTGTGTCTCGGCTGCGTCAACTACTTTCTCGAGAAGTTCTTCGTATTTCTCGGCTGTGGAGTCGATTCTTGACGATGCTGAAGTCACCCCGTACTCTCTATCAAGAATATTTCTTGAGATCTTCTCGGATTCGATCTCAGGCACAACCACCCCCATGATGTTGGAAGTTGACGATGAAAGCTTGGGCTCCTCTGTAACAGGGAACGAGTTAGCTCTAATAGCATCCTCGCCGTCGTAAACCTTAGCTAAGAGCAGCTTGAGCTTTGCCTGAGAGTAAACATCAGCAAGCTCCTGGTTCGCTTCTCTTGCGTCTCCCGCGATCTCCATAAACTCGTGGATCAAGCCATCCCTCTTCTTCTCTAGAATATCGTGGCCGTTCTCCGCAAGTTCAATACGTTCTTTCAACCTTAGTTCTTCGGATCTTGTTGGTTTCACGTCTTGACTCATTTGGCCGTCACCTCCTGATCGCTTATCACGCCGTAGTCCTCTGCAAGTTCATCAAGTACACCACTCTCCTCATCCAACTCACCGGAAACCCTGCCCGGTCTTCGGAGAACGTAGTGTTCGAACTTGTCAATCACTGATTCGCCGGAGTAGTTCTCGATACTCATCTCAAAGCCGTATCCTTCATCCATGTGTTCAATTTCCAGATCTATCCTTCCCGGATCTTTTTGTCTGATGAAGATAGCCGGTTCTGTTTCACCGGCTTCCTCAAGCAGTTTGGCTGCATGGAAGGTTTCAAGGCCGTGCACGGCGTATGATTCTTCGTTTCGGGTTTTCTGCATCACTGTATATCCACCTCTATTCGAACTCCGGATCTCTTCCTTCGAGGTGTTCTTCTCGTGTCTCAGGATCGATCTTTGTGAGCTCTCCTTCAGGAACAATCGAAAGCAAGTCCCATGCAAGCTCTAGTGATTCATCGATGCTTCTGTTTTCTCTGAAGCCTTGTCCGATGAAGTGTTCCTCGAACTTTCTTGTGAAGTCAAGGATCTTCTCGTCCTTGTCGGAAAGTGCGTCCTCACCGACAATCGCAACTAAGTCTCTCAACGACTGTCCTTCAGCGTAAAGCGCGTAAAGCTGGTCCGAAACATCCGGGTGATCTTCCCTCGTGTAACCTTCTCCGACACCGTTGTCCATCAAACGGGAAAGGCTTGGCAGGACGTCGATCGGCGGGTTCTGACCTTTCGAGTCGAGATCTCTGTCGACAACGATCTGTCCCTCCGTAATGTAACCTGTAAGGTCGGGAATCGGGTGGGTGATGTCGTCGTTAGGCATAGTCAGGATCGGAATCTGTGTAACTGATCCTTCACGTCCCTGGATAATCCCGGCTCTTTCGTATAGCTCGGCAAGATCCGTATACATGTATCCGGGGTATCCTCTTCTTCCTGGGACTTCTTCTCTTGCCGCTGAGACTTCTCTCAAAGCGTTGGCGTAGTTAAGCATGTCTGTCATGATGACGAGGACTTCCATGCCTTTCTCGAACGCCAAGTACTCCGCAGTCGTTAATGCCATTCTTGGTGTAATGATTCTTTCCGGTGCAGGATCTGAAGCTTTGTTCAGGAAGACAACAGATCTTTCTAGTGCTCCGGTCTCTCTGAACTCTTCGATGAACTCCTGGGATTCTTCCTCGGTAATTCCCATTCCTGCGAAGACTACTGCGAACTCTTCGTCCTCTCCGGAAACGTCTGCCTGTCTTGCAACCTGCATAGCAAGTTCACTGTGAGGCAAACCTGAGCCGGAGAAGATCGGAAGCTTCTGACCTCTAACCAGTGTGTTCATAGTGTCGATACTGGAGATCCCTGTCTGAATGAAGTCTTCCGGAAGTTCCCTTGAACTTGGATTGATTGCCTGTCCGATGATGTCCTCTTCTTCCTCGGGAATGATTTCAGGTCCATCATCGATAGGGTTTCCTGTTCCGTCGAGAACTCTTCCTAGAAGGTCTTCTGTAACAGGCATCTTGACGTTTTCGTCCATGAACCGGACGGATGCGTCCTTTCCGATTCCCTGTGTTTCTTCGTAGCACTGTACGACTACGACGTCTTTCGAGGTTTCAAGGACTTCTCCCTTTCTCATCTCTCCGTCCGGAGTTTCTATCTCTACAATATCTCCGTACGAGATGTTGTCGGTTTTCTCTACAAATACTAGTGGTCCTTTGACCTGGTTGATCGTTTTGTATTCTTGCTTGGTCATTTTTGATTCACCTCTACTGCTCGACTACCTGATCAAACTCTTCATCCATCAGGTTTTCGATCTCTTCACGCTTGTCTTCCCAGTCCTCGGTGAACTTCATCTCCGAGACTTTGTTCTTCGAGTCGAGAGCGACAAGGTCTTCGACCATCGCTCCGTCTTCTAGAGCTTCGTATGCTTGGTCTGCCCATTCGAGAATCAGTTCAAGTATTTCGAACGTTTTCTCAGGGCTGGAGTACTGGTCGACATCGTGGAACGCGTTCTGCTGGAGGTAGAACTCTTTAACCATGGTTCCGATCTCTAGTGTCAGGCGTTCTCTGTCTGGCAGTGCGTCCTTTCCGACGAGCTGTACTGTTTCCTGTAGTTCTCCGTCTTTCTGGAGGATGTCTCTCATTCTCTGGATGTTGTTCTGCCAGTCCGAGTTAACTTCGTTTTTGAAGTATTCGGAAAGCCTGTCAGCGTATCCGGAATATGAGTCGTTCCAGTTAATAGATGGGAAGTGTCTCTTCTCAGCTAGATCCGAGTCAAGTGCCCAGAAGTTCTTCACAACTCTTAGAGTGTTCTGGGTGACCGGTTCTGAGAAGTCTCCTCCCGGAGGACTTACCGCCCCGATAATTGAGACGGAGCCAGGATCCTCAAGTCCTAGAGGTTCGACTCTTCCTGCTCTTTCGTAGAACTCAGCTAGTTTCGAAGCCAGGTAAGCCGGGTAACCTCTTTCTCCAGGCATCTCTTCTAGTCTTGCGGAAATCTCACGCATGGCTTCAGCCCATCGAGAGGTTGAATCGGCCATGAGTGCGACGTCAAGACCCATGTCCCTGAAGTATTCTGCGATGGTAACTCCTGTATAGATTGATGCCTCTCTCGCAGCTACAGGCATGTTCGATGTGTTCGCGATCAGTACTGTTCTGTTTATGATTTTGTCTCCTGTCTGTGGGTCCTCAAGTTCTGGGAACTCTTCGAGGACTTCTGTCATCTCGTTTCCTCTTTCTCCACATCCGATGTATACAATTACGTCGGCGTCGGAGAACTTTGCGAGAGACTGCTGTGTAACTGTTTTACCTGATCCGAAAGGGCCTGGGATGGCTGCTGTTCCTCCTTTTGCGAGCGGGAACAGTCCATCAAGAACCCTCTGTCCTGTGATAAGCGGAACTTCAGGTTTTAGGTCATCATCAACAGGTCTTCCCTGTCTGATAGGCCATTCCTGTCTCATTGATACCTCCTGCCCGTCAACCTCGACAACTGTCTCGGTAACGTTGTGAGAACCTTTCTCTACTGTTTCTACTTCTCCGCCTTCTATGTGTGGCGGTAGTAGAACTTTGTGTTCTCCATACTCTACTTCTACTGTTCCGAGTACATCTCCTGCTTCGACATCCTCTCCTTCTTCTACGGAAGGTTCGAAGTCGTATTCTTCTTCCAGGTCGATTCCTGGTGCGTCCTCTCCTCTGGCGATGAAGTCGCCTGTCTGCTCCTGTAGAGCTGAGAGAGGTCTCTGAAGACCGTCGTAGATCGAACCTAGGAGTCCTGGACCGAGTTCTACGGAAAGCGGTTTTTCCGTGTTCTCGACAGGTTCTCCCGGTTTGACTCCGGTGGTCTCCTCGTAGACCTGTATGTATGTTTTATCTCCTTCGATTTGGATGACTTCTCCCATCAGGCCTTCGTCGCCGACTTTGACAACGTCGTTCATCTGAGGATTCATGTCCTCTGCAACGACTACAGGCCCTGTGACCTTGTAAATTTCTCCTTTCGAATCTGACATTTTTAGTTTAAACCTCGTAGCATTAATTTTAGCTGATATCGACACCGATAACTCTCTGGATTTTATCCTGAAGACCTGAAGACTCTGCTGTCTCGGATAATGTTACAACAACAGGGTCAACTGATTCCCCAACTTCACGTCTTACTCGGCCAGGTAGATCTTCAAGATCCTTCTGTTCTGCGACCAGGATACCGATATCTTCGTGGTTAAGTAGTTCCTGGATCTTTTCCTCGTAGTTTTCAGGGTTGTATGTTTTCTGTACGCCGGCAAGTTCGAATCCAAGTGTGAACTCATCGCCGCCTATTACTCCGATCGTTTTCTTCTTTTCTTCCTCCATTTTATGACACCACCAAGTTGTTCCTGATTGTTTCCAGGTTCTGGATACCTGTTTCCTTAGCTCTCAACAGCATTCTCAGGTTCTGGACCTCAATCATTTTCGCCATGATGTAACCTAGGATACTTGTTGCACCTAAAGGCTCTGTGTGCTGTGAAACGAGCGCTCTGTCAAGTCTCGCTACTTCAAGCCTGTGTTCGATATCCTCCAGATCTCCACCGTTCTTCTTTTCTAGAACCTCTTCCTCAACAAGATAATCAATAGCTTCATCGAAAGACTTGGATTCAAGCACCTTCTCTAGGTGTTTCGATTTCTTGTCAGAGACCAGCCATTCCTCGATTCTTTCCCTTTCGATTCCCTGCTTCTTCAGCCTGAGAGCGATCTTCAGGTTTTCGTACTCGATTTCTTGCTTTACGAACTTCCCGAACCAGACTCCTCCGATTTTGCCGGATACCCTGTCGAGATCCTCGTAATACGCTCGGTCGAGGTTTCTTTCGATTTTTCTGAGGTCCTGTTCCTCTCCAATATACGATGCGTAATCGATAGGCGAGTCCTTGAACTCGATAGATTCAACGATTTCCTCGAAGGTTTTCTCCGATAAATCTTCAAGTTCTTCGACCGAGTAGTCTCCTACAGGGACGAGAAGGTTCTCAATTCTCTGGTTTCCTCCTCCCTGTTTCCACCGTAGAAGTCTTTTCAGGCTGAGAATATCGTAACGTCTCAAGTATGTTTTGATTACAGGTTTCAGGCTTTCAGGTGCGATATCTACAAGCTTGGACATCGTCCTAGAAAGATTCCTCATCAGCGCGAGCTCCACAAGCTCAATTCCTTCGTAGTCTGAACCCAGTTCATCGATATCTTCCTTGTAGGCTCCTTCCTCAAGGTTGCGTGCGATTTCGTTGGGTTCCATCTTCAAAAGGTTCTCGTAGTCACTTTTGTCAAGAAGTTTCTTCCTCTTCGCGCTCACTCGAGCGTACATGTAGGGGTAGTCGCGCTGAACCATTTTTTGATCACTCAAACAGCGTTTCCGCTACTTCTTTTCGGTGCCGGGATTTCATTTCTTCAACGATTTTGTCGAAGGTGAAACTCTGTCTTCTGGAGCCGTTCTCGGATACAACAATAATTCCTTCAACATTGTCTTTCTCGAAATCGATACTTACAGCGTCCTCGAACTCTTCTCCACCCATGATTTTCTCCGGTTCAAACTCGACTTTGTCCATGCATTCCTCGACGAAGTCCTCTCTTTCTGACTCTGTTAGGTCTTCGAGGCTTTCACGGAAGTTATCGAATGCTTCATCGATCTTCTGCTGCTTAGCTTTTAAACGCTTCTCTTTGGCTTTCATTCGTGCGTTAGAAACAGTTTTCGTTCTGTAGGATTCCTTCTCTTCCTCGAGTTCTTCACTGTATTCCTGTTTGACTTCTTCTGCCTCCTGTCTCGCTTCTTCCAGAATTTCTTCTTTCTGCTGTTCAGCTTCGTCTATTATTTCGTCTGCTTTTTGCTGTGCTTCGTCCAAGATCTCGGATTTGACTTCTTTTAGGCTCATTTTAGTATCACGTTTATGTTGGAAATAATTGAAGGGATGAAAACGGGTTGCCCCGTTTTCTGTTCGGCTTCTAAATGAAGCCGGTTGCTACCAGCGCGACGACCAGTCCGAAGATAACCATGGTCTCCGGAATAACTGTTAGGATTAGTACCTGGCCGAACAGGCTGTCGTCTTCCGCTAGAGCGCCAACTCCTGCGGAACCGATCTTTGCCTGGGCCCAGCCGGTCGCAAGTGCTGCGACACCGATTGCTAGAGCTGCGCCGATTGCTGGAAATGCTCCAATTCCTGCTGATGCTGCCATTGTGTGATTTCACCTCAAATACTGTTTAAGATTGGTTTGCTCCGAATGGAGCGTATTTTTTACCGCCTCCTTCGTAGAACTTTCCGAACATCTCCACATAGTGGAGTCGGATGCCCTGAAGGAAGCCTTCCAAGATTTTAATGAAAGTGTTGAACGTGTGGCCCAGTACGAGCATGAATATTCCAAGCCCGATTCCCATAAGTGATCCTGACTGGAAAAGTGGATCTGCTAGGCCGTTGACAACTTTTGCGAGTGAAACTGCTGCTACGGATACACCGAAGATTCTTAGATAGGACAGTACGTTTGAGAGCAGTGAAGGGATTTCTACAACACCTTCGACGCCTTCGCCCATGTAGAGCAGGATAACCGCTAGGATACCTGTTATTGCTGCGGCACCTGTCATACCAAAGATAGCGAGTGCTGCTGCAACTTCAAGTACAATCCATGAACCTTTCTCAAGGAACGCTTCCTTGAATCCATGTCTGATGTACTCGTTGTAAAATCCGAGTAGGAAGCCCATGTTGATGTGTACAACACCTATTACCGCTGCGATGATGAATACGGTTCCTAGGTTGTGCGCCCTGTGGAAAAGCACCGGTATTTGGCTAAATACTTCGAGCCCGAACTGTGATGCCAGTACCGAGCTTTCGCCGAATATTATGTAGCCAAATGCATCGCCGAACACCAGTCCGAACAGTATGGTGGCGATTGATGCGTACATCAGTGACTTGAAGATGTCCCGTGCTGCGGGAACCATCCTGTAACCTAGGTAGAATACTGCCAGTGTTGTCAGGCCGTATCCTGCGTCACCGATCATGAAACCGAAGAATAATGGGAATGTAAGCAGTAGCATAAATGATGGATCCAGCTCGTTATACCTTGGTACCGAAACTAGATCTGTTAGTGATTCAAATGGCTGTACAAATCTGTTGTTATCATGTTTTACTGGCGGTTCTTCTTCCGTTTCTTCCTTCTGTACGTGGATTCTGCCTTCGGTCTTGTCAGCTAGTTCTTCCTCTATTTCTGAGTAGCGTTCTGAAGGAATCCAACCGTATGCGATAAACGTGTTTTCGGTTGTAGCAAAGTTTAGAGGTGCTTCCGCCTTCTCTACTCTTTCCGTTAGGAAGCTCTCTATGTTTTCAAGTCCTTCACGCCATTCTTCTGCGAGGTCTTCAAGCTGCTCTTCCTTTTTCTTCTTCTCTTCCCGGAGTTCCTCTTTCCTGTCCTCTAGATTGTAGGATACTGTTTCGATTGAGCCTGAAAGCTCTGTTTCCGGGACTGAAAGCTCTTTTGAAGAGGCTTTGTTTATTGCGTCTCTGAAGGCTTTGTCTTCTGTTTCGTGGTAGAATACTGCGGACGCCTGTTCGCCTTCGAACACTTCATAGTGGGTGTTCGGTGCTTCGGACATCAAGATGTCTTGGTCGATCTCTCCTACGAATACGTCAAGGTTTTCAGTACCTTTGAGATCTTCGTATTTTACGCCACTTCCTCTAAGTTTCTTGAAGAATTTTTTCTTGTCGTTGACGTTTGAGATTCTTCTCTCTAGCGATGTAATCTTGTTCTCTATCTGGGAAATTTCTTCGTCCAGTTCAGGAAGTTCGTTTTCAAGTTCTTCGATCGTTAAGTTCTTCCTGTGTCCTTCGACTTCGGGAAGCTTGGAAAGAGTGGATCTCAGGTCGACGAGTAGCTGTGAAATGTCTTCTGCTTCCTCGGACGGTGTGCCTGTCTCTAGTTCACCGCTGTATTCATCTATATCTAGAACTTCAAGCCTATAAAGTGTGTTAATTACGTTCTCCAGGTCTTTTTTGGCGCCTGTTACCGAGATTTTCGTCATTTCTTCTGGCTTGATTTCTTCCCACCTACTGGTATTCGTCTTCGAAGCTTTCTTTCAGGAGCTTTTCTGCATCTTCCATTTTCTCCGAGGCCTTTTCTCGCAGTTCTTCCGCCTCGTTCTCAGCTTCTTCAACTATCTCTTCTCTTTCTTCGTCAACTTTCTCCTTGAACCGGTTCATTTCCTCGTATTTTTCGTCCTTGGCTTCCTGTTCCGCGTCTTCGATTATTTCTTCGGCCGTCTCTTCGGCTTCTTCTATTTTCTGTTGCTTCTTCTGTTTGGCGTCCTCTAGGATGAGGTCTGCCTCTTCTTCCGCGTTCTTAACTTCTTGTACTACGTCAGCCACGTTGTAATCACCGGCATCAAAGCCTGAATACAGGAAGCTTATAAACCCTATGAGCTAGGACATCCCAACTCGATTTAAAAGGTTTTCTATAGGTTGGCGGTTGTTGAAAAGTCTTCTCGACTAGAAAATTAGTATGGAAGAGAGAGGATGGAAAATCTTCGCACCCGAGGAAGACGAACCTGGTAAAGACTCAGATGTCTTCTTTAACGACGAAATGAAGACTAACAGAGACATCTCCAGGATCGCTCTAAAAGTGTTCAGAGAGAAGATAGACGTCGAAGAGTTCCGTATATGTGACCCTCTCTCCGCATCCGGAATAAGAGGCTTCCGCTACTCCGCCCTCGGAAAACTATACTTAAACGACACCAACCCGGAAGCAGTAGACTCCATAGAGAAGGGACTGGAGGAAAATAACATCGAAGCACAAGTATATAATGAGGATGCGAACGTTTTGCTCTCCGAGAACAGAAACCTCTTCCACTTTATAGATATAGATCCTTTCGGACCTTTCAACAGGTTCCTGGACTCTACTGCTAGAGCTTCAAACCACCAGAGCTTTGTGGGTTTGACCGCTACAGATCTGGCTGCTCCAGCCGGAAGCTACAAGAAAACGTGTATGAGGCGTTACAGCTCGAAACCGTTGAAAAACTCGTTCATGCACGAGACCGGGCTCCGCATATACATTAAAGAGGTTTTCCAGAACTACGCACGTTTTGACAAGTGCTTCGACCCCAAGATCTGCTGGCACGAACAGCATTACTCAAGAGTCATGGGAAGAGTAACAGAGTCAAAGAAGAGAACCAACCGCACACTAGATAATATAGGATATCTTTCGTTCTGTCCCGAGTGTAGATGGAGGAAGCTTGAGAGTAAAGAGGAATGCGGACACTGCGGTACCGAAACTAAGATCGCAGGACCTCTATGGACAGGGAAAATTGTTGACCGAAGATTTACGAAAGATATGATTGAGGAAATGCCTGAAAACTGGGAGGATGCGAAACAACTTGTTAAAAGAATTCATAGCGAGGCAGAGATTCTTACACCGTTTTATGACCTTCACAAGTTGAGCTCCAACCTAAGTATTCAGGTTCCTAGACGTGAGAAAGTTCTTGGTTTACTGGAGGACAAGGGTTATCCTGTTTCGAGAACCCATTTCTCTCCCACAGGTTTCAGGACTGACGCGCCTCTAGAAGACATTCGAAAGGTTCTGAGAGAAGCATCAACAGAATAAAGCGATCTAAACCTCTTCCCTGTTGTAGGCAAAGATTTTTAAATCCATCGGTTACAGCTTTTACTGTAATGGGCTGGAGAAGAGCAACTACAGCGAGAGAAATCTCTAAGAATGCTAAAATAGAAGAAAGAGAGAATCTGGAACGTTTTCTTGAGGAAACAGAGGCAAATCTGCCTTCTGAAGCAGAAGCACTTATTTATGATGGCGAAGAGACGTATGGGCCTTTTGAGCAAGAACTTCCAGACGAAGAAGAACTTAACTACGAGTTTGAAGGAACAGTCACTGTACTAAACACCTCAACCGTGGAATTCACATCGGCAGCTAGTGGTAGAGAGCCGGTAGAAGCCTATGCCGACGGCAAAGTGCAAATCAGGGGAGAGGAATACGAAAAAGAATTCCGGCTGGAAGAGTTCTACCAGAGTCCCGCAACCAATATCTTTCACTGGGACTACTCCAAGCAAGATGAGCAAACAGAATCCTATACTACGGCCGATACCGGAAAAGCTGAAGCAGGATCTGACTGAGAAACAAATTAAATAGGAAAATTAAATAAGAAAGACCGCGTTAGCGGCTTTTTAGTTGCTCTTTTCTTCGAGTTCTTCTTCGAGTCCGAGCTTCTCTGCTAGTTCCTTGTAGCGGTTCCTGATCGTGACTTCTGTGACTCCAACTACGTCTGCAACTTCTCTCTGTGTTCTCTTCTCTCCTTCTAGGACTGCGGCGATGTAGAGTGATGCTGCTGCGAGACCTGTTGGTCCTTTTCCTGAGAGAAGGTCTCTTTCTCTTGCTTCTTTCAGGATGTTTCTTGCTCTTGCCTGGACCTCTCCTGATAGCTGGAGTTTTCCAGCGAATCTTGGTACGTAGTCCTGTGGCTTTGCAGGAAGGATTCTAAGTCCAAGTTCTCTTGCGACGTACCTGTAAGCTCTTCCGATCTCTCTTTTCTCGATTCCGGATGCTTCTGAGATCTCGTCCAGAGTTCTTGGTGTTCCCTGTTTTCTTGCGACGATGTAGAGCAGTGCAGAGATGATGGATTCCATCGATCTTCCTCTAACAAGTCCTTGGTCGACTGCCTTTTCGTATAGGCGTGCGACTTCTTCGTGGACTGATTCAGGAAGGTTGAGGTTTGACACCATCGAGTTTAGCTCGGATAGTGCGAAACCAAGGTTTCTGTCCTTTGACTTGGTGAGTCTTTTGTGCCATTTTCTGAGTCTGTAGTACTGGGCACGTTTGTTTCCGGATACCTTGTAGAGTTCTCCTGAGCCTTTTCCGATCTCGGTGGATACTCCCATGTCATGTTTTGTGTAGGTTAGAGGCTGTCCGGCTCTTGCCTTCTTCTCTCTTTCCTGTTCGTTGAAAGCTCTCCATTCTGCGGATTCGTCGATTCTGTCTTCGTCGATGATTAGCCCACATTCTACACAGGCTAGTTCTCCTTGTGCAGAGTCTTCTTTGAAGCGCTGGCTGCCACATTCCGGACATGTTAGAACTGTGTCGCCTTCTTCGGCTTCTTCTCTCTTGATTTCGTAGCCTTCTCCTTGTGAAACTGTTTCTTCTTCCTGTTCTGGTTCTTGGTCGGGTGTTTCGGCTTCTTCCTCTGCTTGTTCTTCTGCTTTTCCGTCCTCGTCTTCTTCCCATTCCTCGGGGATCTGGTAGTCGTCGAACTGTCTCCTTGGTACGTTGTGCGAGTGTTCTGTCATAATATTGTTACCTCCTAGACGCGGTGGAGCTAGTTCAGATACATTTCTAATTATATGTTCAACTTGAACGAACTCCTATACTTTTAATCAATACCTCCCTTAACTTTATATACCTTTTCACGGGTTTTTTCATCGCTTACTCACAACACCTCTTAGCCATGAATAATAAATGGCTACGCCCTACAACCAAATTTTTATGCTGGATGAGGAGATGCGATTCAAAAGAGAAATAATAGGAGTATCCGCCCTCCTCATACTAGGCAGCCTATTCATACTTTACCCATTTCTAGACGCCATAATATTCGCCATCGCAACCTCCTACCTATTGAGGTCGATGCACAGGAGGCTGAACTCGAAACTTCACAACAACTTCCTGTCTTCGTTAATTGTGGTCAGTACCATAGTCGGCGTAATATTCCTGGGAACATTTTTGTTCATCAATAACTTCACAGAGGTCTCAAACGCCACCACAGGGGTGGCAGAAAACATGCAGAACAAAACTCAAGCGGTCATACAGAACCTAGAGACCTCAGAAGACGTAAAAATGCAGCTCCAAAACCAGCTGGACAAACTTCTCGAGCCCGAGAATGTCAGAAGCCATCTTGAAGGTATAATAGCGTCTCTACCCGGTTTATTCATAGACCTCGGCATATTCCTCGTGACCGCCATCTATCTATTCCGAGACGGAACAGACCTGAAACGAAAATTCTTCTCACTGGTAGAGGATCTACCCGACAACGAGGAGAAAATTGTCCGAACACTGACAACATCGATAGACTCCATATTCAGAGGTGTATTCCTTACCCAGTTTACAGTAGCCGCGATACTTGGTCTAATAACAGGAATAGGATTCTACCTCATAGGCTCAATAACAACACCAATACCATTCACAATTCTATGGGCGGTACTAATCGGAATAGCAGCCCTAATGCCTCTATTTGCGGCATTCATGATCTACGGACCAATAGGATTCTACTACCTGTTTGTCGGCATGCCGGTTAAAGGAACACTGATCCTGGCATTCGGAACAATCGTGCTTAACGTCCTTCCAGAAGTATTCCTGAGGCCTTACGTAGGTTCAAAACAGATGAACGAGCACCCTCTAATCATATTCATAGGATTTATAGCCGGACCGCTTACTCTCGGTCTCAAAGGTCTTGTACTCGGACCAGTATTGTTGATCCTTTCAAAGGACTTCATTATGAACTACAGCGAACTCGTCTCCGATCTGGAATCGAGCCGCAGCGAGGACACTGAGAATCAGTAACTTTCTTCCCACAGTTAGAACATCTCAACTCCCACCTGTACTTTTCCTCGGTCTTGGAATCAAGAAACCCTTTAAAATCTGCTTCAAGATGAAGCGCCAAGTTCTGCAGAGGTTTATCGTCAGTAAACAGCTTGGTCTTCATATCCATAGCAAGCGCCAGAAGCTTCTCGTCCTCACTAGATGTAGGAGAATTTATCTCATCTGATATCGATCTTACCTTGTTGAGGGCCTGTTCAGAAGGGTTTCTTACCTCGTAATCTATATTTCTCAGGTTATTCCGGCCTTTAGAGCTTTCAACCTCTTCAAGCACTTCAGGAACCATTATTGCCGTTTCAAATCCGTAGCTTCCCCGTCCATGTATAATTACGTTCGCATCAACGACGGCTTTCATACAGCCTTGGTTAGAGACCCATGCTTAAAACCGGTTGGATTCGGTTCAGAAGCGGGTTTTTTCGGTGGATCGGAACCGTTTCATATTAAAAGCTGTTTCGTGAATTCTTCGACGTGATCTATAATGAGTCTACCTAACGCACCTATCGAAAGAATTATCAGGAAGGCAGGAGCAGAAAGAGTTTCAGAAGGAGCTGTAGAAGAGCTTAAGGATGCTGTCGAAGAAGTAGGGGAAGAAATTGCACGTGACGCAATCGAAATGGCGGAACACGCAGGAAGGAAAACAGTCAAGGCTTCAGACGTAACTATGTCCGCGGAGCGATAGTGATAGAGAATGCCGACACAGATTGAAGCAGGAAAAGTCAGGAACGGCACCTACGTCATGATTGACGGGGAGCCATGCGAAGTAAGAAGCGTTTCGAAGTCAAGCCCCGGAAAACACGGCAGTGCAAAGGCGAAGATCAAGGCCAAAGAGATCTTCGGCGGCAAGAACAAGCACATCACAAAACCTGTCGACTCGATGATGATGTCACCGGACGTAGAGAACAAAGTGGGACAGGTCGTCTCGAAGGAAGGAACCATCGCACAAGTAATGGACATGGACACCTACGAGACCGAAGAGATGGAGCTTCCTGAAGACCTCACGATCTCCGAAGGAGAAGAGATCGAGTACAAGCAGATTGAAGACAGAAAGCTTTTCGAAGGCAAAAGGGAATAACCCCTTTACCTTATTTCTATTTCTACACACCTTTTTTCGAAGGATTAAAGTGGTTCTCCTCAAAGTTTAGTACATGAACTATCAACGCCTCAGAGAAAAAGTTCTAGAGCAGCACTACCCAACAAGCGAAGAAATCCAGGAGCTTAAAGACCAGTACCAAGAGATTTCAGAACTTATAGAGTCTGAGTTCGGTCTTGACACACATTTCGCCGGAAGTGCGTCACGAGGTACATGCATGAAGGGCGACCGCGACATCGATGTTTTCGTGCTGTTCCCCGAAGGAACAGAGAGAAACACTTTGGAGGAGAAAGGACTTGAAATAGGTAGAACTGTTTTCGAGAAGATAGGACATGACTACCAAGTAGACTATGCCGAACACCCATATACTAAAGGAGAGATCGATGGGCACGAGGTCGAGATCGTTCCATGTATAAATACAGCCCCGGAGACTATCACATCGAGCGTTGACAGAACCCCCCACCACTCCCGCTGGGTAAAGGAAAACCTGGATGAAGAACTGAGAGAAGACGTTGTAATGCTGAAAAAGTTTCTCAGAGCTGAAGGGATTTACGGCTCTTCACTAAAAGTTGAGGGGTTTTCAGGCTACCTATGTGAAGTTCTTATTCAGGAATACGGCAGCTTCAAACAGCTTTTAGAAAACGCAGTGGAATGGGACGAGAAACCTGTAATCGATCCTGCCGGACACCACGAGCAACTGCCTCCCGAACTGAAACAAAAGTTTAGGAATGAATCTCTTGTGGTTATCGACCCTGTTGACCCTGAAAGAAACGTCGCATCTGTTTTAAGTAGAGAGAATCTTTCACGTTTTGTATTCACGTGCTGGAAGTTTAACAGGGAGCCCGGAATAAATTATTTCGAATCCGAGGAAAGAAGCTTCACAGAGTTTGAGGTCAAGCAGGAGGTTCAGGGGAGAGGCGATTTCCTTGTAATGGAGTTTGAAAATGTAGATGAGATAGACGATATCATCTACCCTCAGATGAGGAAGACGCTTGGAAGACTTGAAGATGAGCTTGAGAAGCGTGACTTCCGAATATTTGAATCCGGTTTTCATGTAGGCGAAGAAACCCGAATCTTCTTTGAATTAGAGCGGGAGCTGCCCGAGATTGAGGAGATGAAGGGGCCTAAGCTTTTTCACGGAGAAAAACATGTTGAGGAGTTCTGCTCGAAGTACGGTAATGTTTTCGTCCAGGAGGACAGGCTTATGGCAAAGGTTGAAAGAGAATTTGTGGACGCAAAGCAGTTCCTACAAGAATTCCTAAATTCGGATCTGGAGAAGAAAGGTATCCCGGCGAACGTAGCTGCGAACCTTCAAGACTATAGCTTCATCGATCCGCTTGAGGGCGGGGAAAAATGGTTAAATTACTTGGGCGAGAAGCTGAACGTAGAGGCTAAACAATAATGGGAGAAGTCAACATAATCATAGGTCTTTCAGGAGTTGGAAAAGGAACAGTACTAGAACAGGCGATGCTTATTGCCGACAAAGACTACGAGATCATTAATTACGGGGATAGAATGGTCGAGATCGCAAAGGACCAGGGTCTCGTAGACTCAAGAGACGACCTAAAGAAACTGGATACAGACACCAATAGAGAAGTTCAGAAGGATGCCGCAGAGTCTATTTTCAAGGATGCCGAGGAGAAAGATGTTATAGTTGAGACTCATGCCGCTATCCAGACACCGTTCGGTTACCTGCCAGGACTTCCGAAGTGGACGCTTGAGAACCTTGATCCTTCGAAGATAATCATGTTGAGAGCTGAACCGGAAGCTATCTATGAAAGGACTATGGAGGATGATTCACGTGACCGCGAACACGAGGAAGTCGACCAGATAAGAGAGTATCAAGAAGTTGCTAGGGAGATGGCGGCAACAGGCTCTGTTTTGACAGGCGCCTACCTTTCCATAGTTGAGAACCCTGATGGCAGGGCTGAAAAGGCAGCAGAAGAACTTGTAGAAGTTCTGAGAGGTTAATCAAGGTAAAGTTCGGGAGAGAGCACCATTACATAAGTAGTGACCACGGAGCTCAGCAGTCTTCCAAGGATAAATCCTGCCTGTCCAAGCGACTTAACTACGGGCGAGGATGTGAACCAGAGGCTTGATCCTAACAGAACAAATGAAAGAAGAGTTAGCGCCATAACAGTTTTTCTTTTCTCTTTACTTCCCGAGTAAGATTTTCTCCAGCTTTCAAGCACGCCTTCTGTCTCCAGTAGAGTAACTGGCATGAAGTAAGATGTGTAAGATAGAAGGAAAACAAGCAAAATCGAAATTAGAGGACCTATTAAGATTCCTAGAGTGGTGCCTTGTGTATAGAGAAGTATGCCGGCGGAGGAAGGTAGGCTTATAAGGATTGCCAGTAATAAAAACATAAGACCTGTTTTCAAGACTTTAGCTATGTTTTGAGCTGCCTCTACAAAGCCTTTTTTCAGGCCTGAACCGTTCTTTACCATAGATACCAGCATCAGCCACACAAATATTCCTGTGCAGGATAGAAGGAATAAGCCGAGAAAGCTGGCAGCGATCATGGAAGTACTCATCCTGGTTCCGGCTGCAAACTTGCTTAGAAATACGATAAGGAATGCAGAGCTTATCAGGCTTGAGATTATTCGGGGTAGGAAGAGTTTTGGGTTGTCTGCCAAGTGTTTAAGACTCTTGCCAAGCACCCCTAGATTGTTCATGTTCGTTTCTTGGGATCGGGAAGGTTAAATATTCAGGCCTCAGCTTCTTGGTTTTGGTTTTGAGTCCATGGAGATCGGTCGATAACGTGAAAGGTTGTCACTGAGAATGGAACACAGTTTGAAGGGCCTTCAACCGTTTTTTCAGTTGTTATCAATCAAAATGATTAAAAGAGTTGTATTAAATCGTTTAGATATATGGCGAGCCTTTGGGACATCGGTAAAAGTACTGAGGAAAAGCTCGCCGATGACTTGAAGAGTAACGGCGAATTTCAGGAAATGGTCGAACAGCATCGGCACAAGTTCGAGGACAGGTTCGAGCAAAACATGGACGATGACGTTCCTACACATCCATACAAGATCTACAGGAACATCGTTGAATCAAACGAACTAAGCGACGAAGAGAAAGTAGCACTTGAACAGATGAAAGACGAATTCTCGGAAAGATGGCAGAACCTGAAGAACCAGAGAACCAACTAACATCGGCGAGCAAAGGTCGGGGAGGGGAAATCCGACCTTTTTATTTTTGCCCTATACACTTTACGAAGAGTTTTTGACTATAATCGCTTACTGAATTAATATGGCTCAATCTGACAAACTTCAAAACTTCCTAAAAGAGAATAATCTTGACGCCTTTCTTAGAAATGGAATAACTAATGAAGACAGTAATCTTTACTATCTTACTGGAATTAAGATACCAGACTCCGCAACATACCTGCAGAAACCAGACAACTCCACTTTAATGGTCAGCAGAAATCTGGAGCTCAATAGAGCGAGAAGCGAGGCGGATGTTGACGAAGTTACAAGTTCAAACGAGTTTGTATCTCAAGACGAACAAGATCCTGCAGAAAGCATAGCAAAGCTATTAGAAGAGAAAAACGTGAAGAAGGTCGCGGTACAGAAAGACTTCGACCTCGGGCTAGCAGAGAAGCTAAGGAATCACGGGTTAGAATTAGAAGTTGTAGACGATGTCATAATGGAATCAAGAAAAACAAAGTCAGAGCAAGAAATCCAAAAGATAAGAAACGTCCAGCAAACCACTGAAAAGTCCATGAAAAAGCTGGGAAAACTGCTGGAAAAAGCAGATGTTAAACAGGGAACTCTTTACCTTGATGGAAAAGTCTTGACAGCAGAAGAGTTGAAATCAAGGATAGAGAAGTTTCTTCTGGACCAGAACTGTAGAAATCCAGAAGGGATGATAATAACCTCGGGAAAAGCAAGTGGAGACCCGCACAAAAGAGAATCAGGGGAAATTAAGGCCGGAGATACTATAATCGCTGATATATTCCCCAGAAACAAGTCAAAGTACTTCGGAGATATGACAAGAACGTTTGTTAAAGGAGATGCCAGTTCTGAGATTAAACAGATGAAAGAAGCTGTCGAAGAGGCAAAAAAGGCCGCTCTTAAAGTTTTAGAGAACGGATCCGGAACAAAGGCTTCAGAGGTTCATAACGCAGCCTGCGATGTCCTGGAGGAAAAAGGTTACGAGACTCTTAGGACGGGAGCTGAAACGAAAGATTTCACTCATTCGACAGGACATGCCGTAGGACTTGACCTCCACGAACCTCCTAAACTGAAATTTGGGGATGATGAATTGAAGCCAGGAATGATTCTAACTATAGAACCCGGACTCTACGACCCGGATATCGGCGGTGTAAGACTGGAGGATATGATTCTGGTGACTGAAAACGGTTATGAAAACTTTAACTCGATGCATCAGAAACTAGAAGTTGAGTAGTATCAATACTAAGATTTAGTCAAGCTCCTTTACCATGTAGGGACCTTCTTTCTCGTAGTCAAACTTCCTGTAATACTCCCTAGTTCCGACAGCTGAGATAACGACAACCTTGTCTTTTCCAAGTTCCCGGGCTTTTTCTTCAGCCTTCTCCATAAGTTTTGTTCCGTAACCTGTGTGTTGTGTGTCGCCTTCTTCTCCTATGTCTGTGGCGCTTCCCATGACCTTGAGCTGGCGGACAATCAAGGTGTTCTCATCGATCTCAGGCCTGAAGGATTCAGGTGGCGCACGCAGACGTGTAAAACCAAGTATGATGTCCTGGTTGGTATCCTCATAGCTTAGGAAGTACTCTTTTCCTCCAGATGCATCGTAACTTCTCTCAACCAGCTCCACGTCTTCAGGTTCACGGCCGTGTTTAGCTTTCTGGTGTCCTACCTCTCTACACCTTATACATCTACATCTTTCTCCTTCTTTCTCCATCTCCTGCAAAGCCATCTGTCTCATGTTTGTTAGTTGAGGGCCTGCATCAACCTCTGTAGACGGAATATCCCGCATCACACGTTTGACTCGTACGTGAGGAGGCATGTGGTTCTTCAGTACTTCTTTAAGTCGTTCCTTGGCTTCTTCACTTGAGATAGGTTCGAAATCGCCTTCCTCATACTGTCTATAAAGCTCTGTTCCCTGTATAACCTCACACGGGTAGATCTTTACTTCGTCAGGCTGGTAGTCCTGGTTCGAGAAAGCTTCCTTGAACTTCTCAATATCCTCTTCGTATCCTTCACCTGGAAGACCTAGCATCAGGTGGTATGCGACCTTGAACCCTGCGTTCTTCAAACGTTTCGTGGCCTCAATCACTTTATCCATCCCATGGCCTCTGTTAGTAATTTCGTGTGTCTCATCAAAGACAGTCTGAACACCCATCTCAGTTCTAGTGCCTCCCATCTCAAGTATTCTGTCGATGTGTTTTGTTTCACAGATATCAGGTCTTGTCTCGAACGTTACACCGACGTTTCTTACTTGAGCGGTCTCGTTCAGTTTTTGTGCATCCTCAAGTGATTCTGCCTCCTCGAGATCCGAGCCTTCAGGATATGTGTTGAACGCATCGAACGCTTTCTTGACGAATGCTTTCTGGTAGTCGGGGTCCTGGAACGGGAAGGTTCCTCCCATAACGATAAGCTTTGATTTGTCGATCGAGTGCCCGTTTTTCTCGTACTGTTCTAGTCTGTCAGTCGCCTGATCGTAAGGGTCGTACTGGTTTCTGATCGCACGTCTTGTCGCAGGTTCTTTCCCTGTGTAGCTTTGTGGTGCGTCCTTTCCTTTCGGACAGTAGATGCAGCCTCCACCACATGGCGCGGGACGTGCCATTATAGCTATATTGGCTATGCCGGAGATTGTACGCATCGGTTTAGTCTTCAAAAGTTTCTCTGCTTTCTCCTCCCCCTCCTCAACGAACTTCAGTATATCAGAGTTCTTGGGCATGCCGTCGAACGAGTGTTTTGAACAAAGATCTTTTTTCCTCTGTTCGATCTCGTCCTTTGACTGGATTTCGCCTTCTTCTATTTCTTCAATTATGCCTCGGGAGATTTTCTTCAGTACCATAATACACAGCTCCGGATGAAATGTTAAAAAGAAAAGCCGCTTGCAGAAAATTTATGAGAAAATACATTATTTTATTCGGAGTACTATTTTTCTCGGTTTCACTCGGATCAGCAGGACTTTTCGACTCAGGAGGAAGAGCAGCAGTAGTGAAGCTCAGCGGTTCAATAACGCCTTCATCCTCCGGGGGTCTAGGTGCAACCAGTTCTATAAATCCTGAGAAAGTAAGACAGTTGAACTCTCAAGCACTGAGAAATAATGCAGAAGCTATAATCTATGAGTGGAACTCTGGAGGAGGCGCAGTTGTTGCTTCGAAAGAAATCAGGCAATCGATAGAATCTATTGAAGTGCCTACTGTCTGTCGTTTCAGGGATGTTGCAGCTTCAGGCGCCTATCTTGCCTCGCTGGGATGCGACAGAATAGTTGCAGACTCGGCGTCTATAACAGGCAGTATCGGAGTTAGAAGCTCTTACCTGGAGTTTTCCGGTTTGTTAGATAAATACGGTGTTGAGTACGTCAATATTTCTTCAGGATCTTTGAAGGAGGCCGGATCACAGTTTACAAACCTCACCGAAGATGAACGCCAGCTGCTCCAAGAAAAAGTCAACAAGCTTGGAAACCAGTTCATATCTGAAGTTGCTCAAGAAAGAGGACTTAACTCTTCGGAGGTCGGAAAGGTAGAGACAGGACAGATTTTCCTTGGTTCGGAGGCTGAAAAATTCGGTCTTGTCGATACTTTAGGCGGAAGAAAGACCGCGGTTGATGTAGCAGGGAACATGACCGGAAGACAGCTCACAACTTTTGAAGTTGAGACCGGTTCCAGCTTCAGCCTTCTCTCGCTGCTTGGATCTGATTCACTGCTGAAAAAGTTTCTATCTAACGGGGAAAGTCCTGTAAAGGCAGAATGGAGATAGAAAGTAGGGACCGGAAACTGTGTGAAAAACAGTTTCAACGGGTAAAAAGACTATTCTGGTTTCTCCGGTCCTTCTGGTGGTTCTTCTGAGTGGTGCCAGAGCATGTCGAAGACAGGTTCCATCGTATCCTGTGCCATGTGGTCTGACTTTGTCCAGAAAGCTGTGTCCTGTGTCTCGTGTACTTCGTCGTGTGTCATCGACATGGTTAGTGCGTCGTTGTCGATAATTGCAAATCTTCCTTCTGGAACATCAAACTCATCTTTGCCTTCCATATGTCTTACTTCTGCGTGTTCAGAAATTGACTCACATGCATCTCTGTTCTTGTCAGTTACAGGTGCGAGAATCTTCAGGTTGACTCCTGCATCTTTGGCTTCTTCGATCACGTCTGCATGGTTCTCGTAAAGGTTGTTCAGACCTTCTTCCGAGGTTGCGATTTTGATCGATTCCTCTGCTTCTTTGAACATGGTTCCCATGTGCTGGTTGATCTGGTGGTGTCCTTTGAGGGAGCCAGACATTTCCTCTGGTTCAACTAGCTCAAGACCTTGGTCGTAGAGGTCTTCTAGTTCGTTTACAGCTTCGGAATCTTTGAAACTATCAAGTTTTTCTAGTTTATCCTCCAGATCGCGCTCGTGGCTTTTCTTTATGTTTTCGATGGCTTGCTGAGGAGGGATTGCCACGTATTCCATAGGTTGAGAGGATTTGATTACTGCGAAGCCTTTCTCCGCTAGTGATTCGAGAACGTCGTAAGCTCTGGAACGTGGGACGTTTGTCATCTCCGACAGCTCTCCGGCTGTCGATACGCTCCGTCCCAGGAGCGCTGAGTATATTTTTCTTTCGTACATGTTCAATCCGATGTCTTCTAGCTTGTCCAGAGTTTCTTGGCTTGCGACCATGTTTTTTACACCTTCTATTAACAAAACTTTTCAGTACGGCAGTTATAAACCTTATCCGGCCGTTTAGGCCCCGACCAGATTAGTTTATTATCGCCTAGTAATAATTGCTACTGAAGATTTATAAATACTTGTTCGCTTTCTGTCTCAGCTTAGTCAGGAAGCCTCCAGCCTTCTTCCCATAGATCTCTCTTTCCTCATGAAGACCTTTCCACTCAAGCCCATCAAAAGCCGAGCCAACCTGATTGCCGTAACTATCGTAGAAACAGACCTCGTTCAAACCGAACTTCGAAGGCCTCTCAACCTCATCGGTGGCAAAACCGAATCCCAGTAAATCAAGTGGCTGTTTGCCTGTCGGAATACCAAACTGTTCAGCTATCCGATCCGGGTCGAAACCTCCTACCCAGAAAGATCCAAAACCTTCCTCCTCAGCGACCAGCCTCATGTTCTGTACGGCACAGGCTGCTTCAGCATTACATGCCTCTCTGGCCATGTGATCGCCGTACCTGCGGGACATCCTATCAATATCTCCCAGAACTATTACCGCTGTAGGAACCTCCTCCAACCTATGATCGTCTGCTGATTCTGAAAGCATCTCTTTCTTGTGTTCATCCTCAACCACGATAAACTCAAGGCTCTGAACATTTCCCGGCGAGGGAGCGTTCCTTCCTGCCTCAAGAACCTTGCCCATAGACTTTCTGGGAATAGTATCGTCTTTACAGCTCCTGAAAGATTTAAGGCCAAGTACCGAATCGAAAACACTCATGTTTAATGGGTTAGTGCCCACGGTTTAAACCTTTCAGCCCGAAAACCCTCCTATGCAGTATTCAAAACTTGTAGACAGTTACAGAAAACTGGGAGACACACAGTCAACCCTCGACAAGACAGATATTCTAGCAGAACTGTACTCCTCCAATCCTGAGAACCTGGAATCCCTCGTACTCCTATCGATGGGCAGGCCTTTCCCAGACTGGAAGGATCTAGATCTGGGCATCTCAAGCAAGACCATGGTCGACATAATAAAAGAAGCTACAGGAAGATCGGAGGAAGAGATAGAGAAAGTCTGGAAAGAAGAAGGCGACTTAGGTCTGGCGGCCGAAAGGATGGTTGAGAAAAAGACCCAGCAAAGGTTGATGACGAAAGAGTTGACAGTAGAACGGGTTATGGACAAGCTCGAGAAAGTAGCGAAGATGGGTAACTCAGGCCTTTCCAGCTCCGTTTCTATGGATAAAAAGAAGAAAGAAGTTGCCGACCTTATCTCATCAGCAGAACCTGAAGAAGCACGTTACGTTGCCAGAACATTCCTTCAAAACCTGAGACTGGGTGTAGCCGAAGGACTTGTACGTGATGCACTAGCAGAGGCTTTTTTCGATGGAGAAAATACGGAGATAATACAACATGCATACGACCTAACGAACGACTTCACAGCGGTAGCGGAGGCTTGCAAGCAGGGCGTTGAAGCCTTGGAGGAACTTGAGATAGAGGTCTTCCGGCCTATAAACTCTATGCTGGCGAAGAAAGTTGATACTATCGAAGAAGGTTTCGAATCTGTAGGCAAACCTGCCGCAATCGACTACAAATACGATGGAATGAGAGCCCAGATACATATTGACGGAGACGAGGTTAAAGTATTCACTAGAAGGCTCGAGGACGTTACAAAACAGTTCCCGGATGTTGTAGAAGCTGTTAAGAACAATATTGACGCTGAAAAATGTATTATAGATACCGAGATCTTGGCCTACGATCCTGAGACAGGGTCTACGATCCCGTTCCAGAAGCTTTCGAAGAGGATCAAGAGGAAGTACGATATACAGAAACTGAAAAAGGAGATCCCTGTAGAGGTAAGACCTTTCGACCTGATCTACCTTAACGGTTCGATGCTTGACGAAGAGTATATCGATAGATGGTCGAAGCTCGGCGGAATTGTGGAAGAGGAGAAACAGGAGTTGAGGCTGGTAGACCACTTTGAAACCTCTGAAGAAGAAAGGGTGCAGGAACTTCAGCAGAAAGCTCTTTCCGAGGGACATGAAGGAATCATGATGAAGTCTCTTAACGTTAGATACAAGCCAGGGAACCGTGTAGGCTACATGGTGAAGCTGAAACCGGTAATGGAAACCTTGGACCTGGCGATAATCGGCGCAAAATGGGGTGAAGGACGACGTAGTGGATGGCTCTCCCGTTTGAAGCTTGGTTGCTGGGATGAAAAATCTCAAGAGTACAAGATGGTTGGACGTATGGCCACAGGCTTAACCGATGAGCAATTGGAAGAGATAACTGAGAAACTTGAACCGTTAATCGTTAATGAGGGTGGCAGAGACGTAGAAGTTCGACCTGAAGTTATCGTGGAAGCCGAGTATGAAGAGATACAGAAAAGTCCGAACTATTCTTCAGGTTACGCCTTGAGATTTCCGAGAATGAAACAGTTCAGGGACGATAAGGAAAACGCTGATTCTTTAGAAAAAGTGGTTAATCTCTACGAGGATCAAAATTAAAGAAAAAAGGTAGAAAGAGGTTTAATCGTGTTTCTGTGCTTTGTGAATACTTAGTCCTCTCGAAGTGTCGAAAGTTCTTCCACATTCTTCACAGGTATGTCCTTCCTGTTCTACAGCTTCCTTGACCTGTTCCTGTGTCTGTTCGGCTGAGGAAGTTGTTTCTTCTTCGGTCTGGAACTGCTGCTGGAGGCCTTCTCTGCTGTCCTTCTCTTTCCTCATCTTCCACTCATCGCTTTCAAGCCAGACTACAAACGCTCCTACAAGCACTAGAAGCGGTCCAATACCAGCTTGAACTAGATTTACGAGTTGTTCGAAGTAGGTTACTGAGGAGAAGACTCCTACGATAACCATTACGGCTCCGATCAGAATCTTTAGTGCCGGATTCATAGTATCACAGACGAATAATAACACACTGATGTTTTATGTGTTTCGGCTTCTGAGTACTCAATATGCCCCGTAAAACAATCACTCTGGTCACAACTAACGAGGACAAGCTTAACTCCTTTAGGAATGCAGCAACAGGCACCGGTATCGAGTTTGAAACAGCGGATATCCACTACCCTGAAGATCACGACTCTAACTCCACAGAGGATATCGCAGAGAAAGGAGCTAAGTACTGTTTCCAGCAGCTCGGAAGACCTGTTATCGTGACCGATATCGGGCTTTTCATCGACTCTTTGAACGGTTTTCCAGGTGTAAACACCGGTTTCGTCCTAAACACTATAGGAAACGAGGGTATTCTAAAACTGGTTGAACAGAACAGAAACGCCGAGTTCAGGCTTTCAATAGGTTATTGTGACAGCGAAAGAAACTTTTCAGTAACCGCATCTACAGAAGGAAGGATTGCCGAGGAAAAGAGAGGTGACGGCTTTGGCTTTGACCCTATCTTCATACCCAAGGACTTAGATGAGACTTTCGGAGAGAATACTGAGATGCGGGATAAGCAATCTCCGAGATCTGAGGCTATAAGATTTCTCCTAGAAAATTTATAGACAAAGACTTTAATTCAACCAAAATTCACCAATATTATGACTAAATTCTCAAGAAAACGAATAAGAAAGATATTGCTCGGACCGAACAATCAGCAAAAAGATGGAAATGAGAGAAACCGGATCTCAAGAAGATCCTTCCTGAAAAAGATAGGTCTAGGTAGCTTAGGCATAGGAGCTATGGGCCTATCCGCCACCTCCGGCCTGAGAATTACAAATAACGGAGTTCTAGGAGGAGGAGACTCATCTTTCAACTCGGTAAGCTCAAACGAAGTATCGAAAAATGTTGGTCTAACTACTTATCTTTCGTCAGACCAGTCAATAACGGACTACACTGTTACTAAGGTCAATATTGATACTGCTTCAGGAACAGATGAAAGAGGTTCCTTCAATACATCAAACAACAGCATAGATATCAAAGAATCAGGAAAGTATCTAATCTCAGGACAAATTCAGTATGAATCCCTTTCTTCCTCTGCCACAGTATCAGGTAGGATAGTTATTAATGGATCCACAAGCACCTACAACGTTGAAAAAACAGGTTCAGGAAGTTTCGCCACCAGGCCTCTTGCAGGAAAGCTTTTTGAATTGAACCAAGGCGATCAGATTACCTTGGAAACACGGCATACTTCAAGTAGTTCAGAAACTTTGAGATCGGGCGCTCACCGAAATTACCTTTCCGTGCAGAGACTTGGCTAGATACCAGTAGCGCCATCGTTTATAATATTTTGCTTCTTCATAAAGACTACGAGGTTATCAAAAGTGGGATACTACGAGTACGCTAAGGACCAGTACGAGCAGCCTAAGGAGAATCTTGACGAACTCTGGCAGCAGCGTCTGGTCGAATGGAGGCAGCAAGATTCTATCATAAGTGTCGAAAACCCGACAAGGCTTCCGAAAGCAAGAGAACAAGGTTACAAAGCCAAAAAAGGCTTCAACACCGTCCGAGTTAAGATTAAGAAAGGAGCTTCGAAAAGAAAGAGACCTTCCGGCGGAAGAAGTCCAAGAAGGGCTGGACAGAGCCGTTATTCATCGAAGAAGTCGAAGCAGGTAATTGCAGAGCAGAGAGCTGCGAAAAAGTTCTCCAACCTAGAAGTACTCAACTCTTACTGGGTATGTGAGGACGGAAACTACAAGTGGTACGAGATAATCATGGTCGACCCTGAGAGACCTGAGATCCAGAACGATGACGACATCAACTGGATCTGCGACCAGGAAAACAGGGCCGAGAGAGGAGTTACGCCTGCAGCCAAGAAGTCCCGAGGACTTAACAACAAGGGAACCGGCGCTGAGAAGGTAAGACCTTCAATCTCCAGCAACAAGGACAAAGGGAAGTAAATTTTCCCCTACATATTCATTTGATCTTTCTTGCCGATTTCAGACATTCTATCGCTAAAAAATATAAGCCGGATAGATCCAATAGTTCATAATGGACGAGGAACTTGATTATAGAGGAGGCGATACCAGCATGGAAGAGAAAAATGTCTCCAGAAGATCTTTCCTGAAAAAGGCGATTCTCGGAGCCGGTATAGGGATAATGGGTTTAATGCCAACTTCAGGTCTCAAAATTACTGAGAACGCGATCTGGAGGAATGGGAAGCAAGAATTGAAAGAGAGTTGGAAAATCAAGGCCTCAAATTATTCAACACTTCAAGAGGCTGTAAATGATCTAGAGGAAGGACAAACTCTCATAATTCCAAATTCACAGACTTATGATGAAGACATAACTGTCTCCACCAGAGGAGTCTGTATAAAGGGTACAGGCGGTATAGCATGGAGCGGATCGATAATAAGTGGAACTGTAACGCTTTCCGATCAAAGAATCGAACTTTCAAATGTACATATAAGCCCTGGAACTGGAAAAGACGGGGTTGTAGTGTCGAACAGGATGTGCCGGATAGAGAAATGTACTTTTGGAGAGGCAGACACAGCATTAAATATTGACGCTCAAGAAACAGACGTTTTAATGAACAAATTTAGACCACATGACCACAATACGAGCATTAACATCACTTCGAACGGCACTAGTTGCATGATAGATTCTAACGGAGTTTTCTCCACCGGCCAAAACATCAGTATAACTGATAATGGCACTGGAAATAGTATAGGCGATAACATATGAAAGCTGTTTTATTAATTGTTCAGATACTGAACTCATGAGTTTACACGAAATCTGTCTCAGAGAAACCTCTGAAAAAATTGAAGGGAAGACGGAAGAACTTGGATGGGATTCAACTAACTGCAGCTATGAGACAGTATTCCTGAAGGCCGATGAGTGGGGAGAATTAAAGCGTAAGATCGACAAAAACCGTGAAACCGCCGATATACTTGTTTTTGAGGGGGGAGACGAAGAGTTGAACAGGAAAGCTGCAGAGTCTACGAGAATCGATGTTCTTCTACACCCTGAAAAAGGCAGGAAGGATTCAGGTATCAACCATGTCGTCGCAGAGAAAGCCAGTGAAAACCGTGTGGCTATTGGTTTCGATTTAAGACAGCTGCTTGAAAACACGGGAAAGCACCGTTCTTTTGTATTGAAGCACTGGAGGCGAAACCTGAAGCTGTGTGAAAAATACGATACACCCTACATAATTACATCAGGAGCTGGTGAAAGGCTTGAGCTTCGGGGTCCGAGAGATCTGAAATCGATTATTGACTCTTTAGGTTTTGATGGAAGTAAGGCGGTATCTTACTACCCTGGAGAAATTATTGAAAGAGCTGAAGACGCCAGAGAAAATGTTAGACCAGGTGTAGATGAGGTGGAAGAGTGAAACGTCTTCCTCCATCTATAAGACAGAAGAAACGTTACATCCGATTCAAAATTCATTCCGAGAGAGACTTTGATATCGGTGAGGTAGTGGATAGTTTCTGGAAGAGTATAATTGATCATGCAGGTGCGGAAGGAGCTTCAAAGATGGATCCATGGATTATCGGCACCACATTTGACGAGGATAAGCAGGAAGGTGTAATTAAAGTTCGAAGGTCTGAGCTGGATCGTTTAAGAGCCGCACTTACTTTAGTTAATTGTATTGAGGGCGAAGATGCTTTTGTAGAAGTAGTTCGGGTGTCGGGCTCTCTGGAGAAGGTTAAAAGTAGTTGAGAATGTTGAATTTTTCTATTATCCAGTCGATTATGTTTCCTATATCCGGAAGCTGTGGTCTGTAGAGTCCGGGCGAGTCCTGTGCGTATACGAACAGGAATAGTACTACTACGACTAGCAGGATGAAGAAGCTGAGTAGAACTATGTTCTTTCTTTGTGATGGTTTCATCCGGACATTCTAAGTTAACATATCTGTTTTTATACAAGTTCTGTAGGACTTGTTTCCAACTGTTTCAACACTACGGCATCCCACCTTTTAAAAGAGTTTATTTTAAATACAGATATACTACATTTAAAAAGGCGTTTTTGATTTTCTGAAGGCGCCAACCCCGAGGTGAACCAAAAAATGAGCGAAGAAGGTTTTGACGAGGACGACGGAATAAAAATCGAAAACGTGGTTGCTTCCACCACACTAGACAGAAGGATGCCACTCGACAGAATAGCGATCTACCTAGAAAACACCGAATACGAACCAGAACAGTTCCCAGGACTAGTATACAGACTGGAAGAACCAAAGGCCGCAGCACTACTATTCGGATCAGGCAAAGTCGTATGTACCGGAACACAGAGCCCAGACATGGCTAAAGAAGCCGTACACAAGATCATCGACGAACTGAGAGAAGCAGACGTCGAGATCGGGACAAAGCCAGAGATCACAGTACAGAACATGGTCGCATCATCAGAACTCGACCACACACTCAATCTGAACAGGATCGCATTCGAACTAGTCGGTACAGAGTACGAGCCAGAACAGTTCCCAGGACTAGTATACAGGATTGAAGAACCTAACGTAGTCTTCCTACTATTCAGTTCAGGAAGAATCGTCTGCACAGGCGGAAGAACCTACGACGACGTAAGAAACGGCATCAACAAGCTAAAAGAGAACCTCGAGGAAATCGGGGCTCTCTAAAAGCAATTCCTTTTATTCTTAATATTTCTCTAAAGCCTTCAAAGCAGCCCTTCTAGCATTCTCCGGAATATTATCCAGTTCTTCAATTTCCGTTCTAGAGAACCATTCAATATTCTCATCGCTGTACTCGTAATCGTTGACCCTCCCAGTTACCTTCCCTATGTACTGGAACTCGAGATGCCAGTGACCCTCTTTAATCCCGTGAAGGTTGACGTTGAAAGGTTCCGGCAGATCAGTAGAACCATCCTCATACGTTTTCTGACCCCCTAAAATCTCAATTTCATGGCCTGTCTCCTCTAAAACTTCTCTTTTAGCAGCCTCTGTAGGAGTCTCTCCTTCCTCTATATGTCCTCCTGGTTGCAGCCACATATCCAACTTCTTATGGTTCAGAAGTAGAATTTTTCCGTCCTTGACAATATAGGCGCCCGCTGTAAAGTCTCTGTCAGCATCTTCAGGAACTTTCATACAGAATAAATAGAAGTTAGAAAATGGTTAAAGGATGTCGTCCGACTCTTCCATGTCAGGCCAGAGATCTAGATCTCCCAATCCGCCGGAATCATCATCAACTCTTGCGTATTCATTCAGCTGCTCCGTTGCTGAGGCCGCGTAATCTATATTGAGGAGTTTAACCTCCTCGAAGTAAGCTGAAGTGGTTCTCGCAACAGCCTGCTGAACATCTTCATCATCAAGTTTCCTCTTCTCTCTCAACTGGTTGTATACGTCAGCAGCCATCTCTCTGGCGATGCCTTTCGCAGAGCTAAGAGTGTCTAGAGCCCTTATATCCAGACTGTTAGATGCTAGAGCTTGCTCAAAACGGCTTTCTAACAGGTCGTGAACGTCAAATGCCAAGGCTTTTCTGTCATCAACATACTCTTCTCCGGCCTCGGTATCATAAGATTCAAACTCGCTCATATCCGGGGACATTTCTGCGTCAAGAAGTACCTCTTCATAATCTCTCTCAAGATCCTTTCCGTCATACTCACCAAGTTCTTCAGTTAATCTCTGGATATCATCTTGATTGTACATATTCCTAGTGTAAGGACTCAAGATTTATACCGATCAGTTCAGAGCTGATTTCACTTTTGGCTCGAGTTCTTCTTCGAGCCACTTATCGAAATCTAAATTGGTTTCTTCAAAACTTCCTGAGAACTCTTCATCTTCAAGATAATGTGCAACCGGGAACATGTGGCCGGTACCTACAAGCAAAACGTTATGCTCATTTCCTTCATGAAACACGTATTCCGCCATTCTTTCAGATCTGCCGTTAAGCCTGATTTGCTTGAATTCGCCGACTAGGTCGCGTTCCAACTTTTCAGGCAACTGGTTTCTGTACATAGCTTCTTGTGCGGTCTCGAGATCTCCCGACTGAAGTGCTGAAATATTGTTTAGGAACAGATCCGAATCCCGTATTTTGGAGGAGTTGGAGGCTAGTTCTTCTCGGCCTAAACTGGCTAACGTGGCGTATCCGGCCAAACCCGGAACTGTCTTGGCCCAGTAAAGATAAGAATCAAGCTTCTTTGCTTTCTCAGCCTTCTTTTCGGCATAGTCAAGACCTCTGTCTTTAGCGGTTTCCACAGCCCACGACTGGTCATCCATCTCTTCACCGTCGATCGAGAGAATTCCGTTCAGTCCCTGTTCATAGAAAATTTCTGCTCCGCCTTCAGACTCCTGCAAAACAAATTCATCCAGTAAATGTTCAAGATGCTTGTCCGGAGTCAATTCAGTACCTTCAATACCGTGAGGAAACCCCACTATTTTGTACTCTCTATCGCCCCCTACTTGTACACCGGTTACTCCATTCTGTTCGAACATCTCATAGTGAGGATCTGAATCTAAAGCGTTCAAGTACCAGTCCCTTCTTAGATCGAATTCAGAATAACCGTTTCCAAGCAGTTCACCAACGTTGTCCGCTTCCAGAATTTCGCTTCGGGACTTCTCGGGCTCAGTCCTCAACAGACTCATCTACTAATCAGTTAACACCTAAAAGATTTAATTCCAGTCAATACTCCGGACTTTTTCAGTAATCTCTTCGGCTAGCTCAATATCCTTTTCGGTTATTGCTTCCTCTTCATGGCTCCATAGATCGATCTCTACAACACCGTATTCGATCTTGACTTCCGGGTGGTGGAAATGCGATTCTGCAAGTGTAAATACAGTATTTGCGAAGAAAACAGACTTCTTATAGTCATCAAACTCTATTCGGGTAGATAGTTTTCCGGCTTCGAGACCCCATATTTCCAGGTCTTCAAGCGCTTCTTTAAGTTCTTCATCTTCAAGTCGTTCGGCCATAGCTTTTCTGGTGTAGTGAATCCTTTTCAGCTTTTCCGCCCCATATTACAATATGAGTCCGGGGGGATCAGTAGAGTACGGGGAAGCAGTCAACGAGTTCGAGGAGTTTTTCTCGGATAAATACTATGAAAAGGTAGCTGACGCAGTTCAGGACGGCGAAGAATCTATTGTCGTTGACTTTATGGAAATGGACATGTTTGAACCCCGTTTAAGCGATTATCTAAGAGAAGAACCTGATTCCGCTATTAATGCAGCGGAGGAAGGAGTTATGGGCGTTGATATTGTTTCGGACGAGGATTTCCGTGTACGTTTTACCAACCTGCCGGAAGAAGATTTTGTGCTTGTAAGAAATCTTCGTTCACAGCACATAGGCAAGTTTATTCCAATAGAGGGAATGATCAAGAGAGCTTCACAGGTAAAACCAGAAGTTGTCTCCGCTATCTTTGAATGTGCACAGTGCGGCGACCGTTACGAGAAAGAGCAGGACTCATCTGAGTTGAAAAGTCCGTACAAGTGCGACTGTGGTTCGAGGAAGTTTGAAACTGTTGAGAAAAAGATGACAGACACGCAGACGGTTACTGTTGAGGAGAACCCCGAGTCCAGGGAAGGTTCTGAACAGCCTTCGACACTTCAGATCAGGTTGGAAGGCGATCTTGTTGACCCGGATTTCCAGAAAAAAGTCGTGCCAGGTAACGTAGCCGAAATAACCGGCGTTTTGAAAGAAAGACCTTTGAAGAAGAACTCTAAGAAGTTCGATATCTATATGGAAGGCAACTACCTCGAGCCAACCCAGCAGGAGTTTGAAGAACTAACTTTGAACGATGAAGAGCGGGAAGAGATCGAATCGATGGCTGAGAACCCTGACATATTCGACAGAATAATAGACTCGATCGCACCATCGATCTACGGCCACCGACAGATCAAGAAAGCTATTGCCTTACAGATCTTCGGCGGAGTAAAAAAGACTAGAGAAGACGGCGTAAAGTCAAGAGGAGATATACACATGTTACTGATCGGAGAACCCGGAACAGGCAAATCACAGATGCTAAAATTCACAGGAGAGCTTGCACCGAAAGGACGTTACGTTGTAGGTAAATCAAGCACCGGAGCAGGGCTTACAGCAGCAGTAGTCCGCGATGAGACCACCGGAGAGTTCGAGCTTGAGGCTGGAGCCGTTGTTCTGGCGAACAAAGGTACCGCGGTTATTGACGAAATTGATAAGATGTCAGAGGAGGACCGTTCCAGTCTTCACGAGGCGATGGAGCAGCAGCAGATCTCCGTTTCGAAAGCAAACATCCAGGCCACCTTGAATGCACAGACATCTATTCTTGCGGCTGGAAACCCTAAATTCGGGCGTTTTGATCCTTACGAGCCTATCCCGCAGCAGATCGAGATCGGAGACACTTTGCTTTCACGTTTCGACTTTATCTTCCCTGTTAAGGACGAGCCGGACGAGTCGAAGGACACCAAGCTTTCCTCACAGGTTCTGCAGAACCATATCGATCCGGAGGAGACTGATGCCGAGATACCGCAAGAAACACTGAGGAAGTACGTCGCGTACGCGAAGAAGAACTACAGACCTGATCTTACTGAGGATGCAGCCGACCAGATTCAGGAGTTCTACGTTTCGATGCGTCAGAAAGGCGGAGGCGAAGCAGGAGACTCCGTACCAGTTACTGCAAGACAGCTAGAAGCTCTTGTCAGAGTAGCTGAAGCTTCGGCTAGAGCGGAGCTGAAGGAGGAGGTCGAGGTAGAGGATGCACAGAGAGCCATCGATATACTAACTTACTGCCTTGAGCAGGTAGGTGTCGACCCAGAGACGGGAGAGTTCGACGCAGATATTATTGAGACAGGTACATCTTCGAGTCAGAGGAACAGGGCCCAGACCATCAAGCACATTTTGAAACAGATGGCGGGAGAAAGCTCTGCGGAACTTGAAGAAGTACTTGATGAGGCGGAAGAAGAGGGACTTGACCGGGACAAGACCGAGCAACGGATTAAACAGTTGATGCGGGACGGCGAAGTCTTCGAGCCTGAACCCGGAAAGGTCAAGATGATGTGATTGATACCGTCGCACGTATAAAAATTCATAAGAATATCTTAGGTACAGGATACCATGCCCCAGCAGAAACGACAGACAGCGAAGCTCGCGAACGCCAAAAAACTTAACTCCGGGAAATACTTTCAGAAAGAAGGATTTACACCTAACTACCTTCTGACACCGGAAGGACAGAGATTTTCAAGGGCGAGAGTCGTCGCTACAGTTGTCGACACTTTTGTTAACGAGGACGAAACATACGGTTCAATAACTTTGGACGATGGAACAGATACTATCCAGCTAAAGTTTTTCAACGAGCTTGATGACTTGGAAGACTTCGAGATAGGGGACATAGTTGAAGCTGTAGGAAAGGTCAGAGAGTACCAGGGCCAGATCTACATGAACGCCGAAATACTAGAGAAACGAGATATTGAGAAAGAGCTTCTCCACGAATTGAAATTGAAGAAGACTTCCGAGGAATGGAAGCAGATTAGAGAGACCGTACAGCAGTTGAAAGAATCGGGCAAGGATCAGGAAGAGATTGAGAAGGAGATGGCCGGAAAACTTGGTGAAGCAGAGGTCGATGCTTTGCTTCAGTCGTTCGGCGAGCAGTTCGACCAGGGTGTTTCCGACGAGGAACGTGAGAACCTTGAAAGAGAGGTTATTGAAGCTGTAGAAAACCTGGAGGATGACGAAGGTGCCGACTACGAGGATATTGCAGACGGGGTTGATGCACCGGAAGACCAGCTTGAGGACACAATCAACTCTCTACTTAGTGAAGGAACTTTCTACGAGCCTGAGCCAGGCAAGATCAAGAAGCTTTAGAAGGTGTTAAACCGGTGAAGACCGGCGTATTACTTTTCCTTGTTCTTTGCGTAACAGTTTCAGGCTGTTTATCTGCCAGCAACAGCGACACCGATGTAAGAAATTTTTCAGTAGATGTATCTCGAGTAGTTGACGGCGATACCGTGGAAGTAATTCTTAACGGAACTGAAGAGGATATTCGTTTAATTGGTATTGATACCCCTGAAGTCCATGTTGAAACAGATCCGGCCGAATACGAGGGAATACCTGTTAATGAGACCGGCAGACAGTGTCTCGAGAAATGGGGAGAAAAAGCTTCGAACCACACAAAAAACCGGGTTTCCGGAGAAGTAATTTTGGAGGTTGAGACTGAGAACGGTGAAATAGCGAGAGGTAGCTATGACCGAATACTAGGCGAACTTTGGACAAACAGTTCTTCTCTTAACCGCCAATTGGTTTTAGAAGGCTATGCACGCTCCTATTCAAGTGAAGGTCCTTTCGCACGTGAAGAGGTTGAAGCCATAAGAAGTGATAGAGGTGTCTGGGGCTGTCCGGGTTGAAGTTAAGAAGATTTGCTGTCAAAAATTTAGTATGAGCGATTACGAAGACCTTCTCGACAAAGGACTTGAAGAAGCTGAGGAAACCTCGCAGGGCGAAAGATTCGAGCTACCTGAGGCTGAGACAAGGAAAGAAGGATCGAAAACAATTCTAGAGAACTTCAAGGAAATTGCGGAAACCGTTGGAAGAGAGGAGAAACATTTCTCGAAGTTCATCCAAGACGAATTAGGTACCAACGGCCATATTGAAGGCTCCGAACTTGTTTTGAACGGCGAGTTTAGACGTGGAAATGTTAACGGGAGGATCGAGAACTACGCAAAGGAATGGGTCTACTGCCAGGAATGCGACTCTCCGGACACGAAGATCGTTAAGGAGAAAGGTATCCAGATGATGAAGTGTCAGGCCTGTGGAGCCAGAAACCCTGTCTAAGTTAAAGATTTGGTTCAACCATAGTAGGCATGAGTCTCAGGGAACGTGCATCACAGTCGGAACTGCTTGAAGCCTATTCAAGAAGTCTGAGGGAAAATGATTACGGCAGAACTGATTTTATCGAAGAAGTTGATCTTGAGCAGGAAGAAGCTGAACTTGAATGGAATCTTTTAGAAGCAGAAAGGGATTACGAAACATCTGATGAACAGGAAGCCTATCTCAAGTTCGCTGAGAATCTTGGAATAAATGCTCTGGATTCAGCAGTTCTTGCCGATGTTCCCGCAGGTAAAGCTGTTGACTATCAGGCATCTAACGATTGTCTGAACTTAGAGAGAACACAGGAAGATCAGAACAATAGGGCGGTTCTTGAAGGATACCTGAAGGAGTGGAAGCCTCCGGAAGACCTCGCACTTGCAAACGGATTTCCTATGGTCACTAGAGTCAGACAGCGTCTAGATAAGGCAGGGATTGAAGTCGCGGATTACTCTCCTAATAGAAATGATGATGGTGAAGGAGTCCAGAAACTTGATGGCGAGTATGTTGTGGTTGATGAGTTGGATACTGAAGATTTTGCTACAGGTTATCTTAAGTCCGAAACGGAGGCTTCTGCCGAAGAGGTCGCTGAAGCCGGAGCTCAAGTCGGTCTCGATCTGGACGAGGAAGAAGTCAGGCGGAGCTTGATGAAGTCAGAGTATGCACACCCTTTGTCTCAAGACGATTTCAGGATTGATGACCCGGCAAATGAGTTATTCGGTTTTGGTTCGGGAATAGAAGCCTTGCTTGAAGACCAGTAAAACAGTTGAACCAGAAACTGAAACCCGACCTCTTTTATAAAAGTTTCCTGTCATTTAAGGGACAAGGTGTAGGGAGTGGCAGGTTTGATACCTCTCCTCCTCATTCAATTTTCAGGTGTAACACTATGAACGAACAAGGTAACGCACAGCAGGTTATGCAGGTAATGCAGCAGAAGCTAGGAAACCTAGAACTAACAACACACGCACTTCTTTCCGTACTACAGGATAAAGATATTGTAGACCAGGAAGAAGTTAACGAGGAAGCCCAGAAGATTGTCGAAGAGATGCAGGAACAGCAGGCAGAGATGGGCGACCAGATGGAAGACATCGAGGACAAGCTAGGAGACGACGAGTAAAAACCGTCGTTTTCCATCTCTTAACTACTTTCTACAATATTAATCTAATTTTGCAGTAACCTCCGAAACTGGCGACCCCCTTTAGAACCAGAAAAAAGTTTTTATTGTTTAGTAACAACATATATTCTATGGCGTTCAAGGAGCTAAATCTACATAAAGAAGACTTCAGCTGGTTGGAGGAGGACCATGTCAAGTCTAAAGAAGAATCAATTGAACTTGTGAGAAAATGGCGAGATCTAGCCGAAGACATGCGACCAAAGAATGATACCGAGGAGAGAAATAGAAAAAATTTCCTTAGTGCAAGTAATGATCTGCTGGAAAATCCAGATGTATACGACCAAGATTTATACCATGGAACAACCTCTCCAGCTCTCGGAAATATAATGCAGGAATTGGTTCTCAGGCCTTCAGCACCAAACGGTCAGACCGGAGAACACCAATCTTTGCCCAGAGTGAGCTCCACCTCAAACATTTATGATGCGGTAGCATTTGCGGAAATGTACACACCGGTACTTTCAGATGTCAAGAACTCGGTGGAAAATGACATCACCGGAGGCGATCTCAATAAAGATATCTCAAGGAGAGAGCTCAGAAACTTGATAGCCAACCAGCTGAACGGAGAACTTGGGGATTGGCTGGTAAATGGAGAACCATATGAAGAAAACCTAGAGCTCTTCGCACAGAAAAATTTCTCATTTTCCAGGATGAGAAGATGGCAAGAGAGAAATTATTATGGAATGGCCAAGAGAATAGAGGAAATTGGAGAAGAACGTGGCAAACCTGTAGTCTTTGGATATCCATTAGAGAGTTTGAAGGAAGAAGTAAGGGAAATATACACTCCTCTTCACCAGGATGAACTTCACTTTGATGTAGAAGAACTAAGGCTTGCAGAGATTCAATCAAAGGTAGTTGATTTAGATTGCGAGAACACAGCAATATTTCTGGATGAAGAAATGAGAAGTGATTTTCAAGATAAAACCGGCAGCTTTGAAAAATGGAACTACGATGAAGAAAGATTGGAGACAATTGAGTTTGATTACGAAGGAAGACTATCAGCAGGATCTTTAGATGCTCTAAAAATTTATCAATTGGCGAAGAACTCCGAAAAGTACGCCGAAACCCAAAGAATACGTGACGATACCCCTCAGTGGGAAGGAAATCTAATAATACCCCAACATAGCACGAAGAGAAAATCGTTTGACCCCCATGACTTAGGATCTAATCCCTACGAAATCCAAATTACGTGAAACCTAACCGTATTTTTCACATAGCTCGCAGCTTTCATCCCTCGCCGTACAGCCGTTTCTACCGTGCGTTATCAGCAAAATATGGAAAGGATACTTTATCTCATCCGGAACCTTCTCCTCCATGATCTCATGCGTCTTAGTTCTAGAGCTTCCTTCAGGCACCAGTCCTAGTCTCTTCGACAAACGGTGTACGTGGGTGTCTACAGGGAATGTCGGCATCTCGAAATGAAAACAGAGTATAACTGAAGCTGTTTTCGGGCCTATACCCGGTATCTCTGTCAGCCAGCTCTTCGCATCCTCCACATTCATGTCGTTGAGAAATTCGATCGAGTACTCTCCTTGCTCCTCCCGGATTATCTTCAGTGCTTCCTGGATTCGCTCTGCCTTCGTAGGTCCAAGACCCACGATCCGGATAGTCTCCGTCAACTCGTCGTGCGGAGCGTTCTCAATCGCCTCGTAATCATCTCCATACCTTTCTTTGAGGCTCCGGAAGCCCTTGTCACGGTTAACATCGTTGGTGTTCTGGGAGAGAATGGTTTCTATAACCCAGTCGATCCCGGATTTCTCATCAGGCCTCTCCGGTTCACCGTATTTTTCAAGAAGTTGTTCGTAAATTTGTCTTATCTTTTGTTGATCTTCCATGATCTTACAGCGTGAGATAGAACTTAATTAATCTGGCTGACGCCACAGATTCTCAAGGTAGTCATGCTGCTTCTGGTTTAGAAGCAGGTACATGGCCTTCTGTCCTTCGTAGTGGTGATCCCACAGCCTCTTTTCAGAGCCCTCAGATTCTAGAACCTGATTTAGGAATGCTTTGAATTCTTCCTCTCCCCTCGTTATCCAGTGATGGGTTTTGAAAGAATCTGAATAGTTTTCGGCTTCAGATGCAATCTCCAGAATTATACGGCCATCCTGTTTTCTAACTTTGTTCGAACCATCAACTTCCTTCGCCACCATTCCTGTCAGATCATCGAAGAACTTCTCTGCATAGTTGTTTTCCATGTCCTCTATTAACAGCCTAGAGGACTGGATAAGATACTTTTTCAGCACTAGTTGAGCTAGACTTAATGGCTGAAGCTCACTAGGCCTTTCTTCAACTATGTCAATAGACCTTTCAAGGATTTCTCGATCAGGATCAGAGTTTTCGAACTCAAGTAACTTAATCAAAACATTTTCCACAGCTTCCAAGGCCTCCGACCTATCATTAATCCGATTATATCCCTTGCTCCTACCCACCAAAAGATCCAAAGAACCCTCGTTCCCATATATAGAACTAGAAGCTTTCATATCGTCTACTATATCGGCAAAATGGTTAATAATTCTTTCAAGATCGTCGGAGTCTATAGATTTCTTTTTCTTGCTCCTATACTTTTCCCGTGCCGAATAGGTTTCCAGATCCTCCCTGATCTAAGAATCTACTTCGTCAAAAGGCAGTTCACGTAAAGCGCCCTCTAACCGGTCTATCGCTTCGTCCAAATCGTTTCCGAGACATCGATCTGCCTCTATCAAATGACTGTCCAGCTCGTCAAAAGGCCTCTCTGTCCTGACCATACTAAAACTGAAGGAAAAAATAGTGAAATAGCTTTGGTTTATACCGGGTTAAAAAGTATCTACCAGCCTTTGTTACTTCATTCTGGCGGTTCCATAGAGCTTTCCTAAGATCGGGCGGTTAGGATCGAAGCCTCCGATAAACTTGCCCGGAAGCTGCTTACAAAGATTTCTTTCGCCCCTGAGATAGATTTCGCCGTCAAGCCCTTCCAGAAACTCCTCCACCTCATTAATATGTTTATCTATTTGCTCGTCACGTTTTCTTTCAAATCTTCCCTGAGAGAATCCTCCCTTGCCGTGTTCCCGGTTAATTCGAGACTTTAAACTCTTAAGTTCCTCATAATCTCCGTTTTCTTCGCGGTAAACATAGGTTTCCCCTGCTGAAACAAGAACAAAGTATTTCTCGCTCTCGAAGAATTTATTTAGACTGTTGATATCAAAGCTCTTGCCGACAGCAAAGTTTTCGTTGTAGAAAGGTGCAAGTTTCAAGATAAATGAACCTAGATCATCGTCGATAAACGCCACAACTCCTTTTTCGCCCTGAATTTTTGAGTACTGTTGTTTTGTCACTGAATTCTTGATGTCTCTTAAATCAGAATGATCCTCAAGCTCTCGAGGACTGTATATACTGACTAGTTCGCCTTTCACCGACTCTATGGTTGAAAGTTTATCTAGCAGCCCTCTAGTTGACTCATAGTCTAATGTTTCGAATCCTTTATGGCGCTTCTCTTCCTTTTGGCTAGTGTCAGAGCCTTTTTCTTGTCTGTCTTTCAACCGATTCAGTTTTTCTTCGGCCTCCTGCTTCTTCCTGGAAAGCTCTTTCCGTCTTTCCTCCTCGGCTTCAAAACGGTTTTTCCACCGGTTCTTCTCCTCTTTTTCATCTTCCAGACGCTGTTCGAGCTCTTCTACTTTCTGTTCAAGTTCTCCAGTGTTCCATGGCAGCTTCATGGTTTCAGGTACTTCTCCACGGGTTTAAAGCCTTGTACAGCGGAAAAGTTAAAAAGGTAGTCGATAACTTCTGGATGTGGGATAAGACATGACTGCAAAGACTGTTGAGGAACTTTCACCCGAGGACGACGATATTGAAATCGAAGGAAAAATTGCCGAACTACCGACTCCACGTGCCGTAACCACTCAGTACGGCCAGAAAAAAATTACTACAGTAGTTTTTGAGGACGAGACCGGAAAGATCGACCTCACCCTCTGGGAAGAGGAAATTGAGGCAGTTGAAGAGGGCGCAAGCGTCAAGATTGAAGGCGCATACGTCCGTGAATGGGCTGACGACATCCAGCTCAACATCGGCCGCGATGGAAACATCGAACAGGTCGAAGAATAAACTAGACACTCGGGACCGGGAAGTCCCCCAGACCTAATTCTATTTCTAATCTAAATCTCAAGTTCGCATCTCAAGGCCGAAAAATGATAAATAAGATCTCTTCTAAAGGACCTGTAGAGTATAAAAGCAGAATAATCCTGATTATTCGTCACGCAATTACTTTACCGTTCCTTATAGCCCTGATACCTTTCTTGATCTACAATAAATACAAGGAACGTTTTTTAAATGGTGAGACTGAACGAACGAGCCTGGTAGTTCTAGAACTCTTCTTAATATCCACCCCATTAGTTATAGGGTATCCCTTCATCCTGCTAGACGATCTCTTCCTAAGATTCATGAAAAAAATTGGGGCTGCCGAAGAAAAAACAAGCGAGTCCAACAAAATTCATAGTCTTGATCTCAGTAATGAAGAAAAAGATACTATAGATGACTACGAAGAAAAATTCAAGCAAATAGGAACCAAGTTTACAGTCTGGGAGGATAATATCAAGAGAAAGAAGGATCGGCCTACAGAAGTGAGAGAACTTGCCGAAAGATTGTCAAATCTAACAAACGGGAATATAGAAAATCCTAAAATAGAGTGTCTTAAATCAGACGGCATCCTCCCTGAGGACCTAAAAACCTATAAATTCGATTTCAGTAACGGAGATTCTTACATACTGAAAATAAGCGGCGGGGATAAAAGGCAGTTATTAGAAATTGTAGAAATCTTCAATATCGAGGCGAAGAAAAGAAACAAAGAAAGGTGTTTTTACAGACTTAAAATCACCCAAAAATCAGGTTACTCTAAATCAGGAAATAGTAAGCTACACATATACGGACACGAGATGAGGAGGATAGCATATCAAACTGAAGAAGGACTGGAAGAAATTCTAGAGAAATTTAAGGAGACTGGTTTAGTGGAGATATCTGTTAAAATTCCCGGCCTCGAAAAATCCTGAACAGAGATTTCTCAAAACCAATTAAAGCTTGATTCCGACAGTGGAACATAATGGGAATCGAAGAACGTATACAGGAGCTTGAGGATAAACTTGAGGAAACTCCTGTCAACAAGGCAACCGAAACTGAGAGAGGTAGGATTAAAGGCCAGATAGCCGATCTTAAGGAAGAGAAGCAGAAGAAACAGAAGAGTACTGGCGATACTTCAGGTTACGCGGTTGAGAAGAAAGGTGATGCAACAGTTGCTTTAGTTGGATTCCCGAGTGTTGGAAAATCATCTCTGCTAAACGAGCTTACTAACGCTGATTCTGAGACCGGGGAGTACGAGTTCACAACTTTAGATGTCGAGCCCGGCATGTTGAAACATAGAGGAGCTAACATACAGATACTTGACGTACCAGGCCTGATTGGTGGTGCCGCGGACGGAAGAGGTGGCGGCCAGCAAGTACTCTCTGTTGTAAGAAATGCTGACTTGATTCTGTACATGCTTGACCCTGAAGAGATGAGAGAGAACGAGATCAAACAGGAGATCTACAACGTCGGAATACGTACAAATATTGAGCCTCCGAACATGAAGGTAGAAAAGAAAGGAAAAGGTGGTATAACAGTGTCCTCAACTGTAGATTTAGATATTGATCATGATACTGTCGAAAGTATAATGCATCAGAAAGGTTTCGTAAATGCTAACGTTACTATAAGGGAGGAGATGGATCTTGACCGTTTCATCGACGGCTTAATGAACAACAGGAAGTACATTCCTGCAATCACTACGGTTAACAAGATGGATTTGATTGATTCCAGCAAAGTAAATGATTACGAGGAAGAGTACGATCTACTTATATCTGCGAAGGATGGAAAGAATCTCGATGAGCTGAAGGACCTGATCTTCGAGAAGCTGGGTTTGATCAGGATATACATGAAGGAGAAAGGTGAAGACCCTGATAAGAGCGATCCTTTAATTCTTAGAGAAGGTGACGTGGTTGAGGACGCGCTTGAGACCTTGCCAGGCGACATGAAGGATCGTTTCAAGAAGGCGAAGGTTTCAGGACCGAGCTCCAAGTTCCCAGACCAGAAAGTTGGCGTGGAGCATGAATTAATGGATGAGGACGTGCTCGAATTAAACTTGAGACATCTTAGCTGAATAAAAATAAAGAGAAAGATTTTTAGGAGTTATTCTTCGTCTGCGCGTTTTTCCTGTTCTCTTTCGATCAGGTCTCTTAACGCGGATGCTAGGAATCCTAGT
>JBEQBQ010000009.1:0-8198 GCA_041639695.1 Candidatus Nanohaloarchaea archaeon
CGGAAGATCTGTATATAAAACTGGATGAAAAGAGGGGAAGGAAGGGGTTTAGGACCTTGGAAGCCTCATCAGGTACTGGTCCTTCATCTCCATTAACTCGGATTGGTCGCCTCCGCCCATGAGACCCATTAATCCCATGTAAGAGACTTCCTCTCCTTCCTGTTCTTCGTACTCCTTCCAGTACTTTCTAAGCTTGTTGTGTGTTCCGGAAACCTCGTCACGGGTATTACCGACTCCACATGTGTTTCCGACACCGACTACAGCAACTTCTCCGTCAAACTCCTTCACTAACTCTTCAACCTTTTTTACAGCCGGTTTGTAAGCCTCGTAAATTGATTTCTTCATAGGCTTAGATGCCTCAGGGGGACTTTGCTTGATTACAATTCCTTCCAAGGGAACGTCGTGTTCTGTCGCTGCTTCCTCAATCTTTGTTTTTTCAACTCCTGGGCCGCCCATCATGACGCCGACTCCTTCACTGATCGAACCGGTTTCCTCACCTTCAAACTTGGCGCCTGCATCAACCGTAATGATCGCCTCTAAATCGTTTTCTTCAGCAATCTGGTCTATTGCATCGCCGTACTTTCCAAGCCTTGCGCCGGGACCGGAAGACTTGATGACGTGAACCTTCTGGTCCCCAATCTCTTCCTCAGAACGAATAATGTCTTCTGAGACTTCTCCCGGTTCGTTCTCAATCATCTTTGCCGCAACTAATGGACCGATCGTGTCGCCGATAGGAGCGTTGTCTACAAACGCTCTTGTCGCCTCATGTTGTGCTTCGGCAAGCTCCTCGTAGATCGGAACCATCATGTTTACTAGTCCGACTACTTGGATGTTACCGGTTTTCTTGACCAGCTGTCTGAAGTGTCTCATTATCTTGTGGATCTGGTGGGTTCCCATGACTCCTTTGAACGCCATGTTCATGTCTGCAAGTTCTTCTTGGTTCTCCGTCTCAGCTGTACTGTGGATGAACCGATTGAACTTGTTCTCGCTTGTATCAAGTACGTGTTCAAGCTTTCCAACCATACCTGCAGGATCTAGGTTGGTAGGTGCGGACATCTTGAAGTCCTTCAGGGATTCGAACTTGTCCCTCTCCTTTTCAGTCATTTCACCGCTAATATTATCGACGAAAAGCTGTTCGGAACTGTCCCTGTAAGTCTTTAACGATTCGAGAACACCTTTCAGCTTCCTGTCTGTCTGCCATATCATTATCTTTGGGAAGAAGAAGATCATTCCGACAAAAGCCAGTGATATCAGGGTTTGAATTATTACAAACAAGTTGTTTTCTCCACCTGCTAGGAAAGGTAGTACCATATCCGGGAATATGATCTGGAGGCTTTTTAACCCCTTGGAACGCACCTCAGAAAAGAACGAAAACACCGAAAAAACCGTTTACAGGCCATTATAAACACTTCCTTGTTCAGTCCTTCAACTCTCCCATCAAACGGTCAAACTCATCAGGTAAAGGATTAGATCTCAACAACAACTTGCCTAAAATTTCAGAAGTCTCCTCTAAAATAACATCTCCTTGTTGGTTGTTGATGCCTTCACCTTCCTCTCTTCCCTCCATCGAATACATCAGTATCGAGGCTGCATGACTTAGGTTTATCGAAGAATAATCTGCGGTATCGATATGAACAACCGCATCACACAACTCAAGTTCGCTGTTCGAAAGACCATTAGATTCCCTTCCAAGCATTATGGAAGTATTTTCTCTAGGTTGAAAGCTTTCAAGTTCAACACCTTTACTCGGTTTAGTACCAACTACAAAATCTAGGTCTTTCACAGATTCTTCAACAGATTCGAATATCTTCGCATCCCTGAGCTTTTGCTGTGCTCCAGACGCTGTGTTTCGGGACTCGGAAAGATTAAAATCAGGATTTACTAGCCTTAAGCTATAACCAAAGTTGGCGCACAACCTAGCTATGAAACCGGTGTTCTCCGGTATCTCAGGCTCAACTAATACAATACTACGATCCATATGAGAAGTTGCCGTAGCTAAGCTTGTCAACCTTTCCATCCAGATACATCGTCTTGTTCTCAGGATAGACTGTGATGTTGCCCTTGAACGAGTTTATGTCCAGGCTTCTTGAGCCCGACCTGAAACGTGTGAAAGCATCCTCGGAGGAAACGGAACCTCTAACCTCGGCGAACTTGAGAGGGGTTTTCCTCACGTTAAACATTCTAATCCGTTCTGAATTCATCTTTTCGTTTACCTTCATTTTCCCGGAAACATTTACTCCGGATGTTGATAGGCCTGAGATTTTTCCTTCAAGCGTTGTGTTTTCGCCAGCATTCAGCTGTCCTTTAAACCCTGTAAGTTTCATGTAGGAATCTGAAACTATCTTGTTGTTGTCTGCCTTTATATCGGTCAGGTCTGATGCTGTTAGACTGGCGCCCTCCAGTTTAATGGTGTCTTCATACATGCTAAGGATTTTTAGCTCAGCTTCAAGACTTCTTTCAGGTTCGGGTATCGAGTTAAAGAAGTTTGTGATCTTATCTATAGGTCCGTTAAGTCCGGACACATCCGGTGTTTCAGGTACTTCAGGGACAAAACCCTGGGTATCGACTGAACCTCCTCCTGTTCCTGCTGCTACAGCTGTTAAAGTCGCTAAAACCGCCGCAAGTATCTTTCCATCAAGCATTATTCATCGTCACCGTCCTTGGTTACCTTGTCAAGCACAACCTCCTTTGTGTTCTTATCTTCATCACTGCTACTGCTTTTATCCTTGTTGTTCTTGTCTCTTCTGTAATCCTCAAGCTTCTTTTTCTCCTTGTAGTGGCTGTAAGCCTTCCGGAAAGGAAGAATAAAAAGTTTCACAGCCTTATACGGAATTTCTATCAGCATAGCTGCCACTCCATAAGCAGAGGATAGAACGCTGTAGCCCATGTAGAGTGAAGCTCCCAGGAAAGCGTAGAACAACATCATGTTCAGGTTCGTAGAGTATCCCAGCACGGAACCAAGCGCTATGTAGAAAACTCCTGAAAGCACCGAGACTATAACTGTTTCCAGCACCATCGTCATGATCTTGAACGCTACAACAAACGTAATCACTAACAGCACTACTAAAGCCGCTGTTTGGAACTGTGCAGGTAACTGGTTTACGAAAGGTATCATCTCGATCATTTTCCAAGCACCTTGTAACCTGGATCGCCCTGTTCAGGTATAACACTTGTATAAGCCACGAAACCTAGCAACAGTAGCACAAAGACTGCAATAAGTATCGGTAGGAAACCCCCACCACCTCTCTGGTTAGGCTGGCCGGTGCCGGGTTCAGATGGATTTGAAGGTCCTTGTGTGTTGCTGTTAGCTTGGCTCTCAATATTGTTAAGCTCTGTTACAATACTCTGGTATGTCTGTTCGTTATAGTCGGCGCTCAACCTGTTGATTTGACTTGAAACATCATCTATTCTTGACTGAAGTTCCGGAGTGTTAATTCTCTGGTCGAGCTGGCTTAACCTGTTTCTCAAATCTTCAACGTTTTGCTGTTCAGGATCCTCTGCACTCACACTGATTGTCTGCTCTTCTGACTGCTGTCCACTACTAGCTGTGACGGTGATTGTTCCAGTAGTTACCTCCGAAAAGGTGAGCTCAAAGCTCTTTGACTCTCCGGCAGGGACGGAAGATTGGTCGGTTTCAACGGTGAACGGTGTTCCCGAGAAATCAATCGACTGGATTTCTTTATCACCTTCGTTAGTTATCATTACGCTTTCTGTATCTGAAGTAATTGTTATGGAACTAGGTGCGGAAAAGCTTAGATCACCAGTCTGCTCTCCCTGATTCTGATCCTCGTTATCTCTAGTTACCGTATCCTCGATATTAGCATCGAGATTGACACTTACTTCACCGACTTCAAATGATCCTGAGAAGTACCCCAAAGATCCAAAGTCATAGTTGAGAACTCCGTCACTGTTGCTGTTTTCTTCATCAAAAGTAACTGTTTCAGGGTTGACTGTAACAAAGTCAGAAATGTTGCCTGAAACAACCGGGGTATATGTCTTCGTTGAATCTGAGGGACCAAGGTAGTGAATAGTGAAGTCTTTCGTAAGGTTGATTGTTCTTGTGATATCTACGTCCAGACCCTCGGTTTCGAGGCAGATCTGGCTCTCCTTGTAATCGCATTCAGGAGCTTCCAGCATTACATCGACGTTCTTAGAATAATCTGAGCCTTTGTCGGAGACCGTTATCTCTCCATCGTAGGACTGCACATCAGAGATATTGAATGATACAGGGACATTTTCAGTTTCATCTCCGCTTATGTTCGCCTCTTTTCCATAGTTAACATGTGCAACATCTTCAAGGCCGCCGCTAACATCAAAACTTAACTGGCGTGCAACTGACTCAGTATTCTTGATCTCCATCTCATAGCTGTAGTTCTTTCTTCTCTGAATATCCATCTCTATACTGTCGGTTGTCTCAAAGGTTTTCGATGCGTTCGTAACGTTGAAATTGGTTTGAGGTGCCTTGAGCAGTTTGCTATCTCCAAATTGGTCTGTAACATTAATCCTCTTACTGTAAATGCCTGCTTCCTCGGTTATAGGTATGTTTATCGTGTTTCTGTATGTTCCGGTTCCTGAAACAAACTCCATATCTCCTAGATCAAATGAAGTGTAGTTATCACCATCAGGCTCTTTGATAGTGATATCTGCATCTATATCAGACCTGTTGACCTGTTCGGTGCTGAAAACCCTTGTTACTGACATTCTTACATTATAATCGCCGGGAGGTGTTTTAGAGCTTGAAAGATCATCGACCTCAAAGCTATGGTACGTAACATTTCTCTTTACAAGATCTCTTCTCCTATCGTTCGTTGCATTAAACACAATCTGAAGCTTCTTGCTGTAGTTAGAGGTGTCGATCACAGGGATCTTGATGTCTTTCTGATACTTCTGCTCTTGGATACTATCCATTCTTTTGGTTTCGTGTTCTATCCACCGGCTTGAGTTGGGATGCCATTTTCTTATCGACAGGTTAACGTTCTGGGCTTCTGCACCCGTAACCTCGTACTCTGTTTCAACTAGTGTCTCTCCGCTGCACTCTGTGAAGAAGCTCATATTGTTGCATCCTTGGTCTGCGTGCAGCGTATTCACCTTCCCTTCCAGCGTAGGGTATGTTTCAACTACCCATGATCTTGAACCTACAACCGTGGAACCTGAGGTGGTGGATCCTTCTAAATGCATTACATAGGTTTGGTTGTCTCCGGGAGGGGTCTTAACCTTAGAGTTGTACCAGAATCGGTCACTAGGGTCGTTATCGTAGTTATTAAGGTCGTATTTCTCCGAGGTCCAGGAGCCGTTTGTAAACCAGATGTTGACATCAACATTCGAAAGAACATCTCCATTCTGCCGGTTCTTGGTTCTTATCTCATAAGTATATTCTTCGTCAGCCTTCATTATTTCGTTAGGTCCAGAGATCCTTTCAAGTTCCATGTCGCCTACCGTAAAGCTCTGGTTTACCGCGGTCTCGAAACCGTCAGAAGAATCATCGTAGAGATTGTACTGGACCTTTCCGCCCTCAGATGCGTTAGCCTTGAACTCTGCTATGTAGTAACCATTGACCAAATACTCTGTCTGGTTTCTCGTGTTAAAAGGCCCGTATCTGTAGAAAAGATCTGCGTCGTCCGTTTCAAGTCTCTGTCCGGTCACCGCTTCGCCCTCGCTGTCGGTCAATCTCACCAGTTTGACTGTAGTACTGTTGTTTGTCGCCTGCAGCACATTTTCCGGCGAACCTACTTTTTCTACGTTCCAGTTAGATGATTGTGCCGCAACCGAGATAGTGAAAAGTACTAACGCTAGAGCTAGGACTAACTTTTTCGGATCCATGGAGTAGGTTATGTAGAATCCATTAAAAAATCTACTTGAGTTTCAGGACGTAGAGGGTCTCAAACCAGAGTTCTTTTTCCTGTATAATCTCAAGATCAAACTTTTCATGAAGTCTTTCAAGCTCTGCCCGGGAGCTTGCAACGAGCAAAACCTCTCCTCCATCCTTAAGGTGGTTGCGGGCTGTTTCAAGGAAGTTCAGGGTAAGCTCGACACCTGTTTCTCCGCCTCTCCAGACATTTTCCTCTCCAAGCCCTTCCCTGCCAGGCAGGTAAGGCGGGTTGAAAGCGATCAAATCAAATCCGGATTCAATATTTTCGAACAAATCCGATTCCACAAACTCTATGGCAAGACCTTCTTCAGCTTTTCTTTTAGCATGTTCCAGAGCTTCAGGATCTATATCTGTAGAGACAACTTTTGCGCCTGATTCAGCCATGACACGTCCTATTATACCGGAGCCGGTTCCCATATCAAGACATTTTTTCTTTTCGAGATCCATTCCTTCCAAAACGGATTTCAGCAGTAAGGAGTCTTCCGCCGGTTTGTAAACCATCAGCTTGACTCCCTCACGAACTCTAGGAATAGAGGGCTTGGATTCTCAAAGCTCGACTTGAACTCGGGATGTGCCTGCGTTCCTACCATGAACGGATGGTCTTCAAGTTCAGCGAACTCTGCTAGTTCTCCATCTTTCTGTTTTCCGGAAAGTTTCAGGCCGTTCTGCTCAAGTTGTTCGTGGTAATCAGGGTTGACTTCAAAACGGTGTCTGTGTCTTTCCGAGACCTCTTGTTTTCCGTAGATCTGTTTCACTTTACCTTCAAGCTCTGCAGTATAACCTCCAAGCCTCATCGTTCCACCTTTCTCATCGATGTCTTTTTGTTCCGGCATCTCTGCCACAACCATGTGGTCTTCGCCTGACTCGAACTCTTCTGAAGCTGCATCAAGCCCTAAAACGTTTCTAGCGAACTCGACAACCATCAACTGCATACCATAACAGAGACCTAGTAGAGGGATACTGTTTTCTCTGCAGTATTCGATAGCATCTATCTTTCCTTCAACACCTCGAGACCCGAAACCGCCTGGAACAATTACACCGTCAAACCTTTCCAGTTCTTCAAGTTGAAGCTTCTCGGTGTCAACCTGTTCTATTTCAATAGAGCCTCCGAGCTCCGCAGCACTATGTTTCAACGCTTCTTCGACTGAAACGTATGAGTCATCGATCTCCATGTACTTGCCGCAGATCGCGATACGGGCCACAGAACCGTTGGAAAGATTTTCAACCCTTTGTTCCCAGTCTTTGAGACCGCCGTTCCTGTCAGGAAGCTCTAGGTTTTCTCCTATTATCTCACCTACGTCCTGTCTGTCAAACTCTAAAGGCAGTTCGTAGACATGTTCAAGATTGGGGTCAGATATCACTTCCCTCTGTTCTACGTCACAGAACAGCGATATTTTTTCTACAGTTGACTCGGAAAGCTCCTCCTCACTTCTTCCCACAACCATGTCAGGAGAAAGACCTTCCTCTCTCAACTCCTTTACTGAGTGCTGGGTTGGCTTCGTCTTCTGTTCTCCTGTTGTTTCAAGGTAAGGAACAAGTGTAGTATGTATTAGGTAGGTGTTTTCATCGTCTTCCTCTGAAATTATCTGTCTTGCAGCTTCAAGATAGAACTGGTTCTCCATGTCGCCAACTGTGCCTCCTATCTCGACAGCAACAACGTCTGATTCAGATTCTTCCGCACTGTTTTTCCAGCACTTCTTGATCTCATCGGTGACGTGTGGAACCATTTGAACGGTTTTTCCGAGGTATTCGCCTTCTCTTTCCTTTCTGATTACTTCTTTGAAGATTTTTCCGGATGTAAGGTTCCATTCTCCTTTACCTTCGACCCCAAGAAATCTTTCGTAGTGGCCGAAGTCCATATCCACCTCGGTTCCATCTTCTAGTACAAATACTTCGCCGTGCTCATGCGGGTTCATCGTACCCGGATCGACATTCAGGTAGCCATCGCACTTGATAGGAACAATATCCAGGCCTCGTTTCTGTAGAAGTTTTGACACGCTCGCGCTTACAAGTCCTTTACCTAGGCCGGAGAGAACCCCTCCCGTGATAAATATCCACTTCGGCATAATTGAAACAGGGATAAGTCAAATATATAACCGGGTGGTGCTATTAGAAAAGACCGGAGATCAAGAGGATGATAGATTCCAGAAAGCCGTCAAGTTCTGGCTTAGCTTCAACATGTTCATGCTGATGGCTAACAGAATCATTATGGGTATGTCCTGTCGAGTTCGTCTCTTTCTCGGCAGGAAAATCTGCTGCAACAGTGTTAGAAGCCACGTAACCTGAGGCCATAGAGATCATCAGGACGAAAAGCACTAAAACTCCTAAC
>JBEQBQ010000009.1:8208-42711 GCA_041639695.1 Candidatus Nanohaloarchaea archaeon
TTTTGGTCAAGAAACTCCGAAACTTCCGAAAGCTTCCTGATATCTAGGTTGACAACTCTTTCCTCCGAGTAGGGTAGCTCGTCCCTAAGGTCTTTGGCCTCGTCCTTATCGATATCCAGTATATGTCTCGAGTCAACGAAAGCGTTCCTCACTTTCTTCCTTTTATGCGTGAACAAGGCTTTAACCGTTTTGAAGAACTGATCCTCGTCCTCCACTCCATGTCTCTCCTTGTTGGGGTAGAGCTTCAGGATTGAGGTATCTACATCGGGTGAAGGATAGTAGTTTCTGGAAGAGACATCCCTTAATTTTACAGGTACGAAGTAGTAGTTAGCCATCACCGTGAATCTTCCGTACTCGGTTGATCCGGGTTCGGCGACAGCTCTCTCCGCCAATTCCTTCTGTAAAATTAGTGCGGACTGGATCTGTCTCTTACCAAGTTTCTCGATAGTCTCCGAGGAGATACGGAAAGGAAGGTTCGAAACACATCTTTCTACATCTTCCGGAATTTCATAGACCAAGAAATCTTTCTCAACAACCTTTACGTCTTCAAACTTCTCTTTCAGGTGATTCGCAAGGGTAGAATCGTTCTCTACTAAGTATAGGTTATCTGTCTTCTCGGTTAGTTCTTCAGTTATCGCACCGGTTCCCGGACCTATCTCAAGAACGGTTTTACCATTAACTTCACCGGCTTCAACAAGCGCCTTTATGACTGCCCCCGATGTAAGGAAGTTCTGGCCGTCGACAGGCTTCACACCTAGCTTTTTGAGTTCTTCTCGGACGTTCATCGAATTAGGAAAAATAGAATTTTTTTATGCGGAGGTGAAGAGCTTTCTCTTTGCGTCTCCCTTCAGCTCGTTCTCGATTCTTTCCGCGATCAGTTCTTCAGGATCGGGGATTGAGGAAACTCTTTCTTTGATATCTTCGTAGCTTTCGAACTCTTTGTCCTCTCTTTCATCCAGAATTGCCTGCATATGTTTCGATCCGATTCCGGGAAGAAGCTCGAATGCATGTCTTCTCGGTGTTACGGGGGTGGCCTTGTTGAAGAAGTCTACGAACTCTTCCTCCTGTTCTTGGATCATGGCTTTCAGGACGTACTTTAGTTCGGACTTGGCGTTACCTGTTAGCTGGTCGTAGTCCAGGCGAGATTTGATGTATTTTACTTTGTCTCTGTCGCCCTCTCCAATATATAGTTCCTCTCCGCCTTTAGGTTCTTTATCTTCACGCATCACTACCTCTAGCAGGTTGAAGTTCTCTGTTCCTATGCCCTGTGCTACAGGTTCGTCTTTCTCTCCTGATCGTCCGTGGCGGAGGAAGTCAAGTACCTTAATGTATTCGTCTTTATCAGCCATTTTTTCACCTTTCTAGATTGAGAAATAAGAATTCAGAAAGTTAAAAGCCCTTCGCTTTTACTCCTCGATTTCGATGCTCTGGCAGATATCAAGGATCTGCTCGATCTCGGAGTCGTCAAGCTTGACTCTTTCTTTCTGGAATACGGCTCTAACCGTAGATTCGTGCTGTGGAACAACTTCCAGAAGCTTGTAGACCTGTCTCTTTTTCAGGGATTCAACCTCGGAAAGTTCTTCGTTAAGCTCTGCTAGTGTGTCTAGGTCTTTAATTTTGCAGTGGCGGGAAAGGTTTTCGAGTGCGATCTTTTGTTCGTGGGAGAGGTCTTCCTCGTCTTTCTCTTCCAGCAGATTAAGTGCTTCTACTGGGTAGACGTTCTCCTTTTCTTTTACTTCCATTATTGGATCACTCTATTTTTTCTAGGTGGACTGGCTGGATGTACAGCGTCTTGGTTTTTCCGCCGTCTCTAAACTCTACTTCGTAGGCGTCGCCTCTCTCACCTGTTACTTCCACGGTTTTTCCGTGGTAGCGTGTGTGGACTCTTCCTTCGGTTACTGAAGGGTTGATCTGGATAAGTGCTTTTTCTCCTTCTTCGAAGGTTTTTAACCTGTCGTTTATTGTTGTGGTGTGGTCTGAATCCTTGGAGAGTGTCTTTCTTGCGCCCTGCTGTGATCCGCTTGACTTCTGTGCCATTTTTGTTTACCTCTTATACAGGGAAAACAGGGTCTTAACTTTTTAAACTCGGCCCAATCACATGAAGAACTTGGTGTGTTACTTGATAATAACAACACATTTATAACTCTGGAGTGACAAATAGACATATGGGACACCAAGAAATTCTCGAGAACGGCTGGAAGAACGAAATAGAACAAGCTCAGATGTATATAGCTGCCGAAGCCAAGCAATCGGAAGAATTCGAAGATGTAAGGGTACAAGATGCAGAATATAACTTTGAATCAACCGAACAACACGTCATGATTAGAGATGCCTATGAACATTCAGAGGACGTAGACGAATTCTATGAAAGACTCGATGACAACTTCGATACAGCCTATGAGATCGAAATCGGATCGGTAGAATTTGATGGCTGGATCGGAGACTACTTTGGAGACATGGAAGCGAAACTTAAACTTGGAAACAAGAACGGTTCATCAGAAACTTACTGGGAAGTCGATACAGGCCATGCAAGTATAGACTCAGAAAAACACCAAGAAACAGTTAGAGCAGTTGAAAAACTTGAGACGACTCTCGAAGAGACAAGCCCAGAGACCATTAATAGGAACACGCAGGCAATCGATCAATACCCTGTTCAGACAGCACTATCCGACTAACTTTTTACTTTTCAACATTAAGCACATCAAGCGCGGTACACTCTGCCTCACACTCCAGAATGCCTGAAACGGAAGGTTCTGAACGACCTTCATCGCCGGAGATAAGTTCCTTAATGTACGTACCGGCCTCGGCCTTGATAACAAGCTCAATCTTTTTCTCGCCTTTTCTTTCACATAGAACACGGTAAACCTCTCTTTCACGTACTTTATCGGCACGTCTATGATCAACACGGTTGGGAGTTCTCTGTTCAACAGTTCCCTTTATCTCCTGAAGTTTCTCAAGCTTTTCATCTTCAACCTCTTCAGAAAGTTCTACTTCGGCACGGTACATCTTGTCCGCATGTTTCTCCTTGATTTCCTCAATCTCGTCCTTGCCGGCCGGCCGAAGATTGAATATTTCGATCTTCTCGTTATCATTTACCTCTTCCATTAAGGATTCAAGATCAAGATCTCTATGAAGAGGTTCTACAAGTTCAAGAACGAACTCCCTTCTCCCAAAGCATCTCGCATCAACGTCTTCTCTTCCGCCGCCGTGGAACTTTGCTTCGATAGCTTTAGTTTCACGCTTGAAAGATTCTTGAATCTCTTCTTGTACCGAAGTAGGGTAGTTCTTGCCGGTCCAGTCGCATTCTTCACAACCGCTTCCTCTACAGTTTCTGCAGTGCCATTCGGTCTGAGGAATCTCCCTCGAATACTTGTTGTACTGTGCGTAAAGCAGCAGTGAGTTTACCTGCATCTCCACACGATCCTTGTTCTCATCCATCTCAATAATCGCGTTAATGTCAGGACGTTTGAAATCAACCTCGATACCAAGCTCTTCCTCAATTCTCTTACCGATCAATCGAGAAAGTTCGGTCTTGATAGGTTCGGTCCATTCGATGCCGTATTCTTCCCACAGCGCCTCTTCCTTTTCTATAGCTTCGTTGGGAGGTCTTATTCCGATCAAGAAGGTTGAAAGCTCGTAACGGTCGAAAGAGTTTTCTACAAGTTCAACCCAGTGATCCATCTTCTGGAAAACACCGTTACAGTACTCGCAGCTACCTCCAAGTTCTGCTTCGTCTGGAATGTTTTCTCTGACGAACGAGTCTTCCTCCAAGTCATCGATTTCGCGGCAGATAGCGCCTCTCTCAAAGTTTTCAAGTCCGTGTCCAAGCTTGGCGAACTGTCTTCCAAGGCAGTGGTCACAGAGTTCTTCTTCAACTAAAGCATCGCGCTTTTCTTTTACAGAGATCATAGTTCGAAACTTTCCGCGATCTTTTTAACCTCTCCCTCATCAAGCTCCATCTTCTCCACTTTGATTGTTGAGGCTTTGACTTCGAAAGTCAGCATCTCAGGGTTTCCATCATTCGAGGACCCTCCGCCGACACCGGTGCAGGAACCAGGGTTGAGAAGAAGCGTTCCCTGTTTCTTCACAGCTTCCTGCTGATGCGTATGCCCATGGATAAGCACGTCTACCTCAAGATCGTCCGCGATCCGCAGAAGTGTTGGGTGATGGCCTCTAGGATTGATTCCTGTACCATGGTAGGCTCCGAAACTGAAGTCGTCAATATTGAATGTCTCGGAGTTCGGAAGATGAAAACGGTCGCAGTTGCCTTTCACCGCCACAAATTCTTCTGATTTCTGTTCGAGCATGTCAAAGGTTTCTTTGGTTACAAAATCGCCGCAGTGCACAACTTTATCGGCTTCTTCAACTATCTCAAGAAATTTATCGGGTATGTTATCGGCTCTCCTAGGGATATGTGAATCCGATATTACAGCTATCATACTCTACTTGTATGTCCGAAACCGATAAAAGCTTTATATAGAGCTCCGGAACATGTTTATCTAACGGGTTTCAGGGGGAGTGAGACCTAATGACTGAGAATGATGAACAAGGCATACGAAACAGTCTATAGAACCTCGCTGCTGACCCTTCTAGGAGTAACTAGATTCTTCTCCAAGATAGATATTGAACCGCCTGGAAAATGGCTTCCAATTTTTGACAGCATGAAAGCATCCTCCGACATGGTACACTACAAACTTTCTGAACTTGACAACGATGTTGAGAAAGAATTTGTTGAGAAAGAGGAAATGATCGAGAAAAGGCTAGGAAGAAAAAGATTTTACTCAAAAGACGAGCTTGACGGTCTTAAGGAGAAGAAAGGAGAAATAGTTATTTGAAAAACTAAAGTTTTTGTTCTAGCCAAAAGTCAAATCCGGCACCTTCGTGCCTGTATTCTGCGCCTTCCGGGACTATAGCCATAACCCGTACACCGGAATTTCCGGATGTATCGGTATCAGATGATCGATCGCCTTCCCTGTCAACTAAAGTTTTCGAGTTATCTGCGTCCCTCATGTAAATCTTGATGTAGCCTGAACCTGTGTTATAAGATGTTCTCAGTATCCTGATATGTAAAGGGCTTCCTGTATTGTTGGTGTACCAGGTATCGGTAGAACGTGAACTGGTGACATCGTTCGGGAATCCGGGGTTGAAACTGCCCTGAGAAGCATTAAGGATCGAATTTCCATTCATGTCAAGATTGGTGTTTATGTCTACTGCTTCGCCATCTTTTTTGTTGAGAAAATCCGTACCTGAATTAACAAAATCAATTCCCGAAGTGGTGGAAATACTGGTCTCCGTCAATTTTAGCCCATATGTCGATGATAGTCCGAAAGCACTAATTCCGGCCACTCCAGCTCCCACCTTCTTTATGAAGCTTCTTCTAGAAATCTTCTCCTCTCCTCTTGAATCCTTGTTTTCGATTATGGGTTTGAGGTTTTTCTCAAGCCTTAGGTTTCTATTTTCTATCTCTTTGTTCTTTTTCCTGAGTTTCTGGTTCTCTTTCTCAACACTTTCAAGTCGGTCTGACAATTCTTTGATTTCCTCTTCTAAGTTCATAATGGTGGAATAAGAAGGACTTGTTGATAAAAACCGGGTTCAGATGCCGATTTTCCCAATTTATGGTATCTTTTGTGTTATAATTAATGTCTCCATTTCTGGACCAAGTATCTTGCTATACACGTTATGAGCTATTTATCAGATGTTGATTTCCCGGATATTAGTCTACGTTAGAATTGTCGCGTTGCCTGCACTATCACGTCCCTCTAACTCGCCATTATATCCGCGTAACCGACAGCTCTCTCCCTGTGTTGTACTGAAGTAGATTGTTTTGCTCCTATCAGACGTATTTCCGAATAATGTTACGTGGCCATACAGGTCAAGGCCTGCATTTGTCAGTTCGAGTGTTCCAGGGGCGCTGGATGATGAATTGTACTGTAGTGCTGTGAAGGCTCCTTGAACGTCGAACAGTTTCAGTGGTTTTCCATTATCTGTTCGAATCAATCCGCCAGGATTTGCTGCGCCACTACCACGAGCGGTAAATGTCTCAAATCCTTCTCCATCAAGAAGGCGTGTCTGATCGCTGTTAACGATTGAGAACCTTTTTACCCCGCTCCCGTCCTCTATAGCCTGTCCTGTCGCTACACGGAGATTGGTGTTGTTAATTTCTACAGGGCCTCCATCATTTATTTTGAAATACTGGCTTCCGGAATCTAGGAAATCAAAGCCTGAATTATTCGAAATACTGTTTTTAGTAAGTTTAAGTCCGGATGCAGAGGAGATACCTAAAGCTCCAAGACCTGCAGCACCAGCACCAAGCTTTCTCAGAAAGCCTCGTCTTGAGATTTCGTTACCTGAGTTCTGTTCTAGGTTTTCAGAACGTGATGTTATAGTTTCAAAGGCAGATTCTAGTTTTCTGTTTCTCTTTTTGAGTTCATTATTTTCTTTCTCGACTTTTTCGAGCCTTTCAGAAAGCTCCTCTACTTTTTCCTCCAAATCCATGTCTAAAAATAAGGGGGGGTTGTTGATAAAAAGAATGATTTACAGACCCATCTTCTTCATCATGTCCTGCATGCCGCCACGTTTCATGGAACCTTTATCGAACTTGTCGACCATGTTCTTCGTCTGCCTGTAGTGCTTGATCAATTCGTTTACCTGCTGTTCTGTAGTGCCTGAACCTGTCGCGATCCTTTCCTTCCTGTCCCTGTTAATGATTGATGGATCTGCCATCTCCTTTTTAGTCATCGAGTCCATTATAACCGAGTAATGTGATACTTTCTCTTCCGTCATGTCGGCGATATTGTCCGGCATCTGGTTTCCGCCGAAAGGAAGCTGCTGCATCATCTCCTCCATCATACCTGAGTCAGTAACAGATTCTATCTGAGATTTGAAGTCCTGTAGAGTGAAGTCGCCTTCCAGGATTTCTTCTGGATCGGTATCAAGCTGTTCCACTTTTTCGAGTAGAGATTCAAGGTCTGGCTGACCTATCATGTCGGAAACAAAGTCCACAGGATTGTAGACCTCTAGATCTTCCGGTCTCTCTCCCGTACCGATGAACTTTACAGAAGCTTCTGAATTAGAACATGCAACTAAAGCTCCACCACCTTTAGCACTTGAATCCATCTTAGTGACAATAACGCCGTTCAGTCCTACCGCCTCGTCAAAGTTCTCTGCCTGTGTTCTCGCACTCTGTCCGATATCTGCCGGTATTACAAGCATCTTCTCATCCGGATTAAATACTGAGTCGATATCCGCCAGCTCTTTCTTCAGGTCCTCGTTCAGAGAGTTTCGTCCGGCGGAGTCAACTATTGTTACCTCGGCATCGGTTTCCTCGATACCGTTCTCCACAACTTTTACAGGGTCTTCTGCGTTTTTCTCTCCGTAGAACTCGACATCTATGTCTTCCGCGAGCTGTTTCAACTGGTCGAAAGCTGCGGGTCTGTCGGTGTCGGCACAGATCAAAGCAGGTTTCAAACCTCTTTTCCTGTAGAAATCCGCAAGCTTTCCGGCGGTTGTTGTCTTACCTGCGCCGTAGAGACCGCATAGAAGAATATTTTTAGGTTCTACCTCGATCTCTGCTTCGTCTCCAAGCAGTTCTTCGAGTTTCGAGTAAACTATTTCTAGTACGTGTTCTTTTCTAGTAAGTCCGGAGGGAAGATCGTCCTTCAAAGCTTCCTCCCTAATTTCATCGCTTAAGTCGGATACGAGTGATACGTCAACATCCGCTTTTATCAGATCTCTTTGAATGTCTTTTACTAACTGTTCTACGGCTTCTTCGTCGGCAACGCTCTTGCCTGAGAACCTCTGAACAGATTCCTTGATTTTGTCGAACATACTCGGGTTAACGGGTCCAACCGTTTTAACTGTTGGTTACGGCCCGATGTTCCAGTACTTGAATACTACAAAGGAGAACAACATTCCTAGGAAGAATGTTCCGATCGAGAAGTAAAGCGAGGACATGAAATTTTCTCCCGTAAAAGCCGCGTACGCAAATCCTCCGATCAGGAAGGTGAAACCGGTGTGAAGAGGGTTGAGAAGGTTTCCAAGTCCTCCTAGAACCCCCATTTTCGTCCTCAGGTTGAACATTATCCATGTAATTATGAGTAATGTGGCAAAAGCGGTTGCAAGCCCCGACTGTTCGTAGACATGGAACGCTCCAAGGCCGCCAAGAGCTCCAATACCGATCAACACAAGTTTTTGGTTGTCCATAACAGTCCCCGGCTTTCGAAGGGTTAAAAGAGTTTCATGCCTTTCTGTTGTTGTATGTACCCCCTCAGAAGAGTTGAGGACGAAAACCTTTACTACTACGAATCCAATCAGGACTCTGATCTAACCCTGATATTCGCTCCTGGAGGTTTTAACCCCGAGATTTGGAGGCATCAGGTAAAGTATTTCTCTAGGAAGATTCATACGATAAGCTTCCAGCCTACCAGTAACAATAGAGGTTTTGAAGGCGAGAAAAGAGCTCTGGAGAACGTGCTTAAACAGGACCAGGTTAAGAACGCAGTACTTGTGTCTAATGTTCTTGGAAACCCTGTCATCCAGTCGTTTGAGGACAGGGAGAATGTAATGGCCACAGTATTTACAGGTATGTTGAAGAACTACTCTCTTCCTACACGACTATACTCTATGGCCTCAAGGTTCTTGGGAGCTGAACCCAAACTCTTCAAGAAGATGTTTTTCTCGAGCTATACAGAGTACAGAGTGGTGAAACAGTTCCTTAGAGATGCCGAGTTCCCTTCATACGACGTTTTCAAGAGTTTCGCGAACGAGTACGATATCAGGACGCCGGTAAAACCGAATCTAGTGATTCATTCTGAGGAGGACAGGTTTTCCTCGCTTGAAAGAGTCAAAAAACTGGAAAACAATTCAACTTCTCTGATTAAACGGTCGGGAACTTTCAGTTTTTATGAGAAGCCGCAGGAGTACAACAAGGCCTTGAACGATTTCCTTGTTAACGTGGATGAAAAGATTGAGGAGAGAAAAATGTATGAATCGAAAAAACGTAACAGATCGCTTTCAGAGTTCGAGAAAAAGGTGAAGGCAAAGAGATGATCGCAGGAATTATACTATCGGAGACAGACGAACAAGAGGTTCACATCGCTTTTCTGGGAGATGATGTGACGGAAACCGTTTCCATAAAGGACAACGAGAAGATTGTTGAAAAATTGAAGGAAAGAAGCCCGGAGATCATAGCAGTGGATGCGGACACTGAGTACGGGGATGAAATGTTTTCGGACAGAGAGGAAGAACTCAAGGAGGAAGGATACAACTTTACTCCCTCGTCTGCTGAGAAGAGAAAAGTGAAGCGTTTGCAGGGTTTGAAGGCTATTCTCCGCAGGGATATGGAGATGCCTCCGGACTTCATAAGGTATGATCCGTTTATCTCAGCGAAAGAACTTGCGCTCGACGACGAGAAAGCGCTTGAGTCCCTGGGTATAGAGACCTCAGGTATTGACTCAGCCAGGCAATTTGATGCTATGCTGGGAGCTATCACAGCCCGTTACTATGAACAAGGCGAGTTCAGGGATCTAGGTGTTATAGTGCCCGGAGAGCATGAGGACGAAGAGGAACAGCCACAATAGTTAAAAAGATTTTACGAGTAACAGGTGAATACAGGTCTTCAAAATGGGAATGGAAAAGTTCTACAGGACGGTAAGGCAGAAGTTCGGGGTTGAAAAAGAACAGATTAAGGAGGAGATGAAGGATGAAATTACTGAAGAGCTTCGTCAGGAGTTCGCACAGGAGATATCTTACATCGAAGCCCAAATGAAAGAATACGAACAGTTCGTCGCTGAAGTCAACCACATGCTCTCCAAAATGAGAAAAGAAAGAGTAAGGGCAGGAGGAAACGGCGACAAACAGATCAAGATGGACGAGTTCGACCAAGATCTAGAGCCGCTGAAGAACAAGCTTCAGGAACTAGAAGAGTCGATGCAGAAAAGGCTTGACGAACAGAAAGCCTACAGCTAACTCTTTTTCATCTCAATTTTACTATTCTAATATCTCTTCCACGAACTCTTCCTTGTCAAACTCTTCTAGGTCATCGTAACCCTGACCTGTTCCTATGTAGGCGACCGGCTTTCCGCTTCTCTGGCTTATCGAGATTATTGCGCCGCCGTTCTCATCTACATCCATTTTGGTAACAATTACTGCATCGAACATGCCTTCGTAGGCTTCAGCCTGTTCAAGCACATCGTTGCCGGATAAAGCATCCACAACAAGGAAAGTGATGTCGGGATCGTTTACATCTACCATCTTCTCCAGCTCATCCATGAGATTCGTGTCGCTGTGAGAGCGACCTGCGGTGTCTACCAGAGCGACTTTATCTTCCTTCTCGGCGTGCTCCACGGTGTCGTATCCGACTGCGGCGGGGTCCGACTCATATTCGTGGGAAACCACGTCAACACCAAGGTTCTCTCCATGCTCTTCCAACTGTTCTATAGATGCCGCGCGGAATGTGTCGCCGGCACCCATCACAACTTCTTGATTAAGGTGATAAGCAAGCTTCGATAGGGTCGTAGTTTTTCCAGTGCCATTAAATCCTATAAGAAAAACAGTTGCAGGATCCTCAGCTCCTTCTATATCTTTTTCCAGGTTATAAGAGTCATCTAAAAGCTCAAGCAAGGTTTCTTTTACGGCCTCGTTCACTTTTTCCTCGGCACCCATTCTCTTAACGTTCTCGCCAAGAAGCTGGTCTCTTAACTCTTCTTCTATTGCTTCAGCGGCTTCAAGAGAAACGTTGTTCTGTAGAAGTTTCAATCTAAGTTCTTCAAGAAGCGGATCCAAAGTTTCTTCATCTAGCTCTTTCTCTGCTACTGCTGATTTGACGTTCTCCGAGAAATCCTTTACCGAGTCCTTGAACTTGTCTAGCATTTTTTACTGCCTCACATCTAAGATCAATAGATGAAGAATTATTAAAACGGGATTAGTTTTCCCGAACCAAGTCTCTGTCGGCTGAGTCAGGAAGTTCCTGATCACTATCTTCAGCATGTTTGTACGGTATTTCTCTTGTGAGCTGGATTGCTCCGCATTCCTCGCATTTGAAGCCGTCTCTTCTCATGCTTTTGTTTCCATCCTCGAGGGGTTCGCTTTCGTCCTGTTTTCTTACTCCCCATACAGGTACGAACATTCTTGAGCCGCATTCACATTCATCAGGTACGCTTGGCATACAAACAATATTTTATCTCGTGGCAATTTAAATCCGTCAGTTAGGACAGAGTTGTATAGTTCCCGGAGTCATCTTTTACTGTTAATTCTCCACCGTTATTGTAAAGGTCAACTGAGGTACCGGTTCCCGAATTAAAAACTATTCTACCACTATTACTGCTAGTTGAGCTCTCGCCACTCACCGACATCTGATACTTTGTTTGTGATTCCAGTTTAATGTCGGCATTTGTTAGTTTAAGTTTTCCGGGAGCAGAAGATGAAGGCGCGTATTTTACAGCCTTAAATGAACCTAAGTCATCCAGAATCTGTAATTCGCTACCGGAGGATCCGTTATTACCTACATGTATTCTTGTCTTCTGATCTCCGTTACTTGTGAATGCATTATAAGCCTTATTGCCGTTTTCGTCCCTAAGTTGTGTTGAATTTGTGTTTATTGCAAGTCTCTTGGTGCCGTTCTCATCCTCTATGGCCTGATCTGTGGAAAGACGAAGATCGGTATTTGATACTTCGACAGGACCTCCGTTATTTAACTTGAAGTAGTTGGAATCTGAGTCTAGAAAATCTAGGCCCGAACTACTTGAAATATTGTTTTTTGTAAGCTTGAGGCCTGATACGGAAGTTATCCCTAGCGCACCAAGCCCTAAAGCACCAGTACCTAACTTCTTTAGGAACCTCCTTCTCGATACCTCTTTTTCGTTCTCCTTACCCCTTTTTATCTCAGTGTGTAGAAGTTCACTGAGTCGCTTGTTGCCCTCTTCAAGTTTTTGAACTCTTTTAGCTAGTCTGTCTACTTTTTCTTCAAAGTTGGGCATAATAAAAAACCAGTATTAGTTGAATAAAAATGGAGTGTGTTTACTTCTCTGCTGCTCCTTCCCTTGCTTCTTGCATCTGCTGTTGAATTTCCTGCATCTGCTGCTGAAGCTCTTGCATAGTCGAGTTCAAGTCTTCTCTGGTCTCGACTAGTTCCTTTCTTCTTCCGTCAAGAATCTCTTCCGCATCCTCGGTGCCTCGTTTTTCAAAGGCTTCGCCCCCAATATTGGTGACAATCTTCGAGTTCTCCTTTAGCTCTCCTACAACGAAAGCACCTGAGCCAATCGGTACAAGGATTTCGGATCCTTCTTCCTGATCCTCAAGCTGATTAACTGCATCGATGGTCTCGTTCATCTCGTCGATATTGTCTTCGACCTGGTCGATGAACTCCTGAACTTGTTCTAGCTGCTGCTGGATCTGCTGGTATTTCTGCATCGACTGCTGTACATCTTGATCCGGCATTTCAATCACTGTTCCTCTACTTTGTTGATGGAGATTTTTCCTCTATTGATTCCGTGCTCAGAACCTAGTTCTGAAAGAACCTGGTCTTCTGCCTGTTTCTCTGAATCTGCTTCTGTCTCTCTTTCGAATCCGTGGTTTCCTCTTCCGAGCTCGATTTCTCCCGAAATAATGTACGTTGTCATAGTTCACTGAGCAAGGCCGAGTTTTTTAAAGTCCGTGTAATAGGCTTTAGAGCCTATGAAGTTGTCTGGCCTACAGAGTTACTGCCGTCCTTATCAGTCACGTTTGTACCCATACAGATATCTGCCACGTTAGAAGTCGATCCGCTGGCAAAAGTTAAAGTTCCACCGCGAATATGCGTAAAGGCGCTTCGGTCACCCTCTACGGTAATGCTGCCATCAATATGAACCGTAGTCATAACCATATCGGAGGAGTTTGTACCGAAAGTCCAGTCAGCGTTTATACGGCTGCCTTTATCCCAGTGGGTTGAAGCTCCAAGCCACCTATAAGTCGTATTTATTGTTCGGTTAGTTGTATAGACACCACTCTCTAAGTGAATAGTAGCGCCTTCTGAAGCTTCGTTTAGGGCAGCGTCCAAACGTTCGTCGGGGTTAGATCCATCATAGGCGCCTGCATAGTGTCTATCTCCGGCGATTTGCTTTGCTTGTAAATTATCCATTTTGCCTGTGTCTCCGCTAATATTGCTGCCTGTGCCGGTGAAAATGCTATTCTTAGTTAATTTCATGCCGGATACTGATGTAATACCAACTGCGCTAAGTCCTAATGCGCCAGCACCTGCTTTTTTCAAAAAGCTTCTTCGGGATATCTCGGGTTTCCGATCTTTGGGTTTCTTAGGGTTGTTGCTTTCCAGCCTCCTCACTTTCTCCGTCAGTTGTCTTTTTTCTTTTTCCAGTTCACCTACTCTGTCAAGAATCTTCTCAAACTTTTCTTCCAGGTCGCTCATACGGTAAAGCGGGAAGCGGTCGAATAAAAACTCTTCTACTTGTGGTCTTCCATAACTCTATCTATCCTTCCTATCTCCGGACCTGTTGTGTCGTGTCCAATTAGGATAAGAGAATCGTTTCCGACAGCTCCGGATCCCATGAAAGGGGAACCTGTGTTAATCGTTCCGATGTCGATGTCTTCGACCTGTAGAATTTCTTTTACTTTTTCTGCGTCTTCCTCTGAAGCGTCTCTGTGTAGGACGGCACCTCTTGAATTTGCTACGCCGCAAACACCGGGGTTGGGGATACCTGCTATTTCTGCTGTCTTTACAGGGACTTCGATGGCTTCTGAAATCTTTGCTTTCTCGTGCTCAAGTTCCGGGGAGATTACCGCACCTTTATCGTTCGCAAGAACAACGTTTCCAAGTGCGGATTCGACTGAGTCGATTACCTCGTAGTTTATTCCGGCTTCTTCAAGTTTTTCCTCTTCGTACTCTTTGATTGATTCGGGTACTAGTAGGCAGTTAGAGTTTCCTGCGGTAAACAGTCCTACGAGGTTAGTTCCCGCGATTCTTGTCTCTACCTGTTTCTCCGGTAGCTCTTCTTCCTCGAACTCTCGGGCTTTCACTGCGTATTCGTTGGTTAGTGTCAGGTAGAATCCTGTGTTTATGTCGCCTTTGTAGTTGTATTTCTGTATCAAAACGGTTGGACCTCGTAGAACAAATAATTTGGAGAGTAAAAAATGGTTTTACTCGTCTGTGTCGCCGCTTCTCCAGTGGCGGGACTTTCTTGGCTTGATAGACTTCTGTCTTGCCTTGTCCATTCCGAACGCTTTGAGTGAGACCCAGCGTGGTGCGGATTTGGCTGATTTGTTTGCTTTAGCTAGACGTTTCTTCTTTCCTTTCGACTTGTTTGAACTCATAGTATCTTTTTCACCTTCTGAATTTTATATCCGATTCATCTTTGTCGTTTTGAATCTGTTTTAGGATTTGTTTCATCCTTTCGTCGTTGACCTTGTTTATCTGACCTCGTTCGCCCAGCATAGCGATCTGCTGCGCCACAGATAGTGCGAGATCTTCTTTGACGGCTTTGATGTTTGAGAGCCGGTCTTTCGCATCGCTGGTCATGTAGCTCCTGGCTTTCGACCAGATCTGCTGCTTCTGCTGTTCGGCAGCTTCTTCACGAGTCTCTCCCTGGTTCTCTAGTTCCTTCCTCTTCTGCTCTCTTAATTCTTCTAGCTCGTCGTCATCCATCGTCCTTTTTATTCGACGGTGTTCGCCTTCGAGTCAAGGAAGCTCTTACCTTTCTCGGTAATCTTCCGGCCTTCTCCTTCTTCCTCTTCGACAAGTCCTGCTTCTTCGAGGTTCTGGAGAGCTGTTCTGATTACTTTACCTGAAGCCTTTGAATGGTGCTCGGGTGCGTGACCGTTGTTCTTGCTTGTTCCGTAGATGGTTCTAAGCTTTGATACGCCTAGAGGTCCTTCCATGTAGATTCTTCTAAGGATTGCAGCACTTCTGATAAAGTACCAGTTCTCCTGCTGTGGAGGTTTCTCTTTTCCTACTCCTGTCTTAACATAGTTAGTCCATTCAGGTTCTTCGAACTCTTCTTCAAGATCTTTTGCAGCTTCCTTGATCAGGGGCTCTGCTTTTACGTCATAAGCCGTGGTCATACAGACATAATCTATTGAAAAACTTTTAAATGTGGGAACAGTTGGGAACTAGATCTCAATAATCTTCTGGCTGGCCATCAAAACCATTAGTACAGTACCTCCAGTCACAACAGTAACTCCGAGAACCGATAGTGCCTGTGTCACAGAATATACATCTGAGACTAACCCTATGCCTGGCATTAGAGCTGCCTGTAATAATCTTCCTACCAGGCTCTGTGTCGATAGGATGGTAGAACGGTTCTCCGAATCAACAAGTTTGTTTACGTAGTCGGATATAACAGGTTTTGAGAATCCTCGTACGAACTGTTGTAGGAAGACAAAGCCGAAGGCGAAGATAAAGACGAAGCTTGACATCAAAGCTAGGCTGGCAGTTATTAGAAATGTGAGGCTGACAAGGGACAACGCCATTCCCAGTCTATCCTCTATTGCATGAGCGTACTTCGAAGCTCCAGCTGATACCACGTTGAACCCTGCAAATATCAAACCGAATGAGGCAACCTGTAGGCCTGTAAGCTTGAAATAAGGCTGGTAAAGCCAGAAAGCTGTCTGAAGAGAAGCATAAACAAACGCGCCATAAAGTATCAACAGTCTTAGATCTTTTGTTTTAGCAACTTCGGTTACTACGGCCTTCAGACTTTTGGTTTCTTCATCCCCCAGATCTTTATGATGTCTAGGCTCTTTCAAACTGTAAGCTACCGGTATCATCGCCGCAATTACAGGTAGCTGGGCGTAGAAAGGCCAGCGAAGATTAAATTCGCCTATAAATCCTCCCAGTATTGCGGCAGCTGCAGCCGTAATCATGTAGTATGAGGTGGAACGACCCCATTTCTCCTTGTAAGTATCTTCCTCTCCAAGCTCGACCAGAGTATCGTAGAACATAGCCGTATCCGCACCTGAAACAAGTGATACGCCTACAGCCCAGATAATCTCGGCCACAAGAAACTCCATAAAGCCCTGTCCAATTGCGTAGACGCCCATTCCTACGGTGGCGAATATCGAAGCCACCACCAAGGTATTTTTTCGGCCATAGATGTCAGCTATGTAGCCAGAAGGCACTTCCAGAACAATAACCGAGATCGCGAACAGTGCCTGCAGAACCATGACCTCAAACATGGAAAGACCGTTCTGTTTCCAGAAGAGAACAATAATAGGTGTCATTAAGAGGGCGCCGTACAGCGCTCTGAATATGTAGAGCTTAGGAATATTTGATTCCAGTTCCTCTGTCATTCAATTGAAATTTAGTAGGAGGGGAAAATAAAAAGAGAGGGCTTTAGGCGTACTCATCAGGTATCTCTTTCGCCAGAGAGAATTCTTGCTGCTACCTCTACACTTGCCGATACTCGTCGAGAAGTTTCCGCTCCTGGAGTCTTCGTCGAGGTATGGCCTTAGCTTGTCTACCGCCATATTGCTGCTTGTCGAGTATGTAGATCTAGCCTGGTATATATCTCTGCCTCTGGCAAGCAGGTCAAGAGCTTCCACAAGATTATCGCTGCTGCTTTTCCTGAACATCACAGTCTCCTTCGAGATCGTGGACGTAAAGATACAAAGAATCAGTTGAAAGACCTAGTCCATCATAGATTTCTTCGATATCTTTCGGGCTGGCCTCTGTACGATCCTGTAATCTCTCTGGTTGGTTGCTTTCCCTCTCACTAGATGTAGCTGAAACCATAGCAGTGGAGACGTTAAGTTTCTCTGCTTTTTCAAGTATCTCTTCTGAAACCACGAAGCTAATAGAAAATAGAAAAAATATTTAAGACCTAGAGGGAGTCGGTTTCGAGTTTCTTCTGCTCAACTTCCTCTCTCAACGCCTCTTTGAACTCATCGACGCCGATATCACTTTCTTCACGCTCCTTTCTGTCCCGGACTGAAAGGTTTCCTGCTTCTTCCTCGTCGTCTCCAAGGATCAGCATGTACGGAACGTTGTCGTCGTGTGCGGCCTGAATCTTCTTACCGACAGTCCATGAACGATCTTCGATCTCAACACGGAAGTCGTCAAGCTCTTCCTGGATTTCCCGTGCATAATTGAGGTTGTCGTCCGTCACAGGCAAGATTCGTACCTGTTCGGGGGCTAACCATGTCGGGAAGTCTCCTGCGAAGTGCTCGATCATGACTCCCATGAAACGTTCGATGCTTCCTAAGATTGCACGGTGAAGCATGACTGGATAGTGTTCTTCGTTGTCCTCACCAACGTACTTGAGGCCGTAGTTTCTCGGAATAACAAAGTCGAGCTGAACTGTTCCTAGCTGCCATTCACGTCCAATCGCGTCCTCAACTTCAACACCGATCTTCGGACCGTAAAACGCTCCCTCCTCGGGTTTGACCTCGTAGTCATCGACTTTTTCTTCTAGAGCGTTCTTTAATGCGGTTTCTGCTTCATCCCATAGTTCGTCAGGGCCTTGTGCTTTAGGCGGCTTTGTCTCCATGATGAAGTTGACTTCGAAACCGAACTCGTCGTACATCTCGATAATCTTCTCGAGATGGGCTTTGACTTCTTCCTCTATCTGATCCTTTCTCATGTAGGCGTGGCCATCGTCCTGTGTCAATACACGAACTCTGAGAAGTCCTGAAAGCTCTCCGCTCTGCTCGTTCCTGTTGACGGTTCCGAACTCGGAAAGCTTGATAGGAAGCTCTTTGTAGCTTCTCTTGTCGTTGTCGAAGATATGGCTGTGGTTCGCACAGTTCATCGGCTTCAAACCGTACTCTGTGTCGTCCTGCTCCCAGGCAAACATCTCGCCCTCCTCCTTGAAGGCTTCGTAGTGTCCTGTCTTTTTCCAGAGCTCTGCCTTATTCAGCTCGGGCGTCCAGACCTCTTCGTATCCGAGTTCTTTGTTCTTCTCACGGATGTACTCTTCCAGCTCTCTCCTGATTGTCATACCGGCACGATGGTAGTGAGGTGCTCCAGGAGCGTGTTCCGGTACGGAAAAAAGATCCATCTCCTTCCCGATCTTTCTGTGATCGCGTTTCTCGGCCTCCCTTTTCTTTTCAAGGAAGTCTGCAAGCTTTGACTCTGTCGGGAATGCTGTTCCGTAAACCCTTGTCAGCATCTCGTTTTCTTCATCGCCTCTCCAGTAAGCCCCTGCAATTTCCAGAAGCTTGAAACCTCCTACTTCGCCTGTTGAGGAAACGTGAGGTCCCTTACACAGGTCCTTGAACTCTCCCTGCTTGTAGAATGAAACCTTGTCGCCTTCACCGGCTTCGTCATTCAAAATCTCTCTTTTGTATTCGTTGTCTTTAAAGAACTCTTCCGCTTCTTCACGTGAAACCATCTCTCTTTCGATCTCGAGGTCCTCTTCTACTATCTTCTGCATCTCTTCCTCTATTTCTTCGAAGTCTTCCTCCTCGATCTCAATCCCTTCAATATCGTAGTAGAAGCCTTCGTCAGTCCAAGGACCGATCGTCAGCTTTACTTTGTCGCCGTAAATTCTCTTGAGTGCCTGGGCAAAGACGTGGGCTGCGGAGTGTCTTAGAACCTGGATGTATTCATCGCTCTGGTCAGTAACTATCTCTATCTCATCTCCTTCAGACACGTTCTCTTCTTTGGCAACTAGCTCGCTGTTGATCTTTCCCGCGACGGTGTCGTCCCCGAGGCCTGTACCTATCTCGTACGCTACGTCTTCTATTGTTGCGTCTTCTTCGACCTCTAGCTCGGATCCGTCCGGAAGTTCCACTTGAATGCTCATAACGCTTCACTTCGGAGAGAACTATTTAAACGGTTTTGAGTGCAGCTGCGACTACAGCTGTAGAAGTTCAACTTGTGACGGGGTAAAACATCCACCCTTCATAATTGATCAAGTATTGTTGGAGGGCTGAACAGTTAATAATCTTCCCCGACCCATTATCGGTATGATCAAAGTTCTCCGCTTAGGGCACCGCGCAGGAAGAGATGACAGGATTTCAACGCATGTAGGTCTTACCTCAAGGCAGTGGGGTGCCGATGAAATCATTTATTCTGGGCAGCACGACTCAAGCATGATGCAGAGCGTCGAAGATATAGTTGAAAGGTGGGGCGGAGACTTCAACGTCAGATACACAGAAGAGTGGAAGAAGGAGATCAAGAAGTTTGAGGGCCTCAAATTACATTTGACTATGTACGGCGAGAGGATAGATGAGAAGATCGCTGAAATAAACGACGATTTAGATGAGAAGGACTTGATGATTATAGTTGGCGCGGAAAAGGTTCCTCGATGGGTTTACACACATGTCGACTTCAATATCTCGGTAGGGAATCAGCCTCACAGCGAGATAGCGGCGCTGGCAGTCTTCATGGATAGAGTTACGGAAATAAAGGAAGAGTTTAAAGATGCAGACATAGTGGTAGAGCCAAGTGAGGACAGAAAGCTGACAGAGAAAGAGTAGTTACTATACAATAGTAAACTTTAAATTGTTGCAGGTGAAAAATAATTAGTATGGCAGAAGAGTTCCTAAACCCTACTACCTCCAACGAGGAACTGATGGAAAGATACCGTGAAAACAAGAATCAGGGTATAAATACAGACGGCGGATTTTGTGAAGGAAACATCTCTTACGAATGCGTTCAGGATTCCCTTCTAGAAGCAACAGAACTTCTTGACGGAAGATCTGACTACGTTTTTCTAGGAGGAGTACCTACACAAGTGGTTGTAGCATCGGTCCATGGAGAATCGGACTACATGATGAGAGAGTTCGGTGACAGAACAACAAGCGACCTCGATGTACTTTCCAACAATCCTGCTGAAGTCAAAAGAGAATTAAGACCGTACGATGAAGGAGAACTGCTTGATCTTGATGTTGTAGATCCAAGTGTTTTCAACGGAAACGCAGAAGAAGTAATTTCTTCCGCTATGGAAGTGAACCCGGAATCATACAATATAGGTACTGAGGTCAGGGTGCCGGGAGTTACAGACCAGATTTACACGAAAATACATGATGAGCCGTCAAGACAGAAGGCCGGAACATCACACGATGCCAGAATTTTGAAAAGGGAGTTCGGTTACGACAACCAGAGAATGAGACATTTACTTGGCGGCAACGAAGAAGCTTGGAGCTATCTTGAACGACTTTAATTACTCCGGTCTATGAGGTTTAACCTCGAACTTCTTGCCGTCCTCTCCGAGCTCTGAGTTCTCAAAAGTATTCTGGGCCTCTTCCAAAAGCTCTGATTCTTTCCCGTTCCTGAATCTTCTTGAAAGGTGTGTTAGAACAAGTCTGTCTACGTTGGCTTCTTTTGCTATTTCGGCGGCCTGTTTTGCGGAGGTATGGCCATCTCTATCCTCGATCATCTCGTGTAGACATGTGGCTTCATGGATCAGGAGGTCGGCGTCTTCTGCGTTCTCTACCATGTTCTGGCATTTTGCGGTATCTCCTGAGTAGACAACTTTTCTTCCAGGAACTGTCTCTACTATCTCTTCAGGTTTAATTTTTTCTCCATCGTGTTCTATAGTCTCTCCGTTCTTCAGCTTGCCTATCTTGGGTGAGGCTTCCAAACCAAGTTCTTTCATTTTTTCCTTGTTGGCCTTCACTTTCTCTTCTTCTTTGAAGACGAATCCAAACGCGTTTATTCCGTGTTCGACTTCAAAAGGTTTCACGGTGAAACCTTTTCCGGCGATAACATCTCCTTCGACAAGATCTTCTACAAATATGTCGTATGATCGGTTGAAGTATCCTGTGTCTAGTATTCTGTCCGTAAATTCTTCTGTTCTTGGTGGGCCGTAGATGTAGAGAGGTTTTTCTCTTCCTTCCATTTCGAGTGTCTGGATAAGTCCTAGTAGTCCTGAGAAATGGTCGGCGTGCCAGTGAGAGATAAAAACCTTGTCTATCTTCATCAGTCCCATCTTGTGCTTCATAAGGTTTCTCTGTGTTCCTTCTCCGCAATCGAAAAGTATTCGATCTCCTTTGTAGTTTATGAGGTTGGAGGCAAGCGCCCTGTCCGAGGTTGGTACTGCGCTTGAGGTTCCTACTGTCCAAACGTCCATAAACTTAGTTGAGTGTGCGAACTTTTTATGGTCTCTACGGAAGCAAGCCCAAGATTTTTATCTGTGGCTTAAAAGTAACAATATATGTCTTCTGATACATCTTCTGGAGGACAATTAATTGATCTAGATCAAGATTACGAAATAATTTCCACAGAGGAAAAAGACCTAGTTGCCCTCATTAACCCTAATAATGATTCATTTCGGACGGCTGACGAATATTCGGTAAGCCCTCAAGAGATCCCTCTAGTGCTTCACACCTCTCGGGATATTGTAAAGGGTTATATTCCTGAGGGTATTAAAGGCAGGGAAGCCTACGATATAGGGGAGGCATATCTTGAAGGTAGGGAATTCCATATTACGCAGAATAATGAGAGGTGGGAGATGGGAGTCAAAATGATTTTAGATGGAATAAGACAGGATGTTACAGAACAGAATAAAGATTTTTCAAGTAGAAGGAAGGCCTACACCCGGCCATCAGCAGGTAACGTATCTAGAGAGGAGGATGACTGCTGGACCTCAAACTACGATCCGGCTACAGAATTCGATTTCAGTTAGATAATGTATATGTAACGAGTGAGGTTCTTGTGAACGTAGACCTCAAATTCGGGTTTTAATTCATTAATTTCATTTTTATCAGACATGAATACAATTTTTCCGCAGTTTAATTTTGGAGCGACTTCAAGAAATGATTCAACAGCAGATCCCTCCTTTTTAGAGGCTTTTCCGTAGGGAACGTCCGTAACTATCGCATCAAAGTCTTTATCAAAGATTTCAACAGCATTTTCAACTCTGCCTTTGCGTACATCATGTCTCAGTATTCCAAAATCCTCTAAGTTCTCTTTCGTACCTTCGACCATTTCTTCTTGAATGTCAAGGCCATGGACATCTATCCCGCAGAGACCTGCCTCGATCAATATACCTCCTGTACCGCAGAACGGATCAAGCAGTTTTTCGCCAGCTGAAACTTCGGAGAGATTAACTAAAACTCTAGCAAGCATAGGATCGAGAGAAACGGGAGAGGAAAATGACCGGTGCTGGTTCTTCCGTTGATCGAAAAGGCTCCGGTCAATTTCAATAACTTCTCTACCGATAATGTACTTTTCATTAAGTATGTAGACCTTTATGATTTCTTCCGGATTTTCAAGATCTACCGAGTTTTTCTCTGTCTTCAGTGAGGCTCCTAAGCTTTTTTCCACCTCTTTAGAATCGTTTTCTCCAGTGAGATTTTTGGCTCTGACAGCAAAACTTCCATCAGGTTCGTAAGAGGTTTCTAGATTTCCTGATCTTTCAATAATTTCAGTCACCTCGTGTGTTAACGCCAGTCTCTCTAACTGCTTAGGTTCATTATTTGTGAAAGCAAGCCTTTCTGTCTTTTCAGGTGTTTCATCTATATTTTGAGATTTTAGGAATCCTTTGAGGTCTGCCCTCGCCAGCTCTAAGTTATCTCCGGCAAGAAGATAGGCATAACTCATGGTTTTCCACCGTTCTCTAAACCGGTGATGGAGATATAACCTATGATTATGCCTGGCCAGTATGTACAGAGCCTGAATAAGACTGCGGCTACAACCGCATGGCTTCCCGGGAGCCCAAGGAAGGTCATAACGAGGAAGGACATGGTGGCTTCGAAGGCTCCGGAGCCGCCCGGAGTGGGGGCGAATTCGGCTAGGCCCGATATCACGATTACGAAGTATAGAGGTGTAAAGTTAGGGTTGTATCCTAGTGAGATGAGCACGAAGAAGAGGCAGAGTACGTGGAAAATGAACGATAAGTGAGCTATAGCAGCTGTTCTAAGAAGCTGCCGTGGTTTTTCACCTATGGCTTCGAATGATCTCTCAATATCGCTCATTCTTTTGTCCACGCTGTTTACGATGCTTTCTCCTCTGCCTAAAGTGTCTGATATTTTTTGAAGGATGGATACAATTACACCCTCGATAGTCCCTGTTTTAAACCAGAGTAGGTAAACTAAAGGTCCGCCAATACCGACGATGATAACAGCTGCGTAAACTGTCTGAAGCATGATGTTGTTAATTGAACCGAATAGAAAGAGGTAACCTGCGCTTCCTAGTATAAACGTTAGTGTGGGTATCCCGTTTACGATGTCGCCAGATAAAACAGTTGAGAAGGCTTTTTCATAGCTTAAATCTGTGTTTCTTTTAATTATGTAGGCCATAAACGGTTCTCCGCCGAATTGGCCTAATGGAGTGATTGAATTCATGAACTGGCCTGCCATAAACAGTCTGAAAGAGTTTGTACGTTTCATTTCAAGTCCTATATGGTTAAGGAATTCGTGCCATGTATTTGAGAATACGAAAAATGTAGAAATTCCTGAAAGGAGTGCAGGTATGAGAATAGCTTTTTCAGCGGCTGCTAGAGCCTCCAGAAACTTATTAACATCGGCGAAGTAGATTAATCCGGCTAATATAAGAGAGGATAGTCCGAACCATAGGATTTTCTTAGTATCCATACCTGTCCACATTTCCGCATTCTTCACATCGGTAATTAATGTTACGGTTTTTGGACTTTGCCTTTACAGTACAGTTCTCTCCTGGCACAAGGAACGAATGACACTCAGAGCAGTATCTTCTTTTTAATTCCGAGGGTATCGGAACGTTGTAGCTCATCCCTATGGTTCTTGCCAGCTCAATATAGCGGTCTGAAAGATGTTTTTCCCTTTGAAATCTACTTGCTGCTAGTTCAAAAAGAATTCTGATACGCTCCTCAGCTATGGCTTTGCTCATTTTTCCAGGGTTACCTTTCCTTACTAGTTAGATTCGTTTTCTCCGTAGGCTTCGAAACTGTAGTTGTCTCTAAGTTCTTTCTTTCCCCGAATCAAATAGGTTAGAGAGGGTCCGTAGTAGTGGGTAAGTGTGCCCAAAAATCCTTTTTGCCTAACTCTTCTACCTGAGGCAAGAAATCTCTTACTCATCAAGACCACTTCTCCCTCCTTCTCGGCACGCTCTACGAACTCATGATCTTCGTGGAATGGCATCGTTTCGTCGAATCCTCCGACCTTATCAAATACTTCTCTAGTAACGAAAAGGAAATTTCCTGTGGATGCAGACTCAAGACCGGTTTTGTGCATTAGGTATAGAAGCCCGGATCCCAGATCAAACATTAGCTTTGCTCTCAGGTTGCCGTCAAACGTTCCCCATGTTGATGCCCCCGCTACTATGTTATCTCTCTCCATGTGGGATACAACGTCGCCAAGCACTTCGTTGTCCGCAAGTCTTATATCTGCGTCAAGGAAGAGAAGGTACTCGCCCTCAGCCTCTTCAGCACCGAGATTTCTAGCCCTTCCGGGCCCATCTTTTGGACCGTTCACGACCTTAGCTCCCTTTTCCTCTGCTATTTTAGGGGTCTTATCGCTACTCCCGGAATCCGACACTACGACCTCGTAGTCGGTGTACTCTTGGTTATTGATCTGATCAAGAAGTGGACCTATGTATTCCTCTTCCTCAAGAGTTGGGATGATAATTGAAAGCTTGCTCATGACAGCATGAAACCAGCCGGTTTTTATAAAATTGTGCCATCTAATTATTTTGTTTTTATGAAGGTGGCTCATCCGGGCGATCCCGAAAGCTTAGATGGCGGGATTAAAACGGCAATGAAGCATCAGAGGAAGGTCCTCGATTCTCTGGATGTATCTTGGACGGCAGAGTTCGATATGGAGGCAGATATTCTACATGTAAATGTTCCGTCTCCAAAGGCCCTTTACTACATAAGAAAAGCCAAGAAGAATGGTTTAAAGACTGTTTTTCATGCACATGAAATCGGAGAGAACTTTGAGGGAAGTTTCCGCTTTTCAAGCAAGCTTAGACCTATAGTTGAGCGTTATATAAACTATGTCTGTGGGCGGGTGGACCTGGTTATCACGCCTAGTCCGTACGCGGCAAATGATCTGAGGCAGAGAACGGATACAGAAGTTAGAACAGTTACTAACGGGATCGACACAGCTAGATTTGAAGATGTGGAAACTAACTACGAGAGCTTTGAGCGTGCTATAAACCTTTCACTGGTTTTTGAGAGAAAAGGGTTGTCCGATTTTATTGAAACTGCTGAGAAAACAGAGAGGGTGGATTTTAAGTGGTATGGTAAAAGTTACAGCAGTTTTCTTTTGAGTGGGAAAATAAAAAGACAAATAGAGGATTCTCCGGATAATGTAGATTTTCCCGGTTACATAGAATCGGCTGCTGAAGGTTTTAATAGCGCAGATGCGTTCTTGTTCCCAACAAAGAGCGAAACTTTCGGCTTATCAGTCTTTGAAGCAGCTTATTGCGGATTACCGCCAGTTATACGTGATATACCCATATATAAGGATTGGTTCACTGATGGAGAGAACTGCCTTAAGGCACGTAGCCCGGAAGGATTCTCTAAAGCATTAAGGGAACTTAAGGAGGATAGAGAGTTAAGGGAAAAGATCGGTCAGAATGCTAAGGCCCTAGCAGAAGAGCACACTTTAGATGCTCTAGCAGACCAACTGAACTCATTATATAAAGATTTGGATAATTAGCCGGCATTATTAAACCTTGAACATATAATTTAATCGCAGTGAGTGGCTTGAAAATAGGATTTTTTACAGAATCGTACTTTCCAGAGATCGATGGAGTCACCTACACCCTCAAGAACTGGAAAGAAAAACTTGAGGACCGAGGTTACGAGGTAACCATAGTCTACCCTGGAAACCCGGAATATGAACCAGAGGAGAACGAAATACCTGTACGATCAATACCCAATCCCTTCTACAGCGGCTATAGGATTCCGTTACCTCAAAGAATGAAGGACTTACCTGACTTTGATTTGATTCACTGTCACGGTCCGGCGACTGTCGGAAGAATGGGGAAATTTTATGCTAAGAGAAATGATATTCCAGTAGTTTACACTCATCATACTCCACTAGAGGATTACTTCGAGCAGAGCGTGGGACGGATGGCTGCTAATGTTTTGAAGAGGATTTACTTGCCTGTGGAGAACTATTTTCTGAAAGGTTTTGATACCGTAACAGCTTCCACGGATATCGATAGAGAAGTTAAGGCCGAACGTCTTCCAGTGGGTCTTGACACTGAGTTCTTCTATCCGCGTCAGGGCGATATGTTCGATGATTTAGAAGAACCTGTTATAGGTTATAGCGGCAGATTGAGTATCGAAAAAAATGTTGAGAAAATAATAGAGCTCACGGAAGACTTTGAGGGCACGCTAGTGGTCGTCGGAGAGGGTCCTCAGAAGCAGCAATTGGAAGAACTTGGAAACGATAACACGGTTTTCAAGGATTTTTTGCCGCGTGAACAACTACCCAAATTCTATTCATCCATACAGGCATATGTAACTGCCTCAACTGGCGATACCCTAGGTTTAGCTCCTTTGGAAGCTAACGCTTGTGGGACGCCGGTGCTCGCTCCCGATGTACATCCTTTCGAGGAAACAATAGGTGATCAGAATGGAAGAAGATATGAGTTTGATAATCAACAGGAGTTCAAATCCAAGCTAGAGAGTTGTCTAACCTCAAATCTTCATACAAGAGATGCTGTGAAGGAGTATTCCTTGGATAAGGCGGTAAGTAGATTACTCGAAATTTACAAAGATTTAGGGGTCGGCAAAAGGGAAATAAATCATGAGCGACAACGTTACAGCGTTTAAAGCCATAATATTTGGGATACCTCGCCTTAAGTTTAGTCTAGGCGTAATGATATTCTCTGGTCCGATTTTCGCTATGTTCTTCTACGGCCTTCTGGGAGTTCTTACAACTATTGAAGTAGGGTTCTTCACAGTGCTTGTGCCGATTCTGGCGCTTTTGGGTGCATCTTTAGCCTCCGGAGAGCTTTTCCACAGGTTTTTACCAGAGTATCCTCGTAAGTGGAGCTACTTTCTTTCGCTATCCAATCTCCTGATTATGTATCTCTACGGCTTAATCCTTTTGATGACCAATAGCTTTGAACCAGCGTGGAATGTGTTCTGGCTTGGTCTCGTAACCATTTTTCTCTCAAACTTACTTGTTCTGATGCTTACATTAGGTTACCAAAGAATAGGAAGGATCCTTCCTCTAAGCTTTGTACAGCCTGTCAGTGTTCTACTGCTGTTTCACTTTTTCCTTGGAGGTCCGCTGGAGATCTCCTTAGGGTCATACTTGCTAAACTTTGGGGTTATTGTGCTGGCCGGGCTTTTGATTCTTCTAATCTTCGGGCTGTTCGAATATCTTCTCAGAGCAAACAGCTCCGGAATATCAATACTTAAACTAACTTCAGGGCTTCTGCAAAAGAAGCAGGAGGCTCTAGATCTTGGTTATCCTTCTAAGCCGGATGTACAGACCCTTGAGATCGATAACGGACAGAATTATCGTATTGCTGTGCCTTGGGTTCATCCAGGCCCCCTAGAAGGGTTCGGTGGAGGAAATCTATCATCAAATATCATTAACGAACTAAACAGGGAGGGAAAAGGTTTCTTCTTCCATGTGCCCTCAACCCATAAGTCGGATCCTGCAGACCCAAAGGACTCGAAAAAATTGCTTAAGGCTCTTGAGACGCCTGAAAAGTCTTCTAAAGCCTCCAAGATGATTGAAAGGAGTTACGGCGATATAAAATACTGCGGGAGAAGATACGGCGATAAGAAACTTGTTCTCCTTGAGGCCGAACAGTTTGGTAAGTACGACGACTTTGATGTATCGATATTTAACGAGGTAATCGATCCAGAAACCACAATAGTGGTTGATCTACATTCGCACGATAGAAACGATTATGATGTAGAGGAATGTTGGTATGGCAGTGAGGATGCTGAACGGCTTAGAAGTTCATTTGAAAAGTTTGTAGAGGAGTTGGATGAACAACCTTTAGACAATTATTCTGCTGGTTTCGACGTTGAACATATGACCTCTCCCATGACAGCTCTAGTAGAGGAGGTCGGAGGGCAGAAAACCCTTCTGCTAGGAGTAGAAGGCAACGGTATATCGGAAAAGATGAGGCAGAAAGCAAGAGAGAAACGTAGAGACTTTGATAGAGTGATTGTCTTCTCAACCGATACTCACGCAAGCATACACGAGATGAGCTCGGAGAAAGAACTTGACGAAGAAAAAATGGATTCTCTTATCAAGAATGCAGAAGAAAGTGTTATGGCGGCTTCTGCAGGTATTACCTCGAATGAAGCGGATGAGATGAAGATTCTCAGAGAGGATTATATGAGTCTTATTTTCTCGATAAACATTTTGATTCGGCTGATTCCTCTATCTCTTTTACTGGTTTTCCTAGGTCTTGCTGTCTGGATGCTGTAAGCTGATAAAGATTGACTAAGAATTGGTTAAACATGGTCTCAGAGGATGATGTCAGGCAACAGTTGAAAGAGGTAATCGACCCCGACTTGGAGATAAACATAGTTGACCTAGGTCTTATATACGAGGTGAAGGCTGATGACGGCGAGGTATTCATCTTGATGACTTTAACGACTCCTGGTTGTCCTCTTCACGGCGTCTTTGATGAACTGGTTAAGAAAGAAGTTAGGAAGCTTGATGTCGATTCCGTGGAGGTTGAACTTACCTTTGAACCTCGATGGACTCCGGAAAAGATTAGTGAGGACGCTCAAGCAGATTTAGGAAATATTCCGGGAATGAACAGTTTCTGACAGTGGACTTAGTTTCTATTGGTAAGCCAGTTTCTATAGGTAACCATAAAAGCCTAGACAAACAATTTCGACACATGACCAAGATGCACGTAGAATGCAAAGGCGGAGATTGGTGTCCGATCACCGCAACAGCAAGCCTAATAGGCAAAAAATGGCACCCTGTCATAGTTCATAGACTGATAGAAGAGGGTCCACATGGATTTAACTCCTTGAAAGAAGACATAGGCGGTATTTCAAGCAAAGTTCTCTCCGAAAGCCTGGAAGATCTACAGGAAAAAAATCTCGTTATCAGAGAAGTAGTCAACGAGAAACCTGTAAGAGTAGAGTATCATTTGACTGAGGCAGGAAAGTCGCTGGAACCGGTAATCGATGAGATGATGGAGTGGGGAAGAACCAACCTAGCCAAGGCCGAATAACATAATCAAAGGGTTGTCTTCCACCGGAGTCCTATTTTTATCTGTCTGAAGCTGTACTAACCCCGGTGATACAGCATGACAGCAGAAATGGGTACCTTACGCGAACTATTCTTGCACGATCTCAAATCTATTTACCACGTCGAAATGAAGCTGGAAGACGAGATAGGTCAGATGGCGGGTGAGATAACTGACGATGGGCTTAGACAGAACCTTGAATCACACCTGGAGGAAACCATTAGACAGAGACAGAGAATCGAGGAAATATTTGATGAAATTGGCGAAGTCGCAGGAGAACACGAGACTCCGGCTTTCAAGGGATTAACAGACGAGATCGAACACCTTAACTCTGACATCGTCGAAGAAGAGCTGATCAATATAGCCTATCTCTTTGAGGCAAAGAAAGTAGAAAGACTTGAAATCACTATCTATGAACGTCTTTTGATGCTTGCCCGGAAACTGGAGATGCAAGACGAAGTAATAGACAGGTTAGAAGAAAATCTTGATGAAGAAGAAAATGCTCTAGACGACTTAGAAGACGTCAAAGAGGCCAAAGGGATGCAGGGAGTCATCGAACGGCTCCTCTCCTAATTCTGTTCTATAGATAAAAAATCCGATCTAGAAAAAACGATGCATGCAGCTAGAAAACCTTGAACTTGAAAAAGGCGACAAAGTCCTGTACAACGACAGGAAACAACCTCTCGAAATTGAGAAAGTTGAAGACGATAGAGTACTGGTGAAAGGCAGCGGAGGCGGCGAATACGAAGTCTACGAGGCAGAAGATACAGACGATCTTCTAGTATGTTCAAGAGGAGAAAGACGCTACTCATCATACTGCAGAGACCTCAGGAAAGTAGGAAAGTGGACGAAAAACGGTGACAAATGGAAGCATACAACAGGTTCAAGCCTAGAGCTGGTGAAAAACGAGATGGGTTACTGGACCGTCAAATCTGAAAGTTTAGAAGTTGAAAGAGAGATAGATCTGCCGAAGTATGGTTATAGTGACAAGGAGGAAGCGGAAAAAGATCTTAAGAAAATAGTAAGGAAGTATCCGGAAGGTTTCTAGAGATCTTGTCTCATGAAAGCAGCATAAGATGCTGTAAACATCAGCAGTGTCTGACTCAACAGATAGACTAGATATCCGATCGAGGACATCAAGCTTTCGCGCATCGTAGGCTCGACACCTTGCTCGTTATAACTTGTACCAAGCATCGTCCCGACATAATTACTGTAACTGGTTGAAGGCGAAAGCCTTGAAACTATCTTCTTGAAGTTCTCCCTTTTCTGCTCAACTTCCTTGCGTTTTTCCTCTCTATCAGTAGTCGTGTCTCCTATCGAGACAGAACCTGAACTTACAGAGGTTCCGGAAACTGCAACATCTCTCTCCACCGGGATTCCCGGACCTCCACCTCCCGAGCGGGATTCGTCAAATGTGTAGACGTGCTGTGCCGCTATGTTTGCAACGAAAGGTGTTGCCAGAAAGGCCAGAAGGAAACCTGCTGAGGCTAGAAGAGAGCGCCAGCTAGACCTGAAAACTGTGGAGAAAAGTGTTCCCAAAGCCAGGAAAAATCCCACATAGACAATTGTACCGAACCACATGAAACTGAGGCGTGAAAGACCTTCTATCGTAGGTAAAACCCCTGTCATGTAAATCGCAAGGCCTCCGGATATCGTGAAAGCCATTAGAGACGCAAAGGACAAAGTGAAAAGCCCGGCAATAAACTTGCCGTTAATAACTTCATCCCTATAGATAGGGTAGGATAACAGTAGTTCTATAGTGCCGTCCTCTCTTTCCTTAGATACTGCATCATAGCTCAGTAAAAGAGCTAAAAGTGCAGCAGCCAGAGGCATGTTAAGCTTCATCATAGGTGCAAAAACATCGATAAGCGAAGGTTTCTCCGGAGCAGGACCGTACACAGAACCTGAACGGAAGTCTTCCATCTGTTGCTGGTAATCATTTACTCCCATGTAGACCGAACCTAGGGAGAATACGAGGAATAGGCCTAGAACCAGTAAAAACTTTCTGGAAGAGAAGCTGTCCCTGACCTGTTTAGCGCCTATATCCCATAGAGAACCCATCATTTACGCACCTCCTGTAAGCTTCAGGTAAGCGGTTTCAAGGGTTTCCTCTTCCAGATCAAATCTTGTAACCGAGATATCATTCTGATTCAGAAGATCGAAGACCTCAGACCTTTGACCTTCCTCAATTTCAAGTATGTACGCATTTCTCTTGGATCTATAACTGTAGTCGGTAGATTCAAGAACCTCTTCGAGTTTTTTGGAGTTATCTGCCTCAACATGGAGGTTTATGCCTTTCCCGGTCTCTGAGCTTAGCTCTGCTTTGGTTCCTGAGGCAACTATCTCTCCATCAAAAAGAACACCAAAACGATCACATAAAGGCTCGATCTCTGTGGTTATGTGGGATGAGATAATCACGGTCTTTCCTTTCTCCTCGTTGATTTTTTCTACGTGTCTCCGAAAATTCCTTTTCCCCTCCGGATCAAGGCCGGTAGTAGGTTCATCGTAGATTATGATCTCTGGATCCTTTATCAGGGACTGGGCTATACCCAGCCTTTTCTTCATGCCTGTAGAGAAACCTTTAACTTTTCTTTCCGCATCTTCTGAAAGACCTACCAGCTCAAGCAGCTCATCTATTTCTGGTTTAGTATTCGCAAGTTCAGCAAAAAACTCTAGGTTCTGCCTAGCTGTCATCGATTCATAGAAGCTTATGTCTGAAGGCAAGTAACCGATTTTCTTCTTAATTTCCTTTCCGCGGTCGTGTTTCTCTCCCTGTATCCTAATTTCTCCTGCATCTTGTTTCAGTAGTCCTAAGACTGTCTGGAAGAGCGTTGTCTTTCCGACACCGTTCGGTCCTAATAAGCCAAAGATTTCGCCTTCACTTACTTCGAAGCTTACTCCCTTCAGGACCTCGTGGCTACCATAACTTTTTTCGACGCCTTTCAACTCTACAGCAGACATTTTATTCACCTCCTCTGGAACTTCCTGTACACGAAGGCCATCAGTAATAGGCTGAACGCCATGATTCCGATCCCTATCTTCCCGAGACCGCTTTTACCTCTGATATGTATCCTGATCTGCTTAGGTTCATCAATCGAAGTCTTATCCGAGAATGCGTTCACCTCTGCAAAGTAGTCGCCTGGCTCTACGGTCTGAGGCACTTCTATTGAAACTCTAACCCGTTCGTTACCGTACCTTGCTCTAAGATTGTCAATTATTGAGGGTCTAACGTTACCGCTCCAGGAATCAGGGGTTTCCGCTGTAACGTTTACGTTGTTGACTTCGGCGTCTCCACGGCTTGTAACCCTTAAGCTTGCAGTGATGGTCTCTCCGGGTTCGCCTACCTTGTAACGTTCATCAAGATCCAGTTCTAGTCTCCTATTCTTTTTCTCTCCTCTAACTTCTATTGTCACGTTCTCGGTAGAGCGAGTCTTGCCTTCTGCCACAAAAGTAATGTTGTGTAAGCCTTTGCGGGCTCTTTCCGGTACTTCAACCTGTGCATCTAGAGTTTTTGATGTTCTGGTTGCCACATCGATCTCGGTAATGTTGAAGTCTGTGTGGCTGAATGAGACAGGTAGTGACGAGTTTGCTGAAAGCTCAAAGGTTTGATTGGTTGCGCCCGTGTTCTTGAGTTCGAGCGGGACGACCACAGTTTCATCACGGGATGCAATCATCTTTTCAGGAGCATCGCTTACTAGTTTAGACCCGGAGAAAATGTTTTGGTCGGAATAAACTGTTGTGTTTAGGTAAAGTCCCTTTGAGTCGCTTTGAATATTCCTGACAAAAAGCCTCAGGTCGTGATCCTTGATCGAAATATTGAAGGGTGTTGAGCCGTAAATCATTTCGCTTTCGACTTGTCTCAAAATCTGCGTGGTTCTATCCTTCTCATACTTTACTTCAAGATATTCCTGCCCGTCTTCAGAAAAACCAATTATATAGTTATCCAGCTTCTGTACTTCTCCTGAGTGAAGCTTCATGTCGTGGCTGTAATCTAGGGTTTGAGCTGATGCGGCCGGTAGTGAAAGACTCAAGAGCAAGGTAGCAAGTAAAGCTTTCAACTTCATGGAACTGGTTCAAACCTGCGATGCTTTTGAAGGTTAGATTGTTGTTCGATAAAAGTCGAACCACATTTTGTTTGAACGTTTTCGAACGAAGACAGGCCGTTTTAAATCCTGTCATGTCGAATCTGAGGATATGAGAAAACACATCTTAATCAGTTTGATAGCGTTTGCATTACTGGTGTCGGCCGGTGCTGTGGTAAAAGAAGACGGGACAAGTCCCTCGAATAATGCAGGTGAGGGACAGTTGGGAATTACATCTGCTTCCGGGAGCTCCGCATCAGCCACGACCTCGGTAGGGGCTAACAGAACAGAGTATTCTGTCTCGGTAACTCCGGTCAACCAGACATCGAACATTACCGATGAGAAGGTGCTGGAGGTCTCCGAGTTCCCTCAGGGCGTAAGATTTAATGGCATATTGAAGTCACCAACCCCCTGCCACACCTTGAATCATGACGTGGAGAAGAACGGTTCGCAGATCGATCTAAGGATCTACCTAGAGTCTAGCAACGAAACATGCACCCAGCAAATGGTTATGAAAGAGTATCAAGCTGAGGTTGAGTCCGGCAACTACTTCGAACTCAACATCTACCACGGGGACTCAAACCAGACGATGGAAGAAGTAATTTACGGGGAGAAACAGGAAGACACTAACGAGGAAAAGAAAGAAGGGCTGCTCGAGTGGATACTCGGACTCTTTCTCTAACTTCTCCTATTTTTCTATTCTAAGTTTTTTCCTAGAACTTGAAAACACTGCTACGGATACGAGTGCAGATGAAGCTATGAAACCTGCTCCTAGAATACTACTTCCTTTGAAAAGTTGGAATATGCCGATTGCTGTAGCTCCTTCGATAAATAGGCAAGAGACTGTAAAAACAAACTCGTCAAACCATTCTGGCTTCATAGAATACCTAAACGCATAGTTGTCTAAAAATCTTTCTCCAGCTAGGTTCAAAAAGTAGTTTTTCTTGGTTCAAGGATTTTCTCGGTTATCGCATCCACGTTATCCACCTTGCTTTTGACTATTTCATCGATATTTTTGGCTGATGTTTCTACTTCTACTGCCTTCGGATCGTCTATAGGTTTCCCTATCTGTGAAAGAATCTTCACTTGAGCGAACTCTCCCCGCGTCTCGTATATCTCCCTCGCTATCTCTTCGGCAAGAAAGTTGTAGATCTTTCCAACATGGGTCACAGGGTTTTTGCCGGAAGCTGCCTCCAAGCTCATAGACCTGTGGGGAGTAATCAATCCGTTAATCCTGTTCCCTCGTCCAACTGATCCATCATCCCCCATCTCGGCCGAAGTGCCGGTAACCGTAATATATACATCGCCGTTCTCGGGATCATCTGCCGTGTTAACATGTACATCCGGTTTAAGAGAGGTTTCCGATTTGATTATATCTTCTGTTTC
>JBEQBQ010000010.1:0-34256 GCA_041639695.1 Candidatus Nanohaloarchaea archaeon
TGCCATCAATTTGACCTGTGTAGTTAATAGGCATCATTCTGAGATCGAGATCAGTTGTTGATCCTGGCCAGAGAGCTTCTTTGTTGGAGAATGATTCTTCCGTACGGTTCTTGAAACTGTAGTAAGCCGCCACCCTGTAACTACAACCTAGAGAACCTGTATTTGTTACTGTTGTTGAGGCCGATGGAGGAAAAGATTCATTCAGTTTAATATCGTGTGTTGAAACCCCGGTTTTAGTATCGACGGTTACATCAAAGGTTAGTGCTGTAGCACCACTTAAGAGAAGTAGTATCGTTGCGATTAGCATGACTAATTTCTTCTTCATAGATACCTTGCACCCGCTATACCCAGTATTATCTCGACCGGTATTAATAATATCGGAAGATTCAAAGTGAGAGTGACTAAAACAGCTGCAGAAGTCAAAACCAGAGAGGAAACTATCATAGGGTCTATATCATAGTTAAGCATTACAACCCCAACAAAAATTATAGAAAGGATTAAAGGGTAGAAAGGAATTGATATCTCCTGCCACCCTGGAACCGACCTAATCTTAACCGCATCACCTAAGATCGGAAGAGCGTAACCCCGGGACATAAAGAAGATAATAGAAAGTATTGAGAGAGTTTTGCGCCTCATCATTACAGACCGATAGAGGTCTTAACTTTGTGCCAAGCTTCTCCCAGGTCGCCTTCCGGTACTTTTATTGTCAGTCCAAGCTGGCCTGTGTAGTTACCTGTTTCCGTAGATTTGTAGTGAAGCTTTAGCTGTTCTTGGCCCTCAAGTTTCATGTTCTTTTTGTACTCAAGACCCTCGCTAATGTTGCCGGCAACCTCTACGTTTAGGTAAGCCGTTTTTTCTCCAGTATCGAGATTAACAAATTTCGTTATGTTTGTTCCTAGTTGGGTTCTACCGAAGTCAAGATTGGGGTCAGCATTTACTCCCACCGTTGTGTTTTCTGATCCGGATTCAACTACGTTAATCGACATGTTCATTTTTTTGTTCTGAGTTTCTATTTGGGATTCTGCTGTGATGGCGACTGCCGCGGAAGCTAAAAAGGTTATAATTAGAAATCCTACGCCGACTTTTTTCCGGTCAATATTGAAATCCATTATATTATACACCGTAATATATTATTGAGGCTACAGTTGTTATAAGGACTGCGGCTATTGGCAGGGATACAACTGACTGGATAAACAGCAAAGCAACCCCAAGAATTCCTACAATACCAAATATCCAGACTGCTCTAAGCTCAAAAGCGTATAAAATGGAGGCTAAGGCTGCAAAGACCAGAGCATACATCCAAACAGGCAGACCAGATTCAGAACCTTCTTCCGTCTCTGCCGGATTTTCCACCTCAACCTTATCCTGTATAATATCAGTAAAACTTATATCGCCCTCAATATATGCATCAGAGGTTCTATAATTAGCCATTCCTTCTAATTCATAATTTCCTCCGTCAATATTGCCTCTCCAGATACCCGTAATCTCTCCAAACTCGCCCGGCTCCAACTTGACTTCATTAAAGTTTACGACCCCAACCCTTCGTCCATTTTCAACAACTGTGGCGTTCCCATCCGTGATCGCTGTTGTAACAGTACCAGTGTTTCTCATCTGTGCAATTACCTGAACTTCATTCTCTCCTATTCTAATCCCTCTAAGATCAGCAAGCTCCACCTCTCTTTCAGCATTGCCGTCTACCCTGAAAACAAACCTAGGTACTGTAAGTCCGAGTGTTGAAGTACCGTAACCCGAACCTGTCGCTCTATCCAGTTGCGGATTGAGATTAACCGTTCCAACGTGGTAGCCCGGCTCAGCATCATTCGGGATATTGAGACTGAACGTCATCTTACCCTGTGCATTAATTTTGCCTTCAGAGTAACTGTACTCTCTGGTAGTATTGGGGTTTATACTATAATCTTGCTGGAAATCTGCCCATGATTCAAATTCTTCCTCCGATACTTCATCCGGTTCAGTAAACTGTCCCGAAAAAATATCTGAAGTTATTGGCTTTCCTAGATTTGGTTGAAGATCGAATACGTTATCCACATCGCTGGTAACAACATAGAATGTAATGTCAAGGCTTTGACCGGGTTCAACAGCACCTAAGTCTTTGAAACCGGGAGCCACCCCAACTGAAACTGATGCTACCGTTGAGACCATAAAAATCAATAACAGGATTACTGAAAGCTTTCTTCTCATCACTGTCCAAAAATAAGAATCACCTAATTAAATAGGTTTGATCTGGTTTCTAACAATTTGACGTCAACCCTTGTCATCCCCACCAACCTTTTTATACAAGCCCCGGGAATTCAGCTCTAGGGGAGTTTTAACATGGGGAGAAAAACTCAAAGTGGTTGAAACATGTCAAGAAGCAAAGTAGATCGAAGAGAACTCTTCCCAGTATACAGTACCCCTAGATATTTCTCTTTTCATCCAGCTGAAGGGTTAGCTGATCAGTGTGAACCCGATTCTAGACCCTATAGGGCTGGACTCAAAACCCCCAAAAATAAAATAGAGGTGATTAAATGAACAAGAAAGTGCTTACAGCACTAGCAGTTCTTTCACTAGTCGCTATGTCTGGCTCCGCAGCCGCACAGGGAAACGAGTCATCAACAGTTGATGTTTCAGTTTCTAGCAAAGTAGCAGTTGACGTCAAGCCAGCAAGCCTAACCTACTCAGACGTAGGTGTAGGAACCCAGTCAACCGCCTCAGACAGAGATTTCAAAGCTGTTGAAGTAGAGAACATCGGATCTGAGTACGTTGACAGAGTATGGGTAAACGCGACAAGTCCTAGCGATTCTCCTTTCGGATCCGGATCAGCAGGTCAGTACGACGCAGGTAACTTCCTACAAGTCAAACCTGCAAACTACTCAAGCAAGTTGAGCGGAGACGATCAGGACTTCCACTACGTCAACAGAAGGGAATTTATCGCAAACGAAGATAACAACGCACAAGTACCTTCCTACATTCAGACAGACGGAGATTGGAAGCTAGCAGGATCCTCAAGTACAACTGATCCAACAAACGTTTGGGTCGGCAGAATGAGGATGGGAGACAGTAACTACTTCTTCGCAATCGGATCTTCATCCAGTAGTTGTGATACAGACAACGCAGGAACACCAGTTATGAGGATTGCGAACACCCCTCAGGACGATGACCAGATTGGTACAGTCGACTTCTCCAACGCAGGAGATGACTGGACCCAGTACAACATTACGTCATCGACTACTGATTACGGTCTGACAGGCTCAGGTCCTAACTCCATCAACGGAGTAAACCTATCACTTGGCACAGGAGCCAGTGAAGTTAACAGGACTTACGACGTCTTGACGGACTGTGATGACACCAACCCACACGTTATCAGAACTCGTTACAACGCTCAGGCTGGAGATGCATCAGATCTGACAACTGACGGAGTCAGAACTTCTTACCTACTGAGCTCAGTAGGAAACTCTGACGGCATGCTTGAGCCAGGTAACGCAGTCACTCTCAACACTGCTGTGGAAGTTCCCCAGGGTGTTGCTCAGGGTAACGTTGGACAAGGTAAGTTGACTGTCCTAATTACGGCTGACACATCTCAGGACACAAGTTAAGCTGAGTAAGTCAGTCTGATCAAAAAAACCACATTTCCTTTTCTTCTTTATCTTCCGACTAAAGTTGAAGAATTAATGTAGAAAATCGGTTTTTTATTCAGTCTTTCTCAATCTTATTCTATGACGAACAAGTACATGGAGCTCTCGGAGGAAGAGATGGCCGAGAAGGCTGACGAGTTCCAGGAAAAAATCCACACGATGGAGAAAGAAGTTCAGAAAGGTTATATTGGGCAGGAAGACGTTATCCACAAAATCCTTCTATGCATGGTCGCGAACGGGAACATCCTGCTTGAAGGCGTTCCCGGTTTAGGAAAGTCGTTCCTTGTTGAAACTTTAGCAAGGGTTGTGGAAAACACTGAGATGCATCGTATCCAGTTCACACCGGACAAGCTTCCTTCCGATATTGTGGGTACCGAGGCGTACAACGAGGATAAAGGTTTCTACGTTGAGAAAGGCCCTATTTTTGCTAACTTCATTCTTGCTGACGAGATCAACAGAGCGCCTCCAAAAGTTCAGAGTGCGATGCTTGAAGCTATGCAGGAGCACAAGGTTTCTATCGGCGATGAAACGTTTAACTTGCCGGAGCCTTTCTTTACCATGGCAACGCAGAACCCTGTCGAGCAGGGCGGAACATATCCTTTACCTGAGGCTCAGATCGACCGCTTCCTCTTCAAGATTTACCTAGACTATCCGAAGAAGCATAATGAGCAGAAGATTATCGACATGAACGCCAACATCATGGATGACGAGGACTTCGATGTTAATGCTGTAGTCACCAAACAGGATGTTTTGGATATCCAGGACTTTTCACAGGTAGTTACTGTTTCGGACGAGATCAAGGCTTACATCGTTGACCTTGTCGATGCCTCAAGAAACCCGGGAGATTACGGCATGGAGTACTCAGAGTACATCGACTGGGGTTGCACTCCGAGGGCTTCGATCAACCTTGCCTTAGCGGGCAGGGCGAACGCCCTCTACAACGGTCGACATTACGTCACACCAGATGATATCAGGGCGGTAATCAAGGACGTCTTCATCCACAGGATCATCCTGAACTACGAGGGAGAAGCCCAGGGACTTGAAGTCGAGGACGTTATCCAGAATATTGTCGACAGGGTTCCGGTGCGGTGATCTCATGCCCGACGTCGAGGACTATATATCAAGGAAAGAAATCAGGGATGAGCTGGACGCCGAAGTCAAACGTGTATCCTCACTGTTTAGATTCGTGCTGAAGTACCAGCGCCACTTCCAACCTTCAGGCGTAGAATTCTCAGGTCTTCGACAGTATCTTCCTTCAGATGACGCATCGAGAATTGACTGGAAGAACTCAGCAGGGAAAGAGGACATGTACGTCAAGCAGTACGAGGAGGAGCTTGACATGGATATCTTTATTGTCTTCGATGCCTCCGACACGATGCTTTTCGGTACCGCTGAAAAGCTTAAGTCGGAGTACGCCGCTGTGGTTTCAGCTGCATTAGCCTTTGCCTCGATTGAGGCAGGTATAAGCGTCGGTTTTGGTATGTGGTCTGACGGCCAACAGATCTTCATGACCCCTCAGGGCGGACACGACAGATACCAGAGAATTCTTGACGAACTTACCAAGCAGGATAATTACGGCGGAACATTCAATCTTGAGAACGCGATAAACGATGTTATCGGCCAGATTAAGGAGAACACAGCTATCTTCGTGGTTTCAGATCTTCTTGAAGTCGAGGGCGAATGGAAGTCGAAGGTAACCTTGGCCTCGATGAAATTCAGGCATACGATGACTATCATGGTCAGGGATTTGAGAGACTACCAGCTACCTGACTCCGGCAATATCCGTTTCGAGTCAGCTGACGGCATGAAACAGATGGTTGTAGATACCGGAAGTGTGAGAGAGGATTACAACCAAGAGGCGCAGAAACAGGAGAAAGAATTAGAAGAGAAAGTTGAAGGCGCCGGCTCAAGCTTCCTGAAAATCGATACCAGAAAGAAGTTCTCCTCGAGGTTCGCGGAGTTCTTCGACAACGACGAGGGCGAATGGTAGCATGCAGTTAATATTCACAGACCAGTACGCTTCCCTATTACTTGTTTTGAATGCATTAGCGCTTTTGTTCTACTTTGGAGCTAAGAAAAAGAAAAGGCAGAGAGCTATGAAGTTCGGTAACTACAAAACTCTGCAGAAAGTGGCAGGTAAGAACTTCCTGAAATCAAGCAACGTCATTCTAGTTACAAGGATGCTTGCTTTAAGCGCTTTGATTCTCGGTCTTTCCCAGCCTGTTATTGTCCAGGAGACCATGGCGTCCGACTCGGATTACATTATAGCTTTAGACTCCTCAAGTTCGATGCTTGAATCAGATTTAGAGCCTACCCGGTTTAGAGCTTCGAAAACAATTTCACAGAACTTTATCTCACAACTTTCAAACCAGACACAGGTGGGTGCAGTAAGCTTTGCAGGAGAGGTTAACAAGGAATCAGGTCTAACTCCGGACAAACAGGAGGCTTCTATGGCTATTGAAAATGCCGAGATAGGTTCTACGGCCGGTACCGCTATAGGAGATGCGCTTTACACTTCTAGCTCGATGCTTCTAGAGACAAACAGGTCTAGAACAGTTATACTGATTACAGACGGACGTAATAATGTTGGAAGCCCTGTAAACGAATCGGTTGATTTTGCGAAGAGCCACAACGTAGAGATTAACACGGTAGGTATCGGAGAGTCAAACCGTTCTACTGATAACTTTGGAACGGTAGACGGACAGAATGCTTCCAGAGCGGAGTTTCCTAACCTAAACGCTTCCAAGCTTAGAAGAATATCAAATTCGACAGGCGGCAAGTTCGTAGCCGCTTCCAACAGTTCGGCTCTAGAAAACGCTTTCCTGAGTTTCGAACAGACGGATGAGAGAACTCCTATCTCCCGTTACTTGATCCTGATTGCGGCAGCTCTACTCCTAATAGAATGGATACTGGGAACCACCCGGTACAGCATCCTACCGTAAACCCTTATTTAACACCTCCTAAATATGATTCATGACCGAGGAAACCAGCGAAGGGCTTGAGCCAGACGAAGTCATTAATATCGTCAAAGGAACAGTACCCGAACTTAAAGATGAATTAAAGGATAGAGACTTTTCTCATGAAGAGCTTCAAAAAATATTAAGATCCGAACAAGCCCTTAAAAACAGGAAGACCGCTAAAAATTTTATAAATAAACAAATTAACGCTCTAGAAGTCAAAGAAGAACTAAACGGTGCCGAAGAAGATATAGAAGAACTCGAACAACACTTAAACAATATTGAAGACATAGAAGGATTTCATACAGCGGCAGAAGCCTCAGACCTTAACTCAGACAAACTTTTAGAGATCGCTAACTCAACAGTGGAAGAACTCGAGGATTTCCTTGACTCGAACAAGATAACAAGAGACAACTTGGAAACACTTCTAAGTATTGAAAAAGATGCCAAGAACCGTCAAACTGCAATAAATCTTCTGGAACGACGGATCGAAAAAAGGAAGGGCGAAGAAAAACTAGAAGAAGCGGAGGACGACCTAGAAAAGTTTGAAAACGATCTAGAAAATCTGGACCCCGAGGAACTATCGGAAGAAGCTCTAGACGATAAGGAGGATGAAACAAAATCCGAAGAGAAAGACGAAGAAACAACTGATGTCGAAGAGGAAGAGTCAGAGGACGAAGCAGATGAAGAACCTGAGGAAGAAAGGGAAGATGAAGCCGAGCCTGAAACCCAGGAAGAACGGGATTCTGAGGAAAGTAATTCAGAAGAAGATGAAGTTTCGGAGCTGGAAAAGAAAAAAGAAATTGCCGAAGGTTTGGAACTACCTGAGGGCGTTGAACTTGAGGAAATCAGCCTTGAAGACTTGAAGGAGCTTGAAAACGAAAAGCAGGAGAGAGAAGAGATAATCCAAGAACTAATGAAGAAAGGGCTTGACGAAGAAGACCTTCGTAATACTTCGACCTCGGACCTCGAAACAATCAAAGAGGAGATGTCAGAACAAGAAAACAGTTCAGAGGAAGAAAGTTCAGAAGATAGTGAGGAAGAAGAAGAGGAGCAGGACAGTGAGGAATTAAAGGAGGAGGCAGAACACGATCTGGAAATGCTGATGGGAGCTGTAAAGGACAAGAGTGATGGCGCAGAAGAAGATTCAGGGCCCGATCCGATGGAGCAGCTTAGGGACGTTAAATCCAAAGTTCGGAATGTGTTCAATCGTGGCGGCGATGACAGCGGCTCCGAAGAACGGATTAAAGCTGAAGACGTAACCGAACTTCTCGAAGATTATAGACAGGAAGATAAAAGAAAGGCGGCTATCAAGACCGCCCAAATTATGAAAGGATACCTCGAGTACTCTAAAGGAATTGAAAGGGAGATGACATATATGGAGCTATCGGAAAACCTTGAATCAGATTCTGAGGCCATGGATAAGCTGAAAAGCTTCTTCGAAAGAATGAACAAAGATCAGTATACAGGAAACATAAGAGAGGACGACATAGACGAGGTTATCGACTGTGCCGAAGAAGTGGTTAACACAGGTTAGAAAATGAACCCTCCAAAGTATTTAGAAGATCTTGAAAGTTCCGAAAGAAGAAAAAATTATTTCAGACATCTTACGATATCATTTTCTATAGTATTCTCTTTTCTGATAATTGGGCCTCTAGTCCATGAAGCAGCCCACTTAGGAGTACTGATTGCACAAAACTGTAGTTTTTCAACCAGTTTTAGTCTATCCTGGTTCAAAGGACTTTACGCATCAGTAACTCCTTTTTGTTCACCTGAGGCATTCGGTGTATCTGTTTTCTATCTTTCCGGCTATCTTACAACACTCGGTTTTTCCGCAATAATGCTTCTGCCCGAGAAGTTCAGAGAACATTTGTCAGCTATAGCCGTAGGTTCCTCGCTTTCGATACTCATTACGATAGGTTCGAAGGGAGATATACAGAACCTTGTTGAAGCTTCAGGGATCGGCAGTCCGATGGTTTTCACGGCTTTGCTTGTTATTCCTACTCTGATAGTCAGCCTTCTCGGGGTAAAGAGGATAGTGGAGTTAGAAGGGCAGGAATGATACGCTGAACACACCATAGTAACTCAGTGTCATGTAGAGAAGTATGAACACTTCTCCCATTAGTAGTAGGACGAAAGGCGCTCTCGCTAGAACCGAGTCCGCATTCATCCTTTTCTTCAATACCGCATACCCTGCTAAAAGCATAGTCCATATAATCGCGATGATTGGAGGCCTGTCCTCCTGAGGGATCAATCCTTCTTCAGGAGTTATACTGAAGTTAATTGTACTGAAAGAGTAGGCGCCGTCAGCACTTGACACGATCATCGTAGCGTTACACACCTCAGCAGAATTACCGGCTTTTATCGAAAGACCTAGTGATCCGGATTCATTGATTTCCAAACGGTCTATACTACCTGTTTCGACCACCCCACAGTCCTCTGTGTTCTGGAAACGTGCGGTAATATTTTCCAGAGGTTTTCTACCAGTGTTCTGGATAAGTATTGGAAGCGGCTGTGACTCGTTTGTCTTTATTGAGACGGAGCTTGGGGCTTCCTGTATCGAAACCTTTGAAGTAAAGTTATCCTGTTTCACATCAACTGTGAAGTAGTCTAGGTCTAGATCTGCTTGCGGATTGGTTGCCCTTACAGGCACAATATATCTTCCTGGTTCTTGGTCCTCGGGCGGCCTAACAAATACCTCCCGTGTAACGTTTTCACCTGCCGAAAGGTTTGCTACCTGTGCGTTTCTCACCTGCCAGTCCGGCCTCGTATCCGTTATTTCAGGTGTAATTTCTATATCGCTCGCTGTCGCATTACCAATATTTTGAACGTAGAGCTGGGCGGGAGCAAAACTTCCCTGAGTTGCATCATAAGTTCTGTTTACGGGTTCTAAATCGATCTTCAGTACTGGAGCCCTTGACTGCCCAGGATTAGGGTTGTCCCCGGGAGTTGGTTCTGGTACTGGCTCGGGTTCTGGTTCCGGCACCGGTGTTTCTCCCGGGTTAGGGTTGTCTCCTTCTACAGTGGTATTTGATTCTTCACCTGTCTGATTGGCATCCTGAGGCTGTGTGACATCGCTAGTCGAGTTGCCTGTCTTATTTCCTATGGTTGCGTTTGTATCTCCAGTATTGTTGATGTCTTCAGGCGTCGGTTCACCGGTGTTATTGGCAGTGTTTGTTCCTCCAGATTCTCCTAAAGTGTCCAGTATGGCGAAATTGGCGAATCCCTCCTCACTCTTTTCTTTATCAGGTTCATCCTTGTATTGACATGTAAAGTTGAAGTCCAATCTCCCTGTATAGTTTCCTCCTCCATACTCCGAGACGGCTGTGAACTGCCTCATGTAGTAAGCTTCTGTATCTTCATCTTCGGAGATATTTTCGTCCTCCGAAGCAACAAAATGAGGTATTTCGTAGGTTTCAGAGTATTCAACAGTATCGTTCGTATTATTGTTTATGGTCTGTAAACCTAGATCTATCGGCTCTCCTTTTGGTTCTCCAGACTCCCAGACATCATCTTCTCTGGTTACCCTCAAGGACACGTTGAGCGAGATGTTCGCATTACCGTTATTGTAGATGCTTGTGGAGAAGAAACCTTTCTCTCCTATTCCCATGTATGAGGGATCTGTTGAGGTGTTTCCGGGAGATGTTACATCAGTAAAACCAATACTACAACTTGAATTGGTGGAGACTCCCACACTTGACTTTTCAGCAGAAGCTCCGAAGCTCATCAAGACAATAGAGAGAAAGATTGCATAGATCAGTATCGCTTTCTTCATTCAAATCGCCTTGATTATGTAAATACCGGTGCCGATTATGCCTAAAATCAATATATAGGTCAGACTTGACCCCGTATCCTCAGGACTTTTTTGATTCTCTTTGTCTTTATAGCTTTCCGAGCTATTTAGGTCCGAAATATTGTTTTCCTGATTCGAAACTTGCTGACTGTTTTCCTGGTCATAGGTATACCTTACTCCTTCACCTTTTTCCTTGTTATTCGAGATTTTGGTGTCCATGGGAACGATCGATGCAACTTTTACGTCATAGGTCTTGTCCAACACTGTGACAACACGATTAGATATAGAAGTAGAAGAATCGGATTGTTTAAGACCACGAACTGTTATAGGTAGATGGTAGCTATTGTCAGTCCTGTAACGGTTTGTATTCAGATCTAGACTAAGGGTTCTAATATCGAAATATCTTCCATCTATATAGTAGAGGCCTTCCTTGGATCCAGGACTTTCTACAATACTTGGACCTAGTGTTATGTTTTTGCCTTCTAGGCTGAACTCGGAAGTGTTTCTTTCCTCTATAACTACCTGTAAAGGTTCGTTCCCTGTATTGATAAGTCGAAGGTTTATCTCTGAATCTAAACTTTCAACTGTTAAACTTGAGGAAGAATCTACTATTCCAAGACTAGCCCCGGTTAAGGACATCATTCCAAGAATTAGAACCGTTATAATCGTTTTTCGCGGAATCAATTTTTCAACCTGTTAAGTTCCCCTTGAAGTAGATTTTACCTGTATAATCATCCTGTATGATCCCTTGAGGTATGTCAAGCCAGAAGTAGGATGTAATAAATGAACCAGGTTTTAGCTGCTGTTCGATCAAAGTATAATTCTTTGAAACTTGGTTTGCTGTCGATGCATCGTTAGTGAAGCTATAGCTTAGGTTGTCCGCACCTATAGAGTACTGATCCGGTTTGCTGTTAGATTTAAGTGGATCTGCCTTCGTCCACAGCCTGTCTACAGTATTGCTGCGTTGAGGTACCGAAATATCGTATCCTTCAGAATTGTTGAGCGCCGAGTTATCCTCAGTCCCTGGCGACAAGGTTCCGAAATCCAGACTGCTCCAGCCCAAATTAATCAGAGCTAGTCCGGTGATCTCAACCAGAGAATCATCTGAATCTTTTTGACCTATTTTTGAATAGGAAGAACTTGAGTTGACATCAAGTAGATGGAAGCTTCCTCTCTCACCTGTAGCATTCACATCCCAGCTTAAACCACATGATTCGCCGGAAGAAAGGCTACAGCTCTTCTCAGAAGCATCTATCGAGTAAAAAGGTTTCGAAGTCGTATCGGGAATTATTGAATCAGGTTGTTGAGTCTGATTATATCTGGGCGTTACTTTTATACTGCCGCATTTGCCGTTTGAACATGAAACTGTTGCGTTGAGGTCGAAAGTCTTGTTCTGAGTTACCGATACATCGTTCTTCGGATCTTCAAACGTTATGCCGATCTCTCCCAGCTTTGTCACATTAAGTCGGTGTTCATCCGTGCTTCCGGAACTGTTAGAACTATCATTCACCTGAAAGTTTTGATCGTATAATTTAGAAGATTCAACCGTTACGTTAGCAAGATACTTTGCATACATAACTTCTCCTGCGTTAAGTGTTCCTCCTTTCGAAGTATTCCACGAAACTTTCCCGGAATTGAAACTTCCTGAATCGTAGTCCTGCGAGATATTGTACCATATTTTCTTTATGTTCCATGAATTATCTAGGCCTTGGTGTACTAAGTTGTCACTCCCGTTTATTTCCCAAGCCTGTCCTCCTTCGTTCTTTATACGGAAGTCAAACCTGTAAATAGAGGAATAACTTTGGTTCAGATTAAAGGTGGTATTGAGTCCTTCTGCCACCTTTTGTCCCCCTACCTCTTTTTGGGTATCCGAAAGATAAGTCACGTTGTAGATGCCGATTTCCGTAACATTCGCCAAGGTGCCTTCTGTCGATCCGAAGCTGTCAGCCGAGACCGTTCCAGAAATCAGTATTAATAACAACAGCAGAAGGCTTAATCTCTGATCCATTTGTTTAGAACAGGTTTTTGCCTCGATCTTATTAAATCTAGATGAAGCGGATCGAGATTCCTGCGACCTCCCCCATTATAGCAACTAATGCCAGCCACTGATAGGAGGAATAGTAAGCTTCTAAACGAGACTCTGTTTTTTCAAGCGATTCGAATGAAGAACCTGCATTCTGTATCGTTTTCGCCGCAGTTAGAATTCTTTCAGCCACGGGCGTCCCTGTACGTGATAAAGCCTCTAGATCTGATTGAAACTCATTAGAATTAATTATTGCAGTTGCCTCGGAAATTTTCGAATTTGACGACTTCACATCGTCTAAAGCCGAGTTAAAGCTTAAAGCACCGTGAATTGAGACTATTAGAAGTGCGGTAGATGCTATTACAAGTATTTTGCTGAGTTCAAAACGGTCGATGCCATAGGTTTCGTGGACGTCCTCCAGCTTTCTCTCTATGTTTGAAAGCTTTGATTTCTTGGACTCCATAATCCGGATTTATTGTGACTGTTTAAATTGTGCACGGAAGACACCGTGGTCGTTTAAAAATTTCCAGCCGTCTTTAGTATTATGGGAATCAAGCTTTGGATGGTTTTCGAGGCAGTAGCTGCAGAGAAGGCTGCAGTAGAGGAATCTCTGGATGACCACGTTGAGGCGATGGAGTCAGAAGATGATATCGAAATAGTCGAAATCGATAGAGACGATGCTGAAAAGATGGAAGATCCGCATCCGAGCCTTGACGAAGGATACTCTCAAGTTTTAGAGATGAGAGCCGAGTTTGAATCGTTCCCTAAAGCAGTTGAGACGGTAATAAACTACGGGCCTACCTATGTCCAGGTTGAAGGACCAGATTCCTACAATATGGACTTGGCAGAGTCACAAGAAAGTCTTCAGAGCGTTGCAAAGACTATGCACAAGTACGCTCAGATGGGTGCAGGCGGAGTGCTTATCTCTAAAGCCGGAGACGAAAATTAGATTTCCATTAGAACGAGGTTCAACGAATGAGGAAAGCATCTCTAATCATAGGACTTATTTTGATGGTAGCTTCAGCCTCAGCAACAATCGTTGAATCCGAAGATGTAGAAGTGGATCTTGAATCCGGAGAAGTTGATGTAAACCTTGATATAAGAGAACTTACTTCTTCTTCCGTAAGCTATACTACTAGCTACGATATAAATAATGTAAACGCCAGAATTAATGGCGAAGAACTCGATTGTTCGACAGAAAGCCTTCAGTTTGGATCGGAGATAAGCTGTGAAACCAGCCTAAGAAATAATTTCACTGTTGACATGAATTTTACTTCTGAAAACCTTGTCTCAACCAGACAAAACGCTAATGTCTTGAGGTACAGCCATTCAATTTACAGGCCTACCAGAGAGTACAGTTTGCGGGTCCTTCTTCCATCCGGAACCGGACTTCTGGATGAGGACGAGGTCTCAATACCCGTAGTTTCTCCGGAAAACTACCAAACCGGCAGCAACGGACGCAGGATTTTCGTAGAATGGAGCCAGAAACCTCAGCTAGGAGACAACCTTAACTTCCAGATAGTTTACGATAAGTACGAGGATTCCAACAGCTTTCCTTTCAACGTGGCTCTATCGATACTCGCCACTTTGATAGTTGCGGGATTTGGCTACCTAGGTTACAGAAGACTGAACAGAGAGAGTATAGAGTCCGTTTATGAAGAGCTTTCGGACGATGAGATAGATGTAGTTGAGCTTCTGAGGGAGAATGGAGGAGAAATGCTTCAGAAAGATGTGGTAAACGAATCAACTTACTCCAAGGCCAAAATTTCTGGCGTTGTATCAGAATTGGTTGATAAAGAAGTGGTTACGAAGGAGAAGGAAGGGCGAAGCAACAAACTCCGAATAGTTTCGAACTACTCACACTAACGACTTTTCGCCACAGGAAGTATCTGGATGTTGCCGTCCTGAATCTTTCTGCAAACGCACTGAAGATCCGTGGCATTTTCGACTCTCTCAGATAAGTTGACTTCTATTGATCCTGGCGGATAGCATGCTATTGATCCGTTGAAGCTCTGGTTTTGCTTGATACCGTTCTCTATCTTCTGGCATTTAGAGACGTCGGAGTCCGGAGCAAGTAGAACGGAAAGCGATAAACCAAGTAAGATTCCGATCATTCCTGCAGCGATCAGAATTTTACTCCGCCGTTCCATTAGCGTCACCTGGGCGATTTGAGGTGTAGTTTTCTCTGGTAGAGTTCAGAATTTGGCGGATATCATCGGTCGTTCTATTCGTAGACGAAGCTGTGACGTTAATTTGTTGGGAAATTATTCCTTCAAGCTCTTGTTTCGATCGGAAACCTTTGTAGACCTTTCCTTCGATTATTAGAGCCGGATAAGAACTTACGTTGTGGAAGTTCTCGACGAAGTTAATGTGTTTCATGTCCAGGTCTGTATCAAGAGGATAAACTGCAAGCCTCTCATCGTATTCATCTCTCAGGTATGTAAGTACTGTTCCTTGATCCTCACATGCCCCGCAGTCTTTTTTCGTGTAAAGATAGATTACATCAACCATCTCTGAATCACAGCTCTTCTCTAAAGTTCTTACTTCGATCATGTTCTGAATCAAGAGATTCATGTACCGCTTCTTCAAGGTCTTGTACTCAGAGGTTTTGAACTTGCTTGATCTCTCGTGTGCTGCAACTTTCTTCCTGAGATCCTCGATTTCAGGCATGGAAGTGTCAATCCAGTTCTTCATGGCTCTACATTCACTTGACTCTACCTCTTCAGCAAGCTGAAGGCTTAAAGATTGGGATCTTTGGTCTACCTCGATTTGTTTGATACTTTCCCTTAATTCTGCTGTCTTGTATTCTTGAAGTGTCAGACCGGCAGCGAATATCACGGTAAATACAAGCGCTGTCGATATTATTGCAAGTATCAAGTATTTCCAGTCGACTTTTCGATCTACCATAGTTTTTCACCGCCTCTAAGCTCCTCTACAGCTGCTGATATCCAGAATGCTGCATAAAGCAATCCATAAATCGTCAGGAATAGTATGTAATGTACTTTTCTCTCCCACAGGCTTAAGTCCTCTTCCGATGTCCTGAGACTGTAGTAAAGCATCACAAGTCCTGCACCACCCAGAACCAGATAGAAGAGGTGGAACATCGAAAGCGACTGGACAGAGAGCGATAAACCCCCTAGAGGTATTGTCCCCACAAGCATGTATGTATGGAACATCTGGATTATACCGGTTATTATCTTATAGGTCAAGTGTGAGAGGAGGAAGACCGTCACAGTAATGAACAAGAGATTGAAAGGCAGTATAATCACGCCAAGATTCCCGTATCTAGGGTTGAACCAAAGCTCATCGTACTCAATTATGTTGTTTATGTAGCCTCTGTACCAACGAGTTCTTTGTCTAAAGAGCCCTCTCAAAGTCGGAGGAGATGGTGTATCGACATAGGCATTAGTCGAGTTCTTTATCTTAGCGCCGTTCTTGTACATCCTGAACGCAACTTCCATGTCCTCTGTTAACGTTTCTTCATCCCATCCGCCGATCTCTTTCAAGTATTCAGCGTCGTATATGCTGCCGGGTCCTGGCATCACCCACTGGGAGTCGAATATACCGAACAGTTTCCTGAGGAAGACGTTGTAGATGAACTCGGCCCACATAACTTTCTCCGGCCAGGTCTTGGGATCTTTAACCTTCATAGCCGGAGTCACTCCTTTCACTCCCTCTTCCTCGAAGTAGCCTACCATGGCGTTCACCATTCCCTGTTCTGCCACAGAATCAGCATCCATGCATCCAACCAGCTCTGTTTCTACTTTCTCTAGAACCTGGTTCATCGAGTTAGCTTTCCCGGAGTTCTCCTTATCTACTATCTCTATCCTGTCCTCGAACTTCTTCATTTTCTCAAGGGTCGAATCGGTAGATCCATCGTTGATCGCCACGATTTCAAGATCTCCAGGATATTCCTGGTTTAGAAGCGATTCTATGCATTCTTCTACGTATTTTTCCTCGTTATACGCAGGTACGAGAAACGTTACTGAAGGGAATCTGGACGGTACAGGATCGACATAGACGTCTTTCCTGTTAAGGAAGTAGACCAGTAGCCATAGAGAGACCGAGAATATCATAACTGCAAAAATTGCTATGTATAAAATATCGATTAACTGCATCTCTACCACCACTGTTTAAATGAGGTCGAATCATCTTCTTAAAATAAATTATTCCAAACCGGATCTAGAATCGAACTGAGATGCCGGGGCTTTTTTGAAGAGAGAACAAAAGAGAGTCATACATCGAATGGAAGTTTCAATAGTAATCCCGGCTTATAATGAGGAAAACAAGCTGGAGAACTCCTGCGATAAAATCCTAAAAGTTGACAGTGTAAAAGAAGTAATTGTAGTTGAAGATGGGTGCACTGATAGCACGCCGGAGATAGCTTCAAGACTTGAATCCGAGAGAGATAATATAACACATATACATAGAGAATCTAAGTTAGGTAAAGGCAAGGCCATCGAAACAGGTTTTGAGGAAGCCTCAGCAGAATTCGTGGGTTTCATGGATGCTGATCTTTCGACAAGCATTTCTGCTATAGAAAAAGCATGTGAAGAACTTGAGAACGGGGCGGATCTAGTTATCGGCAGTCGTTATATGGAGGAAAGTAGCTGTGAGAGAAAAAGAGTTAGGTCCGTAGCTAGCAAGACTTACAATCGAATTGCTTCAACATTACTGGGCGGTTCGGTTAAAGATCGGCAGTGCGGTTTCAAAGCACTCAGAAAAAGCTCTTATAATGAGATAAAAAGCTCAATTAGCTCTGACGAATGGTTCTGGGATACCGAACTTATCTACAGGATGAGAAAATCCGGCATGGATGTCAGAGAGATACCTGTAGAGTGGAAACCTTCAGGAAGCTCAGAGGTAAGCCTTGGACCAACAAGTATTGAGATGATTAAGGGACTAGTAAGATTGAAGGAAGAGGAGTATCCACGCCTAGCGAAATACTTACGTTTTGCATCGGTTGGAGCGATTGCAGGAGTGCTCAACTCAGCTGTACTTTTCACATTCACCGAATTTTTCAATATTCACTACCTTATAAGTTCTGCTATGGCTATTGAGATCGGCATAGTTTTCATGTTCTTTATTAACAACCATTTCACCTTTGATACAACGAAAAAAGGCTTAAGAAATGTCATAGAAGGAATATGCCGCTCCAATATTGTTCGATCAGCGGGGATCGGCCTTTACTTCTTAAGTCTCTACAGTTTAACCGAGATGGGTGTTTACTACCTTATCTCAAATGTTGCAGCTCTCTTCCTATCTTCCATACTCAACTTCATCGGAGAGAAACGGTTTAACTGGAAGGAGTAGAAAGATTATAGATACTATAGGTTATACAGCTGTTTCCGTAACTTTCAACAATCTCATAGTCTCTTTCAGATCTTAAAACAGCGAATGATGCATTCTCCTCCTCATGCAACTTTTGTAGAGACTTCCATGGGGAATGAACGGTTCTATCAAGTTCAAAGCCTGCTACCGCCCAATTATGGGAAACTATATCGCCCTTCAAATCTTTAGTATGATCGAGTGTCTGATGGAGTGGCTGGGCACACTTATTGTGCGTGGTGTAGTTCGAAGTTACCGCCAACCCGGAGGTCAAAATCATTACGGAGGATGCTACGATAAACATTTTTCTGTCCAGACCTCTGTAAGCCATCAACAGAACAAATGGTAGTGAGGCAAGCCAGTAACGCTGGAACGAGTTTCCTGAGAAAAGTAGCATGAATAATGTATAAGACACCAGCATGAATTTCTCGACAGAAGGAGATTTTTTCCAGCCATAGGCCGCCGCAGGCAATAATGTTGAGAGCATCGAGATCATAGAGAGAATACTAGCCCCTGTGGCAGCGAAGAGCCCTGAGCTGGACCATTTTGTAACTCTAGTAACGTACATTACAACTTTTGAGAACGGGCTCCCATATTCAAGGAAGCTGTAGGCCATGAAAGGTAGTGCGCCGATTAGACCTCCACCTATATAGTTCAGGATTTTTTTCTTGTTGTTTAGTAGGAATGCGAAAGCCATTCCGAATGCGAACATGAAGAACAGGTATCGGAATGTCGCTGCCACTGACATCAGTATTCCTGCATATAGGAAATTCTTTTTCTTGTACATGTAGAGCGATCCGAGTATAAAAAGTAAGGCAGGAACATCAGTGTAGACTCTTGCGGACCAGTGAAGCATTAAAGGTGCAAGACCGAAGAAAGCTGTCGGCAGTATCGGATCTTCAAACTCTCTTTCAGCTATCCTGTAGAATACTAGTATAGAAGCGATCCCAAACACCATTACTGCCAGTCTGGCAGCTAGGACTGATTCACCTGTCATGTTCCATATGCCGGATATGATGAGTGATATCGCGGCGGGTCGGCTCTCTTCGAAGTTTCCTTCCTGTCCCGAGAAATGTTCAGCGTTTAACAAAAACGATCCTTCATCCCATTCCAGAAACCCGTTGAATGCGAAGAAACCTGAGATTAGAGTGAAGACAATTAGAATGATTAGGAGACGGGAGTCAAGTTTTTCAAGTTCCATAAGGACTTCTACGGTTCTAACCGCCTTAAACCTTTAGTTGTTCTTCATTATTTCCCTGAGGAAGACTGTGGCGTAGCTTCCTTTAGGTAGGTCGAACTTGACAGTCATTTTGTTCTTGTTCATGTTGAGGTCATCGTCTTCGATCTCCAGAACCTCGAAGTTCCTGAAGTCTGCGAATGCTCTCCTGTAAGTACCTTCAGACCTTAGTTCAGGGAAGTCTTGGAGCCTAAAGTCTTCCTGCTTGACCCCCTCTTCTTCCAGAACTTCTTCAATCATATTTTCAGGTTTGTTGTCCTTCAAGTCGGTTTTGTATCCTACCAGAGGAATTTCGTACTCGGGATCGAACCAGTCTTCTTCTAGAAGCCTTGAGAGAACCCTGTTGAATACCCAAGATTGATATGCGTGGACAAATAGTTGCTGGAGGCCTTCTGGCAATCTCTTGATTGCGCCTTTGTAGTCTCCTTCGTTCTTTGTAATATGGTATAGAAGTGCTTTTTCGTATCTGTACTGTTCAGGGAACTTTTCGGCTGCGTCTTCAGGATCTCGTGTCTCCCACAGCTCGTCCCTGATCTTCCTAATGGACTTGTATTCTTCATCGTAAGGCTTCGCTATATAGGTCCATACTGCCTCTTCAAAGTTGCCTTTGAGGATGTGCCTTCCTACCTGGTGGGTTATAGGCCTTGCTGAACCGAATCGCTGTCTTCCGAAGTAGTTAGGGAACTTGCCGTCAAGCCCCTCAACTGTCTTGAGAGAACGGTTTCTGAGGTCTTCAATAGGGAACATGAGCTGTCTGATCGTGATCTCGAACCGGTTGGCTGAAAGATTTCCTAGCCCTATATAGTCCCCTTTACCGACAACCTCCAGATCGAACTCGTCAGTGAAGACTTGGTTGACATCCATCTCGTCAACGCCTTGGATAGAAATGTACTGTTCTGTGACTGCTCTCTTGTCTTTGTTACCTGCATAACCAATTCTGTCTTTAGAAATATGGAGCATGTTGGAAAGTTTATCTATAGCATCCATAGTCGTCATGTTTTGCTTTCTTAGCTTAACGATTAGATGATCGCCCTCCCCTGTATCGTGGGACGCCATCTCTGTTACTATAAAGTCGTTTACCTGTTCCTTTATCTCTCCTTTAATTCCTGTTGTTTCTGTGTAATGTTCTAGATTCATCACGTCGTCCATCATTCTATCAACCTCAGTTCTCCAGTTAAACTATCAATTTTGTCCGATTCCGCAGGACCGATAGCTAAAGCAGTCTTGCTACCTGGCTCAACTTCAGTGTGCCCGGCATCTTTTACTAGGTATGCCGGCAGTTTATTATATTTAGCATCGGATAGCAAATCCTGCAATTTTTGGCTTCCACTAGCTAGTATCACTTTTTTAGCGCCCTTGTTTTCCCATTCTTGTCTCTTCTGAGTATCCGCTTTCTTGTAGGCGCCTAGAGAAGCATGTGCGGCCTGTGCGGCAGTTTTACCTTTAGATAAGCCGAGCTGTTCGTTTACCACTATTACCTGTTTTAGTTCGGACATCGGTTCTAACTATGTTTATTGACTAACTCTTGGATTTTAAGTACTTTTTGGTAACAACTATATTGACCTTTTAGTCAAGTACACTTGACCAAATTATACCCAAATACTAAATAAGCAATCCCACTTAACAACTTGAACTCCGCAGAATAAAGAAACTTGGGTCCACCCAGATTCGAACTGGGGATCTTCGCCTTGTAAGGGCGACGTCTTAGTCCAAAGCCAGCAGAGCTGAAACCCCGGATAACCAACTAGACCATGGACCCTTCTATACTGTGAAACAGGAGATGAACTCTTTTAAACCTCTACTCCATCAGATTTCCTTCCTGAGTATCGGGTCGTAGACCTCATCGCCCTTCGAGTAGTAAGGATAGTACACAAGTTTTGGATCAGGATAGCCTAACGATTCTTCATCCTTCTGTTTCTCGATAAGTTTTTCGGCATCCACCCGTTCCTCAACGAGCTCCTGGTCAAAGTAGCTGTCTTCAACCACCAGCTCTTTATCCTTGACTTTCCCTTTAGCTCTCAGTTTGTCGATAACTGAAGCAACTTTAGAGATCGAATCTTCTCTTTCCTCTACTATCTCCTGCTTGTCCATACCGTCCCGGATCATCGAAACAATTTCTTCCTCTTCCTCCGAAATCTTCTTCTCCTCGGCCTTGACCTCACCATTTACCGCATCGATCAACAGTTTTTTCTCGCCGTCTTCAACCATGTAGAGCGGGTAGTACGCGACGTCGAACTTGTGGCCTTTTTCAGTTTCGACCTCTTCCTTAGACCTTTTGGGCTTGAACATTTTGATCTTCTCTTTCTCCTCGTACGTCTCCGAGGTCTGGGTGGTTCCGCCGTGCTTCGATTTCCTTGTACGAACATCGGTCATAACCGGGTAGTCGTTTCCAAGTATGAAACAAACTCCTGGCGGAAGAGATTTGATCATAGATTCGACTTCTGAAGTAATTCCTTCGAACGATTTGGATATAGCTTTCAGGTCGTTCGGGTTAGTAACTCTTAAGATGAACTGGGTGTTGCACTGGGATAGGACGTTCTTGTCGATTCTTGCCGGCCTCTGGGAGATAACACCGAGACCTAAACCGAACTTTCTTCCCTCCGAAGCAATCTTTCTCAGTATGTCGTTTGATAATGCCTTTCCAAAACCTTTCTCCGGCGCAAAGTTGTGTGCTTCTTCTATAACCATGATGAAAGGTGGGATCAAATTCTTCTTCCTCAACTCGAACATCCTCTTTGCAAGCATGAACATCGTCATCTCCGCGGTCTCAGGCTCCACGGCTTTCAGGTTGATGACCGTGGCCTCTCCAGGAGTTAATAGCTCTTCAAGATCGACCGGGTCCTCTGTAAACAGTCCGGACTCGTCGAGCTGTTCCATCGAGTTCAAAAGATTCCACTTAGCTGTAGAGTCTTCCTGAGAGACAGCATCCATCAGACCGGTTAGTGTGTAATCGTCTTCCTTATCCCTCAACCGTTTTAATGCGTTGTAAAGCACCCCCATCTGCGAATTGGTTAAATTATCAGGAATAACATTCAGCAATTCTTTTTTCTCCATGTTAACCGATGAAAAGCTTAGGGGTAGCGCCTCCTGGTTGATATCGGTGTTGGGCGAGTACTCTGTAACTTCATAGCCTCGAGATTCACCTTCCTCTTTCTCCGGGTTAGGAAGTTTAAGTGACGAGAATTCGCCGTGAGGATCGATTACCATGATCGGTAGGTCTTGGTCGAGCATCTCCTCACATAATACGCCCGTAAGATAGCTCTTTCCTGCTCCGGTCTGCGCTAGGACGCCGAAGTGTTTGTAGAAGTCGTCTTTGTTGACAAAAATGTCGATATCCGGGTTCGTTTCAAGGTTACCGACCTGAAGACCTGAATCCTTCAGTCCTAAAGTGTCAGAGATAAGCTCCTGGTCAGCAGAGTAGACGATCGAGCCCGGCTCTATAACCCTTCTAGGTGCCTTTGTCAGCCCTTTGTCCCTATATCCGATTATGTTGGCGTTTGCCATAGTCTCTCCATCAGGCTTTTTTGTTACTTGTTCGACCTGCCCCAGAATCCATTTATCATTATTTTTGACTGAGATAAAGTCGAACTTCTTCACTTCTTCCGTAGCTCTAAATTTGAAGGAAGATGTATCGACGTTTCCTTCGATCGTCCCTAGCTTCATCGATAAGAAACGGTTCTCATACCATATTCAAAAAACTGTCTCGGACCAGGAGTGGAATTTAAGAAGCTGGTTCTAAACTGTTTGAATATGGAACTTGGCGAAGACTTGAAGAAGAATCTTATATTTCTCGGAGCAACAATTCTATTGATTTCACTGGTTTTCGCCGGAAAAAACGTTGTGACGCCGGAAGATCCTGTAAGAGTAGGATACACAGAAGTCACTACAGAGTGCAAAGGTATTGATGTCGGTGTCTGTATCGGCTTCCAGAAAAGAGATCACACAACCTACAACTACGATAACTATACAGAGGCAGAACCAGGCACGGAAGACTACTACAGAAGGGTTGAGGCCGAACTAATGTACCAGGCTTACAGCATCTGCGACCAGAATACTGAGGGAATGGCGTGGACGGATGAAGCGTCTTACGACAATAAAACAGCCACAGAATGGATGGAGAACGAGAACGTCCAGCTGATGCCTTGCGATCAGACCTTTTACAGGCCTCTGAATGCCACGGAATAGATCAGCTCAAAGATCTCTGCTCTTCATAAGCTGTAGCCAAAGCTTCAACCGTATCGGCAAACTGAGCTGTTGCCTCACCATACTCGGTCCTTGAATAAGATCCATCCTCATTCACAACCAATCCGGCCAGCTCAAGTTGCCTTATGTTATTATTGACGGTTTCTTTCTCAGCACCAATTTCTTCTGCTATATCGGATTTAGTTCTGCCCTCTGAGTTGTAGAGAATCTGTCTTCTATCCTCTGTCTCCAGCTTGCTTAGGGCTTCTGATACATAGAACAGATTATCTGTCCCTTCTACGCTAAAAAGTGTGTTTACCTCTCCCCGATCAAGCCCCATAACGGTCACCGAACGCGGACTACGGCCTTCGCCGTAGGGCGTGGTTGATTCGCCTGATGCCGGGAAAGCGAACCTGCTCACAGGCCCATAATCCATCTCTTCTAGGATAGTTCCGTAGACCTGTTTGAGTTGATCATCCATCTCTTTCTGAGCTCTTTCAGCCTTTACACCTAATCCGTTAACCACTGTCTTTGTACTTCTAACGCCACTGCTTACTTCTCCACGGAATCTGCCGTACTTCTCTCTAACAGGTTCAACCGCTTTATTGAAAACGTCTCTAACCATCTCAACGTCCTCCCCCATATCTGAGTCTCTCCAGTCTAGATGAACCTGAGCTATATCCCTTTCATCGATGACTTGTTCGATTGTCGAAATCGCCTCGTCTGTCATTTCCTCTCTCAAATCATCTATCTCTCGCTCATACCGGTCTACTTCATCCATAACTAACTGACCGAAACCTGTATATTCTTCGTCTTCTACGAGTTCTGAATCTTCAAGCTTACTAATATTTGAATTTACAGTTGTTCTAGAAGTGTCTAATTCATCCTTAATTTCATTTACACTCATCTCTTCTAGTCTAGCAAGCACATCAAACCTGTATCCGTGCGTTCCTAGGTGATGAAACGTTTCTTCGATAAGATCGGACTCCGACATATCCATTTATTATTACTAAAAATATTTTAATCCGGAAAGTTCCGTTTGCACAAGTTAAAAATCTTCCTCCCGGAATTCAGATTATAAGAGGTATTCAAACTATGTCTGACGCAGAGTATGTTGAAAGAACTTTTGTCGCACTAAAACCTGACGCAGTTAAGAGAGGTCTTGTCGGAGAGATCACATCCCGTTTCGAGGACGCAGGATTCAAGATCATGGGAATGAAGATGGTTCAGGCCACAGACCAGCTTCTCGAACAGCACTATGCTGAGCACGTTGACAAGCCTTTCTACGACGATCTAGCTAACTTCATGAAGTCAGGTCCTGTCGTTGCATTAGTTCTTGAAGGCGTTCACGCAGCAGAGAATCTAAGAAAAATTGTCGGAGACACAGATGCTTCCGAAGCACACCCTGCAACCATCAGAGGTCGTTACGGACACATGTCGATGGATTACGCGGACGATGCCGGAAGACACTACAAGAACCTTGTCCACGCTTCCGAGCCGGGAGAGGCAGAGGAAGAAATCAGCATCTGGTTTGAAGAAAGCGAGCTCCACGAGTACGACCACTCGCAGGACGAACACGCCAGATAACTTTTTACATATCTCTTTTCCTTTAATTCTTCATGTCCAACAATAATAGACTCTACAGATCTGAAAACGATAGAATTCTTGGAGGAGTTTGTGGAGGCATAGCTGAGGTCTACCACTTTGATCCCTCTATAGTGCGTCTCGTAGCTCTAGCAGCTATATTTTTTGGAATAGGTTCTCCTGTACTGGCTTATCTCGTTGCATGGGTTATTATTCCGACAGAAAGAGAAGTAAAGAAAAGTTAGGAGTGGGAAGGATTCCCTGCTATTTCAGCTCCTTGATTTGTTCGAGGTTAAGCTCAAATGCTGCAACTTCCTTTTCTAGCTCCCAGTTCTCCGCCACTTCTGAGTTGATTTCGCCGATGAAACCGACTTTCTCCCCGTTCAGGAACAGATCGGCGGAACGATTTGTTTTCATGAATGGTTTCTCGTCCTCTTTAACCTCAAATTCGATTCCCAGATCTCTTTCAAGGACTTGAAGCTTTTGCTTTACATCCGTATAGTCTACATCGGAGTCCGAAACTATGTATGCAAGCTTTTTGCCATTTGAAGCACCAGTAGCAGATTTATCCTGCTTTACCACATCAGCTGTCTCGAAAAATTCTTGTGGGTAAGCTCTGTGCTTGTTTTCTTTCAGCACTTCAAGCATGGATGGAAGAAGCCAACTTCTCAAAGTAGAGTATTCTTCGGTAAGAGCGTTCTCCAGTTTGACATTACCCTCAACGTTTCTCTCCATCTTGTGGAACAGCTTCTCCTCGCTGGAAAGTGCATGGGTGTAAGCTTCAAGTGCGCCGGAATCAGTCATTATATCTCTGATGAGATCGGATAGTTCTGTGATCTGTTTCAGACCGCCTTCTTGATCGACTTCGGGAGTCTCCGGCTCGATGTTGTCGTATCCGTGCGCGATCACTACGTCCTCGATCAGATCATACTGATGCATAACATCAGTTCTGTAACATGGAACTTCGACCATGATCCCGTCATCGTTCTTACGTGCTCCGTACTTCATCATTTCCAGCCGTTCAACTACTTCATCCTTGTCAAGATCGAGGCCTGAAACTGATCGTAAGTATTCCACGTCAAGCTCTATTTCTTCAGGTTCAAGGTTAGGCATCTCCATCTCATCGACCTGAATTTTCTCGATGGTTCCTCCTCTTTCCTGCAAAGCTGTAGCTAAAATATTCAACGCTTTCTGGACAGTCTCTCTATGCTTCCCTGTAACATCGATAAAGATGTCTGTTGTACCTGCATCCACCTCTGTCAACTGGTTGTTGATGATAGGAGGGAATGAAAGCACCTGATCCTCGGAATCCACGATCACCGGATACTTCTCCTCGTCTTCAAGAATCCATGCAAACTCCTGACCTTTCTTATGTTCTTCAAGTATTTCTCCTAGCTGCATCTGTTTCTGTTTCTCAAGAGGTTTGAAGGAAATGGTTTCAGGTTCTACAGCTTTGTAAGTGAAAGGTGGTTCTAGTTCTGAAAGATCATGTAAACCTATGGCGAGCTTGTCCCTTCTTCTGCCCATGGTTTCGTGCATCTTTTCCTGTAACTGGATCAAGCCGTTAATCTTCTTTTTCGAAAGTTCAACATCTCTGATTACTGCTCCGCCGATAAATGGCCTTACATCCGATACCGAGGAGTCGACATCAACTTCGATCTGTGGTTCTTCAGCAGTATAGTTTTTTCTTCCTGTCTCGACTTCGAAGAAACCTCTGTAAGCTCTTGCCAGTCCTTCGACTGATAGGCAGTCCGGTCTGTTAGGGTATGTTTCAACATCGCAGACGTTTCCGTCGATTGAATGCCAGTGAACCCCCATGAATGAGCCTTCTTCTATCAGCTTTTCGTTGTCAATCTCTTCTCCCATTAGTTCGATGAACTCTCTTCTGTCTATCTCAATACTTGCCATTTTTATCTAGGCCTCCATACAGGTGTTTCTTCGATTAGTTCTGTGTCGTTGCTGTAAAGATCTCTCAGGTCGTCGAGTTCCGCAGCCATCATGCCGATTCTTCCAATTCCAAGCCCCCATGCCAACACGGTTGCTTCTACACCTATCATCGGTTCGACGACTTCAGGACGGAACAGACCTGCTCCTCCCATACCTAGCCATTCCTCCTCAACGTCGTCCCATACCTGTATCTCAACACTCATCTCCGTGTAAGGATAGTATGTCGGGATTAAGCGGAACTCGTCGTACCCCATCTTCTCGAAGAAAGTAGAAAGGTAGCCTTTGAGGTGGGCGAAGTTGAGGTCTTTCCCAACGACAATTCCTTCGGCCTGGTCAAAGTCTGCCAAGTGTGTTCTGTCTACTGTTTCGTTTCTGAAAGCTCTTCCGATAACGAAGTATTTTGCCGGAAGATCATCTTCTTCTAGTTCATTAAGTTTTCTGGCAGAGGCTGCCGTAGTATGTGTTCTGAGGACGTTCTGTTCTGAATCTTCTCGGGACCAGTCGTAGCCCCAGCCCTTTGAACCGGTCTTCCAGCCATTCTCATGAGCTTGTTTAATATAATCAACTTTGTCCCCGTACTCGGATAAATCGGATTTCTCAGGGTTCTCAACGAAGAACGTGTCCTGGAGGTCTCTGGCCGGGTGGTCCTGGGCAATATACAGTGCATCGAAGCATGTGAAGCCAGGTACTACATAGCCGCCTTCCATCTCCTTGAAACCCATTTCGATCCATTTCTGTTTAGCGTAATCGATTACTTCACGGTAAAAATGTTTTTTGCCGGTTCTAGGTGTTTCTGCCTTAGCTTCTACGTTGAAATCTTCCTCAATATCATTTAGATCAACTTCTTTCCCTTCTTCTGTAAGCTTTACGTTCCTGATCTTACTTGTTTTTACTTCTACAAGCCCTCTTTCCTCGTCGCTCTTGTTGAAGTCTTCTGCTTTCAGTCTTTCTTTCAGACCATCTGTACCTAGGGCATCTCTTCCTTCTTGTGTTAGTTCGGCTTCTCCCTGTTTGATTTTTATCCAGTTCTTTTCTCTGGCTTTTCCAAGTGCAATATCTATCTCCAGATCCTGAAGTTCTGACATTTCTTTCGGTCCGTCCTCAAGTCTTTCGATCAAGAGATGTTCAGGCGAACCGTTTTCTACAACGTTCTCTCCTTCCTCAGTCAGACTTCTCTCTAGCTCTTCCTCTTCATCGACTTCAACTATTCCTTCATCTTCAAGTTCGAGTACTGCACGGTTGACCATGGACTGGTCGAAGCCCTCTTCCTCGAACTGGCTTATTGTCTTCGAATGATCGGATTTCAGTTCTTCTAGGACTTTCTTGGCCTGCTTGGAGAGTTTCACATCCTCGGATTTTCGATGAAAGCTTTAATATTTACTTCAGGCTGTCTCAACCACGGCACCTATCAACACGAGTAAGGCTCCTAGCAGAACAAGTTTGAGGTAGTCCTTCCAAGTTTCTAGATCGAAGTGTTCCCTGTAAAGCGCTCCCGAGATAAGAGATCCTGCTATACCTGCGACAATAAACCCTGACATTTCAAAGGAGGCATGCGGAATGTAACAGAGCGGTGAGGGAGTAGGTGAACATCCGAGTAGCGCTGTTGTTGACTGTGCCTGATTTAGGAGGTAGCCGAAGAAGACCCCCAGGACTGAAGCATTCCATGTTAAAATGAATGATCCTGCGCTGCCGATTATTGCTGCAACCGCCAGTATAGATGTGTAAACTATCATGTTGTTAGCTAAAACACCCATGAAAGATACGGAGTTGGTTGCGTATCCTGTAACACCGATTATCTCATTCTGAATTGCAAAAGTTTCAGGCATGTAGAAACCTAGTGCTGTAAATGCCGCGACCTCGCCCGCGAAAATTGCTCCGTACACCATTATTTCATCCATATGCGGCGCACCTTCTTTCTCATCTTCCAAGAAAAGCCGTGTCAGAGGGTAAACTAAAGGTACTGCGGCGAATATCACCGTTAGAATATCTGATTGTGTCGGAAACAGAAGTTCTGCCGCGATAAAACCTGCGATCGATGCCGTCGCTCCAAGCGCAAACAGTAGTGGGAAGTTTTCAGTCTGCTCTTCACGGTAGATTAGCTCCGGCAGCATAGAAGTAGAATGAAAGAGATTGGTTTAAACCGGTTTTCAATCAGCCATAGCAAAATCGGACTTTGAAGACTGCTCCCAACCGGATTCATCCGTAACTCGTTCAGCCCACAGATTGACCGATTCTCCTCTACCTCCTGATAGAATGGTTTCGGCGTAATCTAGAACTAGCTCGTCTTCCTGCGTTAAACCATTATCTTGAACGTAGACAATCCCCCTGTTAAATTCTGTCATTACCTGTAGTTCAACGTTCTCTGATTCAAGGGAGTAGTCAGCCTCACCGTAAATGTTCTGAGGGTTAATATGGATATCTACATCCGAACCTACCGGAAGAGAGTGTTCTGTCTCTGGATCAAGATAGTCCTCAAAAGCGTACATCGATTCCAAGATTTATGCACCTTAGAAACGATCAACGGCCAATTTTAAATAAGAAGTGAGGGATTAGAAGTCGAAGTTCTCCTCGATGTACTGCTCGACTTCCTCTGATGCCTCCTCCCTCTTTCTCTGGTGTTCAGTAAGAAATTCTTCGATCTTCCGCTTCGCGATCTGTTTCAACTCTCCGGAAAGCATCTCTCCTGCTGAGTATTCCTTACGGATTCTCTCAAGCTCTTCATCGTCCTTAATCAGGTGGAATGCTAAAAGTTCGAAGACCATGTCTTCTTCTACGTCTGCACCTTTCTCGCGGTGTTCCTCTAGACTGTCTTTTCCTCCGGTCTTCGCCTGATCGATTTTTTCCTTGGCTTCCTCTACCGAATCGGTTAAAGCGATGTAGCTCTTGGGCTTGCTGCTTGACATCTTTCCGCCCTGCAAACCGCGCATGAACTTGTTGTAAGTCGATGCGGGCTTAACCATTTCCTGATCACGGTACTTTCGGGCGACTTCTCGAGTCAATCTTATGTGAGGATCCTGGTCGATCCCTACAGGAACCACGGTAGGTTTAGAACCTCCGTTTTCCGGGAACTGCGGTCTTAGGATATCTGCGTACTGAACTTGTGCCGAAGACATTTTGGCCGGGTCCGCGTTGCCATAAGTTGCCTCCATCTCGTTCTGAGTCAGATAACGACCGAACATAGCCGCTCTTGCTAAGTGATCGTTACCCGCCTGTGACTGGAAGTAAAAATCAACATTCTCTAAGTCTATTCCTAGCGCAACGTAGTTCTTCAGGTATTCCTCGATCACAAGCTCTCTTGCTTCCTCGAGACTCATATCCCGAGTATTGTATGCTTCTATATCGGCTGCGGCGATAGTAACTTCCGCACCCATCTCCTGATACATCTTGATCTGGTCTACAACACATTTGTGGCCGAAGTGGAAGACCCCGGAAGGCATTATACCCGTGATCATCGCGAAGTCCTCGTCCTCATCTCTAGCATCCAAAAGTTTATCCAGGTCTCTGTGACCGAAGACAATTCCCCTTCTGATGAATCTGTGGTCGGGAAGTCTGTCTTCTATCTCTTCAATTGGTTCTATTCCGAACTTCTCCATCTTCTCGTTGTAGTTTCCGAGCTCGACGTCGCCCCATGGATCGATATCTGCCATTTTATGTAGCCTCTTGGACGGTTTTTGTTCGGGCATTTTCATATAACTCATCGAAGCCTTGTGTTTCTTCACCGCGAAGCGTCATAAACTCCATTTCTCCGAAAACTGTGGCCCTGTAATCGCTGCTTTCTTGAGGTGTCACGGCAGCTTCATTCTCAAAGTACGAGCTGAGAGCTCTTTCAATTTCACCGTAACCCGTATTTGATCTCACTCCAACTATATCGTCCTCGAATGTTTGCATGAAACTTCTAAGCGCGTCCTCGGATCGAAAGCTCGAGTAATAGTGTTCTCCATCTTTCTCTCGACAGACCGCATAGTCTTCATCTCTGAAGTGAATTCCCGGAAGTGACGGTCCTGTTTCGTCAGGAAACCTATAGGTCATCGTATCCCTCCACGTACTCTAGTTCTTCATCAAAATCGAACTCCTCTTCTACTGCGGCTTCTGAGGCTTCAAGCACGTTGTAGGTCTCGCTCTCCGTCAAGTCGTCAAGGAAAGAAGTATTGTATTCGGGTTCTGTCGGATCTTCGAATGAGAGAACTTGCGCTGTTCTACCGTCTGAAACCTCGGGGAAACCCTCTGTTAGAACGGCGTACGCTCTAGTGTTCGTTGAAGGAAAGCCTTCATCTTCGATTTCGGTTACGTAGGTTTTGCCAAAAACATCCACCCTTTCGAGCTCTAGTCTGTGCTTCCATCATGAATCACGTTAACCAGCAATTTGTAGAAAAAGTTTAAATAGCTTATATCGGCCGATCAACGTTTTTATGATAGAATAAACGCTAGTAAAACTAGAAAGATTCAGAAATAGATAGAAATTCGGATAAAACTTTTCAGCCATGATATCTCAAGAACTGAAGCGATATTGAAGTACTTTGAATCTAAAAAATCGTGGAATCTATAGTTGTCTCTGGGAGAATCATCTAACTTCCGGCTTCCAAAAACATCCACCTTTCAGAGACATAATTATTGATTCGACGGAAGTTCCTTAAATGTTCATCTTCTCCGCCTTGAAACCAAGCATTCCTTCATAGCCGTTAGTCGACATCAGTACCGGGTAGAAATCTTCTTCCGCTTCAAGCTTTTCTTCTTCCTTCTCAGCGAAGACCTGTCCTTTTTCGATCATCTCAAAATTCTTGGCTTTGAACTCCCAGTCTCCGTCAACAGTCTCATAATATTTGAAGTAGTCTGGATTCGAAAGCTCAAATTCTCGGTCTAAAACATCTTCGGCAGCTAAGTAGTTCAAAAGAACGTTGAAAGCGTTTTCCACCGCCTGATCTGAACCTTGTAAACCGGTCTCTACAACTATGCCTGTTACCTCGCCATTCAAAGTTCCGTTGCTCTCCGAGAAGTAGACAGCGTTCTCAACCCCCGCTTTCCTACACATCTCTTTAGTCTCTTCATTTAGATGTGATAGTGTTGCGAATGGTTCAGGATGGGATCTCGTTGTGTGAAGATCCAGGACCTTCATGCCCTCAACTTCATTTAGGATCTTTGCGGCCAATCTTTCCTCATGACTGTCCGTTTCAGGGGTTCCCGGAAAAGAACGGTTAAGATCAGTATCGAGAAAACGTTTATTCTCTTCTAATGCTTCTTCATTCGCTATTATGAACTTTACAGGTTTCTCTACCTCCATACCGGATTCAAGAAATTTCTCTATAGCTTTCTTACCGCACGGTTCATCTCCGTGAATAGATCCAACTACAGCATGTTTGGGTTCGCCTTCTCCTAGTTTCTCTACTATCATACCAAATGATTGAGGGTTAACGGTTATGAATACTTTTCAAGTGCCTCAACCGCCGCCAATTTTTCACCAGACATTAACCGGACGAAAGCACCTCCAGCAATCGAGACATGGGAGAAATCATCGAGCTCATGGCCGAAGCGCTGCACAAGCGACGAAGTATGTCCTCCCCCCAGTACTGTAAACCCGTTATTTCCACCGATTGCATCTACAACCTTTTTCGTTCCTTCCTCATGCTGTTCGAATGCGCCCATAGGTCCTTTCATCAATACCGAATCAGCGTTTCTAATTATAGAAACATATTTTTCCGTGGTTTTCTCCCCGATATCCCAGGTCATGCTATCTTCAGGGACTTCGCCTGTTTCGAAGTTTCCGTCCTCTGTAGCCAAATCTTCAGGAAGCTCTATCTTCTCCTCGTACTTATTCAGAAGTTCTTCGAGCTCTCCGCGTTTCGAATCGAAGCCTTTCTGCTCTATCCATTCGCCTTTCTCTCCGAGATCATGTTCTTGAACGATTAAGGCAAGCTCTCCAGGGATCCCTCCGAGAAGTACTTTGTCGACCTTCTCTATCATTTCTTCGAGCATCCCAATTATATCCGAAGGTTTTTCACCCCCCAGAACCAGGACAGGATCGTCAAGTTCATCCCTCACTTTTCTGCCGCTTTCAAGCTCTTTCTCCATCACTGGCCCGGAGTAAGAATCAAGCAGAGGCGTGAAACCTACGATCGAGCCGTGAGACCGGTGGGCTGCGGAGAACCCATCATCAACAAAGATATCGGCTTCTTCCGCGATCCTCTGAACGAAGATATCATTCGAGTGATCTCCAGGTGTTGCGTTCCTTAACTCTTCTGAAAGAAACCGGACGTTCTCAAGTAAAGCAACATCGCCCGACTCCATCGAACCCAAAGTTTTCGATAGCTGGTCTCCGAAGAATGATTCTAAAAATTCTACTTCTTGACCAAGGTTTTCTTCTAAGTGTTCTGAGTGTTTCTCTAAGGATAGGAAGTCGTTTCTTCCCGGCCTTCCTTGATGTGCCAGAACCAAAGTTTTTGCTCCTCTCTCGGAAAGCTTCTCTATAGTATTAAGATAGCGTTTGAATCTTACTGTTTCCTGTGGCTCGCCGTTTTCGACGGGAAGGTTGAGATCTGTTCTGAGAATTACTTTTTTTCCTTCGAGTTCGGCGTCTTCGAGCGTGTTCATGCTGAAAGGTTGGTTCAGCTTGTTTTTGAAGCTTCCCGGGCCGTATAAAAGCCTTCACCCACTATTATTCATTAGGTGCCACGAATGAAAGGTGGATGTTTTGGAATCCCTCAAATCGAGGGAACGGCTTAGAACTCTGGAACCATCTAGAGTTTTCTATACACAACTTAAAAGCTTCAAAAAGATCGGTCTCAACTGTTTCTCCATGAGGTATCTGAAATGAGTACTAGCGAGAAACTTGTCGAAGTCGCAAAGAGAAGAGGATTCTTCTCACAGACCGCCGAAAGCTATGGCGGTGTCGCAGGCTTCTACACCTTCGGACCAGAAGGCGCAGAACTGAAGAGAAATATCGAAAACCTTTGGAGAGACCGCTTCAACACTAAAGAAGGACATAGGGAGATAGAGGCTCCTACGATTATGCCGGAACCGGTTTTCGAGGCTTCAGGACATCTTGAAACCTTTGACGATATGATCATCGAGTGTCCGGAATGTCAAAGCTCGATAAGAGCAGACCACTTGGTTGAAGACAACACGAACATAGAGGAGGCTGAATCCTTCCCGACCGAGAAAGTCGAGCAAATCATCGAGGACGAAGACCTTGTCTGTGGATCCTGCGGACACGAACTAGCAGGTATAGATGTCAACGACTTCAACCTGATGTTTGAGACCAATATCGGGCCAGGCGACTCGAACCCAGGCTACTTGAGACCGGAGACCGCACAGGGTATCTTCGCGGAGTTCCCAAGGTTCAAAGAGTATGCAAGGAACCAGCTTCCGTTCGGAATAACCCAGATCGGTAAAGCATACAGGAACGAGATCTCACCCAGAAAATCAATTATCAGGGTAAGAGAGTTTACACAAGCCGAGCTAGAACACTTCATCCATCCTCACGACGATGAACCAAACCTGGAGAAGGTTGAAGATGTCGAGCTCACTCTTTACCCAGCAACAGAACAGCAGAAGGATGAAGGCGAGTACAAGCAGATGA
>JBEQBQ010000011.1:0-34082 GCA_041639695.1 Candidatus Nanohaloarchaea archaeon
ACGGAAAGAGTTCAGGTATTTCTGTTTGTGGTCGAAGCCGTTATTCTTTGCGAGTCTTGAGATTGCTTTATCGAAGTTTGAGCCGTACTGGGCTGCCGTCTTCTTCCGCCAAGCAACCTTTTCCGGTACACCCAATTTTTCAGCAGCTTTACGCAGAACATACTTCCTGTAATCTTCTCTCACTTTGTAGTCTTCCGGTATTGTTAATGCGTGTTCAATTAGTTCGTGGTCGAGAAACGGAAGCCTTAGTTCGTAGCCGTTCCTGAAACTGATTACGTTATCCCTGTAGAGATCACCCTCAAAGATCCTTCTTAGTCCTGATAGACATTCTTTATTGAGGTAGCCTTGTTGTCTGTGGTAACCTGCGTAGAGCTGTTCGGAACCAAGACCGGACATAACAACCTTCTCGTTTCCGTTTAATGCAAAGTGGAAAGGAAGTGCAACACCGTTCTTTACTACAGAAGTAGATGAAATCCAGTCAGCAATCTTTGGTAACTCTTTCTCTACTCCTTCCAAATCGGCTTCATAGCTTTCAAGCCCTATATCCATCTCTTCAGCTATTTCTTCCGCCCACTCCATGTCTCTCGGAGCGTTAACGTTTCCGTGCTGTATTCCTGATGTATACGCAGTAAAGTCTTTTCCTATTTCTTGTAAGGCAGCTGCGATTAACGTAGAATCGACGCCTCCTGAGAAAAGCAGGCCTAGTTCGCCTTCAGGCACTCTCTTCTCTACAGCTTCTAGGAACTTCTCCTTAATCTCTTCGGCCGCTTCTTCTACCTCTTTTTCTTCCTTTACATCTATCTCGAAAAATTCACGTCGCTCAAAACTTACCTTGTTCTCCTCAATATCGTATTTCAGTATCTGCCTTGGATGAAGTTCTTTAGGCTCTAAACCTTGTTTTTCTAGGACCTGTTTTTCTGAAGCAAACACAAAAGGATCTTCGGAGTACCAGACAGGGTTTACTCCAAGCAAGTCACGTGCTAAAATTATTTCATTATCTTCTCTGTATGCGAATGCGTATATCCCGTCAATCTCTTCCAGAGCTTTCAAACCTTCATTTTCGAGAAGTTTGTGGAGCAGCTCTGCATCGTTTTCAACGTTAAACCCGTGTTCGTCAGCAATTTCTTTCCAGGTGTATATTTCGCAGTTCGCGATTAAAACTCCTTGATCCTCTAAAGGCTGTTCTACATCTCCGACTACCGAGTGAAGTACGTGACCTAGCGAGAAGGTATTCGAAACCGTTTTGACCGAGCTGCCCCTGTGCTTTAGCTGTTCAACTATTTTTTCTACTGTTTCAAGGTTTTCTGCTCCCGCTATACCACACATGAAAACCGGTTTTCGGTCGAAGACTTTTATTCGAACCTTGTGATTTCTTTCATATGAAGGACCGACTTGAACACGCACTTCACGAAAACGGCGAGTTAATGGTTCTAACCGATTCTGGCGAAGAACACGAGCTACACAAGCATAACTGTGAGTTCCACGATGATGGTTTTATCGAGATAGACGCCGCAGACAAAATTCACTGGCTAAACAGCAATAAGATAGAACGTTACTGGATCCATAAGGATTTTTAGATTTTAACCAAGGCTTAGGCTCTGTTCGAACCATGTGTGGAGAGAGCCCTCATTCGCACCTCCAGGCGCAGTAACAGTGTAAGTAGAACCCTCAGGGACTATACAGCTCCCGCAAACGAATTCTGTATCGGCAGAGCCTCCAGACGTCTGAACTACAAGCTTTCCGTCCACCTTGATATGGACAGCACCTTCGTCGTAACCGTTGTCATCAGCATTAACATAAACGACTAGAGGGCCACCTGTATCATTAGTGTACTGAGTGTCAACTGATCTGCTGGATGTAACCTCCCCGGGCGACTCCGCTTGGACCGAATTTGCCGTGTTGAAAAGCCCTCCTTCCCATATATTCGTGCCATCTTGGGTAATTGTCTGCCCTGTTAAACGAAGAGAACTAGCCGACGTTATTCCCAGCGCACCGGCCCCTAAAGCCCCCAAACCAATTTTCTTCAGGAATCCTCGTCTAGAAACCGACTCCGAGTCCCCCTTCTCATTTTTAGATAGACCTTCTTGCTTAATTTCTTTACGTAATTTATCTTTCTCTTCATTAAGCCTTTTCTCAATCTCTTCCTGCACAACTTCCCTTATTTCATCAGAGGACATAAACCGAATTTTTGACCAGCCAAATATAATAACTAAGCAAATCTTAGGTTTCGTACCCTGAATCAAAGTCACTTAGCCCTCTCTGAGAATTATCGACACCCTCATAAGAAGCAATAACATCCTCCATATCGACTTCGACAAATTCAAGACCTCTCTCCTCCAAGTAATCTAGAACCTTTTCAGTCATCTTTGGAGCTACTAGGATCCCTCTTATCTCTCCAGAAAACTCGTCCTCTATCTCCTCAACATATCTTTGGAGCTGGAGGACAGTATTGTAGTCCGGATTCCTTTTAACTTCTATAACTGTATAGTTCTCCTCTTTGTCTCTTGCGAAGACATCGATAAATCCTGCTGGAGTCTCCTTCTCCCTTTCAACTACTTTCAGACCTTCTTCTACTATTTCCGGCTCTTCTTCTATCGATTCATGTATATCAACTTCATGACCTCTAATCTTGAGGTCGGATTTGTCGACTAGCTGTGTTACAATTACTGCTTCAATCTCTTCAAACCTTATCTCGACGAGTTCGTCCGGGTTCTTCCTTCTGGCCTCTAGAAGCAGTTCATCGTTTTCCTTGTCTACTTCAACAGAATAGGAATCAACTTCAGGCTGCCAGTTTTTCGGCTGGTAGTTTTCCGGACCATGTACAAGTAAGGCAGAGTCCTGTTTCTTTATGACCAGTCTTTCACCTCTGTCAAGTTTTGAGGCAGCTCTTCCTTGGTAGTTGACCGAACAGAGTCCGTTGACTTGAACGGTGACGTCTCTGATCAGGTATTCCTCCAGTGCTTTCTTTGCTTCTTCGAATCCTGGTTTTCTGAGAAGTTCTTTCATGTTAATTTTGGAGTTTCACTAATCGTTTTATTCTGTTCCCTCAGTTCCGAAATCATTTCGTAGAAGAAAAGTTATGTCGATGAATGTTTCTCCTAACCTATTATAGTGTGAAGAGCTGGTTTTAAGCTAAGGTTTCGCATCTTCTCAACCCATGGACTACAGGATCAAGGACCTGCCCCGATCCGAACAGCCACGACAGAAACTGCAGGACCACGGAGTAGGCTCATTAACGGAGGCAGAACTTCTCTCACTCATACTTAGAACAGGTACCGAGGGAAAGAACGTCGAAGAGCTGTCTTCCGAAATACTCGGGTCCTACACCGTTTCAAGCCTTGCAGACAGGAAACTCGAGGAACTCAAACAGTTCCGGGGTATTTCCGATGTAAAGGCATCACAAGTTCTTGCGGTAGGTGAACTCTCACGCAGGATGCAAAATGAGAAACAAGAAACAATCGATTGCTTTTCAGACCTCAAGAACCTTGTTCAGGACATGAAATACCTTGAAACAGAGGAGCTTAGGCTATTTCTTCTCTCATCCGGCAACAAAGTACTTGGAAAACATACTTTTGAGGGCCGTGTCGACAGCGTGAACTTCAGCTTCCGCGAAATATTTAGGGAGGCCGTAAGATCAAACGCTGCGGCAGTAATAATGGCTCACAACCACCCTTCAGGATATTCAAGACCTACCGAGAAAGATGTCGAGACTACTCGAAAGATGATTGAACTAGGGCAAAAACTCGACGTAAAGCTACTGGATCATGTCATAATTGGCGAAGACGTTTCAAGCATGAGGCAGGCGAGCCGGCTTGAATTCGACTCCTGAAGTACCTCCTTTAATACCTTTCGGCTATACCCTCCCACCTATTTAAAGTTTACTTCGGTCATTCTAGAATGTAGCTTCTCAAAATACAGTATCTCGCGCGAGGCTTTCAAAAATGGCAATGGATGTATCAGAACACGAGGCAGTTCCACAACATAGAAAACTCGAGGAGGACGAAGTTGAAGAGGTTCTCGAAAAGTACGACGCAGACAGGAGCGATCTACCTAATATAGAAAGGACAGACGCTGCCTTGAAGCAGATGGACGTCGAAGTAGACGACGTCATCGAAATTGTACGTGAAAGCCCAACCGCAGGAGAATCAGTCTACTACAGAGTCGTAGTCGAGCCGTAGGTGACATAATGCAGAGAGAATTCCTAGACCAGCTGATCAATCGCAACATCGTCAAACACCAAGTAGAATCATACAACCGTTTCGTCGAAGAACGCGTTACCGCAATTCTTAACGAAGTCGGCGAGATCAAACCGGAGCTTCCGGACGGCGAAGAACTTGTTATCAAGATCGTCGACGTAAATATTGAAAGACCTAAGATCAACGAAGCTGACGGCTCAGTAAGAAAGATTACACCTAAGGAAGCCCGTATGCGAGATCTTACATACTCTTCCGAAATTAAAGTTAAGATGACACCGATCTTCGAAGGAGTCCAGCAGGAATCCGAAGAAGTAACAATCGGAGAGATCCCTGTCATGGTCGGCTCAGACCTTTGCTGGTCAAGCGACTGGGACGAACAAGAAAAAAGAGAACACGGGGAAGATCCTGAAGACCCTGGAGCATACTTCATCATCAACGGATCTGAAAAGACGTTGATCTGTATGGAAGAAATGGTTAACAACAAGCCAATCTACCAGGACGATGACGGAGAGCAGACATGTAGAATTAACTCGGAGAACCAAGGCTACGTACAGAGACACGTTCTAAGAAGAGACGGCGACGTAGTAAACATTTCATTCGCGAACGTAAAGAAAACCCCTGCAGTATCACTTCTCAGAGCGCTCGGCCTAGAGACCGACAAGGAAATCGTTGAAGCTATTGGAGAAGAGTATGCTTCCGAGGTCTACCTCAACATGTACGAGACAGGTGCCTCCAACAAGGAAGAAGCTTACGAATACGTAGCTAACCAGGCCGGAATCACTAACGACATCGAGGAAAGAGTCGATTCAATCCTTGACGAATACCTTCTACCACACCTAGGACAGGAACCGGATGTAAGAGAAGAGAAAGCAGAGTTCCTTGCAACACTTATCAGGAACACTATTGCGCTAGGCAAAGGAGACATCACGGAGGACGACATGGACCACTACGCTAACAAGAGGCTCAACTTGGCAGGAGAGCTACTTGAAATGCAGTTCAGGTCTGTCTTCCTAGGAAAATGGGGTCTTCTGGCAAGAATGAAATACAACTTCAGAAAATCAGCTAAGAGAGGACGTCTACCATCACTTCAGTCGACAATCGTTTCCGACACCCTTACAAAACAGATTATGGGAGCTATGGCTACAGGAAACTGGGTGGGCGGAAGAACAGGTATCTGCCAGAGACTTGACAGAGGAAACAGGATCAAGACACTAGCACACCTAAGAAACGTTGTCTCCCCACTCAGCTCGGAGAGACAGCACTTCGAGGCCAGAGACCTTCACCCAACACAGTGGGGAAGAATCGGACCGATCAAGACGCCGGAAGGTATGAACATCGGACTCCGAACACACCTGGCTATGTCCGCAAACGTTTCAACCGGACTCAACGACATGGAGAAGAACTCGCTGAAGGCCCAGCTCGCGGACATCGGGCTGGACACGATGTAGGTGATCAGAAAAATGAGAAAAAATACTATGAACAAGAAACTAGAAACGAACGAAAATTTCAGAAACAACGAAGAGGTGAACAAGCTTGACTAAAGTATTCTTGGATGGAGAGATCATCGATGAGATAGATGAACCTGATGACATCAAGGAATCTCTCATCGAGAAGAGAAGAAGCGGAGAGATCGACAAACAGGTATCGGTCTACTACGCAGAAGACAAGGACGAGGTAAGAATTAACTCAGATGCAGGACGAGTTCAGAGACCTGTCATAATTGTCGAAGACGGAGAGCCTCAGATGGGCGAAGAGCAGGAAGAAAAACTGAAGAACGGGGAAATCACTCTTCAAGATCTCGAAGAGGAAGGAGTTATCGAGTACATCGATGCAGAGGAAGAGGAAAACACCTACGTCGCGATGGATGAAGACGAAGTTACCGAAGAACATACACACATGGAGATCGATCCCGCGATCACCCATGGAATCTCCGCATCTCTAGTTGTATTCCCACAGCACAACAGAGGAGACCGTGTCAACTTCGGAGCTAAGATGAGCGGCCAGGGAATCGGAATGCATACCAGAGAGTTCCACCAGAGATTCGACACCAACGCAAACGTTCTTTCCTACCCTCAGCAACCAATCACAGAGACACAGACATACGACACACTGCTTGAGAACCATCCGATCGGCCAGAACATGGTTGTGGCCCTTGCTTCTTTCGACGGCTACAACATCGAGGACTCCGTCATCATGAACAAGTCCTCTGTTGACAGAGGAATCGCAAGATCTACGTACATGCGCACATACAAGACGGAAGCCCAGAGATTCTGGGGAGGACAGAAAGACGAAATCGGGGTACCTAACAAGGATGTTAGGGGATACAGATCCGAAGACGCTTACTCCCATCTTGACCAGGACGGAATCGTCAACCCTGAGACAGAGGTAGAATCCGATAATGTTCTAGTCGGAAAGACCTCACCACCTAAGTTCCTTGGATCAGGAAGCACCAGCGATGAAGTAAAGATGGGGCTTGCTGACAGAAGAGAGACCTCTCTAACTGTAAGACACGGAGAGGAAGGAAAGGTCGACCACGTCATGGTTTCAGAGACCGGCGAGGGCGACAAACTGATCAAGATGAAACTCAGGAACTACAGAATCCCTGAATTAGGCGACAAGTTTGCTACAAGACACGGACAGAAGGGTGTCGTAGGAATGATCGCACCTGAAGAGAACATGCCGTTCACAAAACAGGGAATCACACCAGACATGATTCTTTCGACCCACGCTATCCCAAGCCGTATGACAGTGTCACAGCTGATCGAGATTATCGGCGGAAAAGTCGGAGCACTGCGTGGAGAGAAGGTCGACGGAACAGCATTCCACTCAGAAGACAAGGACGATCTAAGAGACCAGCTGGAAGACCTTGGATTCGAATCCAACGGTAAGGAAGTCATGTATGACGGAGTTACCGGCGAGAAGATGGAAGCAGAGATTTTGATCGGTCCAGGATACTACCTGAAGCTCGACCACCAGGTCGGCGACAAGATCCACGCAAGAGCCAGAGGACCTGTAACACTACTTACAAAGCAGCCTACCGAAGGACGCTCTCAGGAAGGAGGACTAAGACTGGGAGAGATGGAAAAGGACGTCTTCGTAGGACACGGAGCTTCGCTCCTGCTTAAGGAGAGATTTGGAGCCGACTCCACAGAGATCTATGTAGACGAAGACACCGGAGAGATCGGTTACTACGACAAAGAGAAAGACTTACGTGTGAAGCCTGGCGGCGAGCCGGGAGACCTCGACAAGACAGAGGTACCACACGCATTCCTCCTACTATTGAACGAGTTGAAATCACTCATGATAGACACGGAAATCAACCTGGAGGACGAAGAATAGAGGTGACCAAGCATGAAGAATATTGAAAGCATCGACTTTGGAATTCTGAGCTCGGAAAAAGTTCAGAGAATGGCCGTAAAGGAAATCACAAAGGCAGAGGTCTACGACGCAGACGGATATCCTGTAGAGGACGGAGTAATGGATCCTGCACTAGGAGTTATCGATCCTGGTATGACCTGTCCAACAGACGGACAGAGAGCACGGGAGACGAACGGCCACTTCGGCATGATCACCCTTTCACGTCCCGTAGTACACGTACTTCACAACAAGAAGGTCAGGAACCTTCTCAGGTTTACGTGCCACGAATGCCACACACTAGCAATCAAGGACGAGGACAAGTCTCTAAGAAAGTCCAACATGCCCAAGGAATGCCCTGAATGTGGAACAGAAACTGAGGACGTTGACCTAGACAAACCATACACTTACTACGATGAAGACGGTGAGGAGCTGAAGCCAGAAGATATTGAAGAGCGCTTCAAACAGATCAGCGACGAAGCCGCAGCCACACTAGGCGTTGAAGGCGGAAGACCTGAAGACCTTGTTATTTCACACCTTCCGGTACCGCCTGTAACCATGCGTCCTTCAATCACACTGGAGACAGGAGAGAGATCCGAGGACGACATCACGCACAAGCTTGTCGACATCATCAGAATTAACAAGCGACTTCAGAACAACATCGAGATCGAGGCACCGGACTTCATTATCGACGACCTGCACGAACTTCTGCAGTACCACGTTGCAACGCTTTTCTACAACGACATGAGCAACGTACCCCCGGCAAGACACAGATCCGGAAGAAGCCTTAAGTCCTTGATCGAAAGAGTGCAAGGAAAGGAAGGAAGATTTAGACAGAACCTTATCGGTAAACGTGTCAATTTCTCAGCAAGAACCGTTATCTCTCCCGACCCCAACATCGGGATCAACGAGGTAGGAATTCCTTACCATGTAGCGAAGAAGCTTACTATCAAGCGGCAGGTCTCAGAAGACAATATTGACGACGTACAGGAATGGATTAAAAACGGTAAGGAAGAGCACCCTGGTGTTAACTACGTCTTCCAACCTGACGGCAGAAGGAGAAGGGTAACCGAGGAGAACACGGAAGATCTTCTCGAAACCATAGAGCCTGGAGAAGGCTGGGAGGTCGAAAGACAACTGATAGACGGAGATGTTGTTCTTTTCAACAGACAGCCTTCACTCCACAGAATGTCGATCATGGCACACAAGGTAAGAGTGCTGCCTTACAGAACTTTCAGAATCAACCCGAACGTCTGTGCGCCTTACAACGCAGACTTCGACGGTGACGAGATGAACCTGCACGTTCCGCAGACGGAAGAAGCAAGAGCGGAAGCAGAAGAACTACTCAAGGTACAGGAGCACGTTAAGTCTCCTAAGACAGGAGGACCGATCATCGGCATGCTTCAGGACTACGTGTCAGGACTCTACCTGTTGACACAGGAAGATCTTGAGCTTTCCAGAGAGAAAGCGTTCAACCTTCTTGCAGAAGCAGGAGAACATGAGAAATCTCTTCCTGAAGGAGACACCATTACCGGTCGAGAACTTGTCTCGATCTTCATCCCTGACGACATTTCAATTACAATAAATGAGGGAGAAGAGAACGAGATCGTTATCAAGGAAGGAAAGCTTGAGAAAGGTGTTCTAGAAGAGGACGCCCTTTCCGATTACGGTGGAGAAATCATCCAGCAGCTCAAGATTGAGTACGGATCGGACAAAGTTGCTGAGTTCCTCAACAGAGTTTCTACGATCGGAGCAGTATTCCTAACACGTAGAGGATTCTCGATCTCGATCGACGACCTTGAAGTTCCAGACGAGGCAACTAACGAAATCAGAGGTCTTGTCGACCAGACAGTTGAAGATGCAGAGGACGTAATCGAAGACTACCGTTCTGGAGAGATGGAACCGATCACAGGTAAAACCCTTGAGGAGACCAGAGAGATCAGAGTTACACAGACACTGAACGAGGTCTTCACAGATATTGGTGAAATCATTAGAGACAACGTAGATGAAGAATCTTCTGCCTACATCATGGCAGACTCCGGAGCAAGAGGTTCTATGGAGAACGTTACAACTATGGCCGGTCTCTTGGGCCAGAACTCTGTACGTGACCAGAGAATCAACAGAGGATACAAAGAAAGAACTACTTCACACTTCAAGCGTGGAGAGCTAAGTCCGAAGTCTAGAGGTTTCGTGGCATCAAGCATTCTGGAAGGACTTGACGCACAGGAGATGTTCTTCCACCAGATGTCCCAGAGGAAGGCACTGATGGACAAGTCGTTGCGTACGAAGACTTCGGGATACATGTATCGTAGACTATCGAACTCACTCCAGGACTTGACAGTAAGAGAAGACCAGACGGTCCGGAACGCACAGGACGACATTATCCAGTTCCGTGCAGGAGAGGACGGAGTCGACCCACAGAAATCTGACAGAGGAATAATCTCCACGGAGATTGAGACCAACTAGAGGTGAGCCAAGAATGACAGACAACAAGATTACATGGAAGGAAAGAGCCGAAAACCTGCCTGAAAACTACGAAAGCAGGGCTGATTCGGACGAAGAGAAGGAAAAGCTCAAAGAACGTTACAGGCAGATGCAGTACGAGCCAGGAGAATCTATCGGTATCGTCGCTGCAGAGTCACTTGGTGAACCTGCCACACAGCTTACTATGGAGACCTACCACGCAGCTGGTGCAGCACAGGTCTCGCTTACCGCCGGACTCCCAAGACTAGAGGAGATCGTTGACGCTAGGCGTAACCCTAAGACACCGGCGATGGATGTTTACCTCCACGAAGACTACAACTCTGAAGAGGAGGCGAAGAAGGTTGCAAGAAAGCTTAGAGAGGTTAAGTTCGGCGACCTAATCAAGAAAGACACACTCGACATCATGCAGCTCGAGGTAGAGTACGAACTGAACAAAGATCTTCTCGATGACTATGATGTAGACCTTGAAGATGTCAGATCCCGTATCAAAGAGAAGGCGAAGAGAGCAAAGATCTCAACTGAAGGAGACACCAAACTTGTCCTGACCTCCACAGAGGACGACTACGACCTCAGAGATCTGAAGGACTTGAAGACAAAGTCTGAAGACGCAAGAATCAAGGGAATCAAAGGGATCGAACAGGTTGTTGTCAACGAACAGGACGATGAATGGAGACTACAGACAGCAGGCACCTCTCTTAGAAAGACACTGAAGATCAAGGAAGTTGATGAGAACAGAACCATTTCAAACGATCTTTACGAGATCAAATCAGTTCTGGGTGTGGAAGCACTGAGAAAAAGGATTATCTCCGAGATCAACGATACTCTAGATGCCCAGGGTATCGGCGTAGATAACAGACACATCATGCTTCTTGCAGACATGATGACGAAGGAAGGAGAGCTTAACGGAACCACAAGATATGGAATTGTGGGTAACAAGGATTCGATCCTTGCAAGATCTGCGTTCGAGGAGACGAAGAAACACCTTACAACCGGTTCTCTCAGAGGAGAGAAGGACGATCTCGAGGGAATCAACGAAAATCTAATGGTAGGTCAAGCGGTACCAGCCGGAACCGGTCTAATCGACCTAAAGCCGGGGTTCAGCGAGGATGAATGAGCTGAACCAGGTAATGGTTTATAAAAGCTGGGCCCGTATCTAAACCTACAAACTTCACATATTTCTAGAGGATACAACACATGGCAACAGTAACATACGACACCGAAAACATCCGAGCGATGAGCCTTTTCGAATCCATTACAGGAGTCGAAGCCAGGGACGTCATCCTAGAAGACGATGAAGCATACTTCATCGTACCGGAAGGAAAGGCAGGAATGGCAATCGGAAAAGGCGGAAAAGTAGTCAAGAAAGTACAGAACAACCTAGGTAAAAACGTCAAAGTATACGAATACAGCGACAACCTAGGCAAATTCCTCAACAACATCGTGCCTGTCAATCTTAGAGGCGTAGATATTGAGGATGAAGACTTGAAAGAAGTAGAGATTTCCGTTGCAAGGGACAAGAAAGGCAGAGTCGTCGGAAAGAACGGTGACAAAATTGACTCGATCCGTGACATTCTACAGAGAACTCACGGAGTCGACGAAGTAACAGTAGAATAAGACGTAAAAGAAGCGGTCTTCTTCTAAAACTTCTATGGAAGATTCCGCACGCTTCTGTCCTAACTGCGGCTCAATCCGAGTAGAGCCCGACACATCCCGGAGCAACGTTATAGGGATGGCAATCGGCAACCCGGATAGATGGGTATGCCGTAAATGTGGCTATGCCGGCATAATGCCTACAGGGGACCCGGAAAAAGGTTTTTCAGATGGAGACCTAGACTTCGAGCCTTCAGAAGAGCATACTCAACAGGATTTCAGCACGGGTCGAGCCTACTTCAAGTACTTCTTCTACATAACCTTACCCGTTCTAGTAATCTATTTCCTGTATCTTCAGCTGTGACTTTTATTCAAGCTAAACCAATCAGGAAGTATGCCCGGTAAGATAGAGGAAATGGAAAGGTTCGAACACATTCTCAAAGTTTTGGCAGAAGAAGGTTTCGGATCGTTACTTGACAAGATGGATTTAATGCATCACGTGCCTCTAGCAAGAAAGATGTCGACAAATAACAGAAAATCGGGCCCTGAGAGACTGAAAGAGACCTTTGAGCAGCTTGGACCTGCTTTCATCAAGTTCGGGCAGATAATGTCCGAAAGACCTGATATAATCCCTGAAAACTATACTAAAGAGCTGGAGAAGCTTGAGGACTCAGCACCAAAGGTAGACTTTAATGATATAGAGAGAACTGTAGAGGAAGAAATCGGACTGGAAGAATTCGATAGATTCGAAGAAGAGCCTATTGCCTCAGCTTCTATAGCCCAAGTACACGAAGCGATTCTGGACGGCGAGAAAGTAGCTGTCAAGGTAAGAAGACCTGACATCGAGAGACGAATGGAGGAAGACCTACGTATCATCCGGTTCCTTGCGGCAAAGGCAGACAAACACCTCGATATAGGAGGAAACATGTTGAGGAAGGAGGCTGAAGAGTTCGCTGACTGGACCAGAAAAGAGCTGGACTTTGAGAAAGAAGCAAGAAATATTGAAAGATTCCAGGAAAACCTGAAGGATGAAGAAAATATCTGTGTTCCAGATGTCTACAAAGATATTTCCACAAGAAAAGTCCTGGTTATGGAGTATATTGATGCGGTCAAATGTGACGATACCGCGGCCATGAGAGAACTGGATGTCGATCAAGAAGAGATCGCAAAGACAGGTTTACGTTCCTTCTTGAAGCAGCTTCTGCGTGACGGTTTTATCCACGTTGACCCTCATCCTTCGAACTTCATGGTGAAAAGCTCCGGAGAACTTGTCTACCTTGACTTCGGTATGATGGCGGATATATCGCCTTCGATGCAGAAAGATATCGGGATGCTGATGCTTCACACTTACGAAGAGGATGTTGACGGCGTGATGAATACGATTACCCGTATGTCTACAACAGAAGATGATGCCGACCTTGAGTCCTTGAGAAAGGACGTCGAGAGAATGGTTGTCGATTTGAGAGGCGCCAAACTCAAGGAGGCCAGTATCTCTACAACCTTAATGCAGCTTGCAAAGTCTGCCGCCGACTACGGAGTCTACCTGCCTACAAGATTTGTTTTAATCGGCAAAGGCCTGGTTACTATGGAAGGCATAGGATTAAAGATCTATCCAGACTTCGAGTTCGATGAGGAGTACCAGCAAATAGTTGAAGAAGAGTTAATAGAGAGTTCTGGCGACCCCAAGGAACTCAGCAAGTCTTTCGGTCTCAACTTAGTTGAAAACAAGGATCTGATGACCGAGCTACCCGGAAAACTGAACAAGGCGTTGGAGCAGGCAGGAAAACCGACCAGGGTAGAGATCGAACAGCAGAAAAACAACTTAGTAGTCCCCTCTCTGATTATAGGATCTGCAATAGTTCTCTCAAGTTCCATGAAAAACAGGATGGCGGTAGGGCTCGGACTGCTTGGACTCGGGTACGCCTCTTATCTCTACATGGAAGAACAATAGCTTTATCCGTAAAGCTTCCTGCATCTTGATTATGTCTAATCCTTACGCGGACAGATTCAGGGAAGACGATGAGGAAGAAAGAGAGATACAGGAAGACGTTGAAGAGAAAGAACAGAAACTGAAAGCTTACGAAGACGATATTGAAGATAAAGAAGAAACAGTTGAGAGGGAAGAGAAGAACCATGAGAACCCTGAGAAAGTAGCTCAACAGGAGTACCAGATCGACCAAGAACTGGAGTCTGCCGAAGAACTGGCACAACAAATTCTCAAAGAAATTAAGGAAGAACTGGGCCTAAATCTTGAGGAAGAGCAAATCCTTGAAAGCGAGGAAGAGGATTTAAATCAAGAGCTTTCCGACGCTGCCGAGAAACTCTGGGAGCTCGCACAGGAACTTGAGAAAGATCTTAAACCCGACAATAACAGAAAATTTGATTTCAACTCATTCTCGAACAGGCTTGAATCAGCACTGGAAGAGGTAGAGGACGGACTCAGAAAAAGCAGGGAGATTGTACAAGAGCTTGAAGAACTTGTATCGGAGCTGGAGGAAGTTGAGAAAGAGGAGACCCAGATATGGCAGGAACTTGAAGAGGAAGAAGTAGAGGTAGAGCATGCAGAGGAAGAGGTAAAAGCTGAGGCAGAGGAAAGTAGGAGAGCCTCTGATTCAAAAGCTTTCGATGAGGCCAAACAGGAGAACCAGATGGTCTCAAAGCTAGAAGCTATGCAACAGAAAAACGAACAGTTCAATATTGAACTTGAAACACAGCTTGAGACAGAGATAACCAGATTGGAACAGTTAGCTCAGCAGATGGATACAATCATACAGTCAAAGATGGGTAGCCGTCAAAGAGAGACAGGGATAATGCACAGCCTCGATATCATCCACGAGGAACTTACCCAACTAGCAGGAAGACAGAACCGTAGGATGAAAAGCAAGATCAAGCAGCTTCTAGAAAGAGTCGAGGAGGTTTTCCAAGAAATTCAGAGAATCGAGGGAGAGGAGGAAGAGGAACTGAAGAAGCTTGACCGTGAGATAGAGAAAACAGAGTCACAGAACTCGAAATTGATGAAGGCGTCAAATGCCGCAAAGAAGGCAGGAGGCGGAGTCAAAGCCGTTGCCACCATAGTGATTATTATCGGGATAATAGGGGTCATGCTTTCTCAAGTTGTTCTCCGCTAACCAACCCTGTATAAAAAGGTTAACTTCAACTTCTGCCATATGGGTTTGTACAACGCGCGCAAAGTTAGAAAGAAGCGGCAACAGTACCGCTGGAGCGACATCGACTACAAAAGAAGAATGAACAACCTGAAGGAGAAATCCGACCCTTTGGAAGGATCCCCTCAGGGAAGAGGAATCGTACTAGAAAAAAGAGGTATCGAGGCAAAGCAGCCTAACTCCGCTATCCGTAAATGTGTGCGTGTACAGTTGATCAAAAACGGTAAACAACTAACAGCTTTCGTTCCTGGCGACCAGGCAATCGACCACATCGACGAGCACGATGAAGTGCTTATCGAAGGTATCGGAGGAGCAGACTCCGGACCGAAGGGAGACATTCCAACAGTCAGATACAAAGTAATCAAGGTAAACGGCGTATCCTTGGAAGAACTAGTCGAAGGAAACCAGCAGAAGCCAACACGGTGATTTAAGATGAGCGACGCAGCAACACTAGACCTAGAAGATGAACTTCTCACCATGGGAAGATGGGACGCATCAGAAGTCGAAGTTGAAGATGACGGACTTGTAAGATACATTAACCTCGACAACATCCTCGCGCCAAGAAGCAAAGGAAGACACACTGAAAGACAGTTCTACAAGGCAGATGTTCCGATCGTAGAGCGTTTGATGACAAGGCTTCAGGTCGCAGGACACAGAGGAAAGAAACACTACATCACTTCCGGCCACAACACCGGATCAGCTGAATCGATCTGGAACATGATTGAAGAAGCGTTCGAGATAATCGAAGACGAGACCGGAGAGAACCCAATCCAAGTACTAGTTAACGGGATCGAGAACTCTGCACCTGCAGAAGAAGTCGTTACATACCAGAGAGGTGGCGCAAGAGCCAGGAAAGCAGTACTGGTCTCACCTCAGAGAAGAGTTGATCTAGCTCTGAGACTTCTCGGTCAGGGCGCATACGAGAAAAGACTTGCTGAAGGAAACGACGCAGCAAACGTTCTCGCGAACGAGATTATTCTTGCAGCGAACGGCGATGACGACGCTCGCTGTGTAAGAGAGAAGCAGAGAAGAGAAAGAGAGGCAGAGGGCGCACGTTAAAGCCCTTCTCCTCAAATTTTTCTCCAAAATTTTTCTTTTTACAGAGCCTACTAACTTAACTCTTCAGACCTAAGCTGTTACTGATGTTCGAGGACTATGTCCACAAGAACAGAGGTTTCTTCCGCGAAGTAGGGGTTGACCCTATGGAGAGAAGGGATAGAATTGAAAACGGCGAGCTAGGCGTGAAGACTGCGGTCTCGGCTTTGGCCTCTAGTTTTGAAAAATTACCTGAATTCGATGACCAGCTCAATTTTAATATACACAACTTGATGCTGTATCTAGATGCAGCTCATGACGAGATTGAGGGCGAGCCACTTACAGAGGCAGTTTATCGCCCGGTTCTAAACGAAATGTACTCTCCCGATGTTAGGAAGGCCTACAAAGACCTGGTGGAGGAGTCGGAAAATACTGTTACGGGATGGGTTTTTCAGGAGGGGCTAACAAAAACTGAAATCCTGAAAGGTCCGGTAAAGGCTTATAGAGATCCTGAAGTTGAGGATTTTGTGTTCGAAACACTTGATAGCCTTGAGGAAAGATTGGAGCGAAGAAGTCTTGACCTTGAGACTGTGATAAGAGGCAGCGACTACCATCAAGACTACGTTATAGGAGAACCTGTGGAGATAAATGGCTCGGTAGAATCCAACTCCGAGATCGTCTTCTAACCTAATTATCCTTTTTTAAAACTTGGAACTTCTTTCTCTAACATATAACCTGAGGTTATACTAAAAATGTCTGACAAAGAGCTTGACGCAATTAAAGGCGTGATCGAAGATCCTGAACACATCAGGAACATCGCGATCGCCGCACACATCGACCACGGAAAAACAACACTAACAGATAACTTACTAGCAAGGGCTGGCATGATCTCCGACAAACTTGCTGGAGACCAGCGCTTCATGGACTTCGACGACCAGGAAGCAGAGAGAGGAATTACTATTTACTCTGCAAACATCTCTATGGTCCACGAGTTTGATAACGAAGACTATCTTGTCAACCTTATTGACACACCGGGCCACGTCGACTTCGGAGGAGACGTTACACGTGCTATGCGTGCTGTCGACGGAGTACTAGTTCTTGTCGACGCTGTCGATGGCGTTATGCCTCAGACAGAGACCGTTATGAAACAGGCACTCCAGGAAGGAGTCAAGCCGATCCTATTCATCAACAAAGTAGATCGCCTAATTGAAGAGATGCAGTTGACACCTGAGGAGATGCAGGAAAGATTCACTGAAATTATTAGAGGTGTAAACGCCGCGCTCAGAAAGTACGCCGATGAAGAAACAGCCGAGGAATGGAAGATGAGCGTACAGGACGGAACAGTTGCTTTCGGTTCCGCACTGATGAACTGGGCTATCTCGATGCCTTACATGCAGGAAACAGGAATCACCTTCTCAGACCTTATTGACAGAGTAAACGAAGGAGACCACGAAGGCCTGAAAGAGGACGCACCTATCGAAGAAGTTGTACTTGACATGGTTGTCAAGCATCTTGTTAACCCTCAAGAATCTGCTGAATGGAGAATCCCTGCTGTATGGCCGGGAGACGTATCAAGCGCAGTTGGAGAGGACATGATGCAGCACGATCAGGACGGAAGACTGGTCGGAGTAGTCACGAACGTTGAGGACGACGAACACGCTGGAACAATCGCGACCGCAAGACTGTTCTCCGGAACAGTACACGAAGGAGACGAGCTCTACGGACTAGGAAGTCAGAAGACAGAGAGAGCTCAGCAGGTCGGAATCTACTCCGGACCAAGAAAGCTGACAGTTGATTCAGTTCCATGTGGAAACATCGCAGCTATCACAGGACCGGACTTCTCAACAGGAGAAACATTTATCCTGAAAGGCGACGATGAGATCCAGCCGTTCGAGCAGATCGAACACGTCTTCGAACCTGTTGTCACAAAGTCGATCGAGCCAAAGAGAACCTCCGACCTTCCAAAGCTAATTGAAACACTAAGGAAGCGTGCTAAGGAAGACAACACGATCAAAGTCGATATTGACGAAGAGACTGGAGAAACACTTGTTTCCGGCCTCGGAGAGCTTCACATCGAAGCAAAGATTGAAAGACATCTGGAAGAGAAAGGAATCGACATCGACGTCTCCGAACCTATCGTTGTGTTCAGAGAAGGTATCGAGGACGAATCCGACGTTGTAACCGGCAAATCGCCTAACCGACACAACCAGCTTGAAATTTCGGTTGAGCCTATCGACGAGGAAGTAAGAAAATTCCTCAAGGAAGACTACGAAGAAATCAAGATGCAGGCAGACGACGAGACAGAAGTCAGAGACGCTCTAGTAGAAGCAGGTCTTGATCAGGACGAGGCAGACAACATCATGGATACGTATGAGGAGAACCTGTTCATCAACGCTTCAAGAGGTATCAAGAACCTGAGAGAGATCCAGGAGTACCTTGTTGATGCGTTCCACGAGTTCTGTGATGAAGGACCTATGGCAGGAGAACCTGTAATCGGTCTAAAGGTCAAGCTTCACGACGCGAAGCTGCACGAGGACGCGATCCACAGAGGTCCATCCCAGATGATTCCAGCAACAAAGGATGCGATGACCAGGGGCTTCCTCCAGTCAACACCTAGAGTAATCGAACCTGTCCGAATCCTCAGGATCGACACCCCGACAGACGTTATGGGTGACGCTATGACAGAGGTAAGCAACAGAAGGGGCGACGTACAGGACATGGAGGAGGAAGGAGACTCAACCATCCTGACATGTAAGATCCCTGTCGAGGAGATGTTCGGGTTTGAAGCCGCTCTGAAAGGAGCTACGAACGGAAAAGGCTTCTTCAACAACAAGGACATGATCTTCGAACCGCTCCCTATGAACCTCCAGGAAGAAAAAATCATGGAGATCAGATCCAGAAAGGGAATGAAGGAAGAAATGCCTTCAGTAGAAGAGGAGTAACTTCCTCACCTTTCATTTTTCCTGCTTCTTTTCTTCAAAAACTGTGATTGACCGAGATTTTCCGCGCCCTAATTTTTGCCAGTAGTTAACCAGCACAGACCGCTAGAATATTTAAGGGAAAAACTTAAGTATTGTTACCATAAAATAGTAACATATGTATCCAGGATTTTTTGGAGAAAGCAAGCCAGAAGATGAGAATTACCTGAAAGAAAGACTTGAAACTCAGGTAGGAGACGGCGAGAAAGAACTGAGTGACTTTCTATACGATGCCGTGGAGACGGAAGGATACGGAATTAAACAAGTGCTTAATCTAATCGCAGATTCAAATCTATATGAGTTCGATCCCGAAAACTACCATAGAAGATCATTAATTCTTGAGGAAGACGAAGTATCTGAACCCGGATCATCGAGACCTGGAGAACCAATCGACACTGAAGAAGTAGACTCTAAAGATCTCCCAAACCATCTCTGTGTTGAGAGAGGTGAATACATCGATAGATATCACCACAGAATGATCGTGCCCGAAAACGAGTTTGTGATGCGTTCGGATCTATCCAGGCAGTTAAACGATTTCATCTCCATGATTAACTTCGAATCAGAAATACTCCAGGAAGTAGAGAATTCTGACAACTTCACCACCAGGTTTGAAAACCATTTCAAGGCCGAGTATGGCGAAGAACAGTTATCTAAAGCCTGTTTTGCACTGAAAAACTGGTTCACAGAAGACTATAGCAAGATAGATTCATGGGAAGAATCAGAGGCAGTTTCAAACTACGTAGAAATTACAAGGAGAGTATTCGGGGATGTTTTCAACGAGGAATCAATACCTGTCTTCAGAGGAATCACTATTGAAGGAGCCATGAATAATAATAGGAACACCGATTTCGACAGTTATGCAGAGGAAGACCTGCTGGAAGTAAAAGAGTTCGAAAGAGAGATCAGAGACAAGGGACTGGAAGTTGAGAGAAACACTCCTGATTCGTGGAGTCGAAACCCTCAAGTTGCTATGGACTTCACTGAGGCACGTAATAGCCACTACAACAGGGGGGTGCTTCTGCGGAAAACCGTTGATGCGGACGACCTACTTGTCTGCTGGTCCAGTGAGCTAAGTAATGAACTGATTCTGGACGATGACCAAGAAAGATTTACTGGCGAGGAGATCAGAATAGTTGATTCACCGGAAGCAAACTTCTCAGACCATGACCTAAGATGGCTCTATGACAATCTGCATGCCTAAAAGGGATACAAGAATTTTACCGAGACAAGACAAAAATTTTGTAGATCCGCTAGAGAAGAGTCACTAAAGTAGGAATTATCTTCAGTCGAAGGGGAGTAAACTCCCTCCCACACATTTATTTCTTCACATATATTCTTCTGAATATGACTTATCAGGAAAATAAGTACAAAAACTTCTCCGGCGAGATGCCTAACGACATGGAGTTCACCGAGGAAGGCGAAGCTTTAGGCCTAGGAAAGCACGCCCACATGTTACACAGAATGGTAGAAGGCAGCGAACATACAGAATACAGCTTTGACATCGATCTAGATACGAGAGACCATGAATCTCTTAGAGAACTAACCGGCGAGACCTTGAACCGGATGTTGGACTATCTTGATCCGGAGCACGAAAACTATGGAGCTCTACCTGAGGATCGGAAAGGAGGTTTTCCGGTAGAAAGAGAGGTTGAAAAAGCAGCACGAGAGCTGGATCACGGTTTCGGCCCTATAACCGCATCCCATGAATCTATGAAACAGCTGGTTCAGAGAAGACTGCCTAAGTACTCAGAAATCTTTTGAGCGTGTCTTGAATGACGGAGATACCTAGTTTTATCACCGAATGGGACTGCCTTGAGCCTAGAGAACTGGTCTCGCACCATGAAACCTTGGAAGAGGCCGGTTTTGTGCTGAGGAACGGAAGCCTTGGATACTTTCTTTCAGACGATGATGATTGGATTGAACCTGAAGAAGAGACGGAACTTAGAGCTACTTACCTCAATTACAGCGACCGCCATGAAGTCGATCTTGTATACGAGGGGAATGTAAACGAACTATATGAGTTCTTTGATGTTTAAGCAGATTGCTGGCCCGGATAATTATTAAGACCGGGTGGAATTAAGCTCTATGAGTAAGAAAAGTCTCAGAACAGGAGCCAAGATGATTCTGTTCCTTATTTTCGCGGGCATAGGTCTTTATGCAGGAAATCTTTATTTTGACGACGGCAGCATAACTCAGAAGGATGCAGTTATGAAAGCTGAGAACATTAGCACTTACTCTAACCTAGAAAATCGTTTCAACAGCATTAAGATAGACGTTTTCAGCATGAACGCTTCGAATGAAACGCTGAAAAGCTCCCCTCTACGTAATAAATCAGGGCATATAGTTTTCGCAAGAATTGGGAGTATAAACGTCTCAGATGAAATGCTGGAAAAATCTCCCGCACAGAATAGATCGGAGTTCATAAGTTTCATGGGATTAGATAGACCTGGTTATGTCTACCACTTCGATCTCTCCGGACAGTTTATAGGCGAATTCCGAGCCAACGATATCGAGTTTGTACATAGGTATGCCAGTGATCAAAACTGATTGTTGTATTGCCGGAGAACATAGAATTTAACCGTTCCCTGTTAGAGGTATTTCTATGGCCGAATTTCTTTCCTATTTCAAACCTGGACGGGAAAACCTTCTGTTGACCCTAGTGATGGCCGCTGTATTTTTCTCAGTTGCGACCCTTGTTATGATTTTACTTGATGTAGCCCTGGTCGGAGAGTTTGTTGATCCGCCGACCGCGGAAACTTCAGAGATGGAGTTCCTACTGGTTTTCTCACCCTTAATAGGCATGCTGGCAGCTTTCTACGTCCCGGCCTGTGTGGGGCTTTACTGGATCAGGGAGCGTTTTGATACCGGGAACTAGGCCAATCACAAACCCTTTTTAAAGTTTAATCGGGTTAACCGAGTTATACGCTGTAGGTGCAAATCAATAATGGCAGATAAACCACACGTTAACTTAGTATTCATCGGACACGTTGACCACGGAAAGTCGACCACAATCGGTAGACTTCTGTGGGACACAGAAAACCTTCCAGAAGAAGAGATGCGAAAGCTCGAAGACGCAGCTGAAGAAGCTGGCAAAGAAACCTTCGGATTCGCATTCGCTATGGACTCACTTGAAGAGGAGAGAGAAAGAGGAGTTACTATCGACCTCGCTCACAAGGAGTTCGACTCAGACAACTACTTCTTCACAATCATCGACGCTCCAGGCCACAGAGACTTCATCAAAAACATGATCACAGGAGCCTCCCAGGCCGACGCAGGAGTTCTCGTCGTCGCAGCTGACGACGGAATCCAGCCACAGACAAAGGAGCACGCATACCTCGCGAAGACTCTTGGAATCGATCAGCTAACAGTAGCTGTCAACAAGATGGATCTCGCGGACTATGAAGAAGATGGCTTCAACGACATCAAAGGAGATGTCGAGGAGCTTCTACAGGGCGTAGGATTCGATCCTTCCGAGATCGACTTCGTACCGATTTCCTCTTTCGAAGGAGAAGGAGTCGCAGAGACTTCCGACGAAATGCCTTGGTACGACGGACCTTCCCTACTCGACTCACTTGACAACCTAGACGAACCTGAGAAGCCTGAGGACCTACCTCTCAGAGCTCCAATCCAGGACGTCTACAACATCTCCGGAATCGGAGCTGTTACAGTCGGACGTGTCGAGACAGGAGAGATTTCCCCTGGCGACGACGTAACGTTCGAACCAGCATCCACAAGACACAACGGAAACGTTGGTGGAGAAGTCAAGACAATCGAGATGCACCACGAAGAAGTCGACCACGCAGAAGCAGGAGACAACATCGGATGGAACACAAGAGGCGTCGGCCAGGACAAGGTCAAGAAAGGCGACGTCGCAGGACCTTCCGACAACCCTCCAACAGTTGTCGAGACCTTCGAAGCACAGGTCATCGTCCTCAACCACCCTAACGTGATCTCCGAAGGATACACACCTGTATTCCACGTCAACACAGCGCAGGTCTCGTGTACTTTCGAAGACATCAAGTCGACGATGAATCCTAAGACCGGAGAGACACTCGAAGAAGACCCTGACTACATCAAGCAGGGACAGGCAGCAAAGGTCACAATCAGACCACAGCAGCCACTAGTCATCGAGTCCAACGACGACATCCCACAGATGGCAAGATTCGCCGTCAGAGACATGGGACAGACAGTCGGCGCAGGACAGTGTCTATCCGTAGAAGAGAAGGAATAATTTCCTTCTCCTTTTTTTATTCACCGAATACAATTCTTTCTAAACCAACCAATCCCTGTATAGTTTAGTGTAATAAAAATTTGTTCTGAATTAGTTTGTCATGGCACACGGAGGCACAGACATAGGTAAATACGAACCATGGGAAGAAGAACCCGATCAACCTCAGGAACCTCTAGAATACCTAGGTCTCGATCAGGAAGATAAAGAATCCGTGCTCGACCACAACGAGATGACAGAATCGTATGAGGTAGAAGTTGATAGGATAGAGAAATACATGTCCTGGACGGAGAAATTACTTTACTCTCCATCTTCCGTACACCATTTATAAGATTTAACTCGTGAAGAATTGGTATGAAGAGAGCACGTGTAAAGCTCAGGAGCACAAGCCAGGACAAGATAGATGAACTGGCGGATGAAATCATCGAGATCGGAGAAGAATACGAGGCAGAGATTTCAGGTCCAGTACCACTGCCAACACAGACACTTAGGATCCCTACAAGGAAGGCTCCTGACGGAGAAGGTTCCGAAACAATTGAGCGTTACGAGATGCACGTCCACAACAGACTTATCGACATCAAGGACTCCGAAAGGGCTTTGAGACAGGTCATGAGAGTTCACGTTCCAGAGGGCGTCGACATCGAGATCGAACTCGAGGAATAGCTTCTCAATAGTATTTCTTTCAAACTCCTTTCTACTTTGGTTGCTAGCTGTAGCCATACCACAGAAATATTTAAAAATTGCCATTTTGAAGTAACAAATGTTAGGTGGTAAAATGGAAAACACTAGCGAGACTCAAACAGCTAGAGCTTTACTTGACATAAAAACTAGTGTGGCGGCAAAAACCGACGGACACGCCGACAGACTTCAAACAGCAATAGCTCCGGACACAGAAGACACAAGTATTAACTACAAAATTGAAGACAGAGAAGATCTAACAGTTTACCGAGGACCTAAATCAGTAACCGTCATGGAGGCGTTAGAGGCTGATCATTACTTGTCCGGTGAACACTTTGATACAGACTTCGGGCCAATTTCTGAGGACGATATTGAAATCATCAAACAGGAGACTTATCAAGAGCATAAAAAGCTGGACCCAGAGGAAGTTCTTGAGGCAGAAGAGAAGATTTACACTCAAAAAGCCCCGAGGGAAGAAGATAAAATTCTAGAACAGGATAGCAAATACCTACCCGACGATAAACCAACATGGGACGTTTCTAGTGACGTTAGCAATTCCGTAACAGGGATTTACAACTCCATAGATGAGGCAGAACTTGAACTCGAATTTACCAAGGACATAACTGATGTAGATGTAGAAAAGGTACGGATCTTGGCAGAAAACATCCATAACCAGGAAGATACATCAATCTCTATTCAAGACACTATCGACTACTCAAAGTTTAAGTCCGAAGAGACTTACGACAGACCTCCTGAAATCTCTGAAACTGGGATAGAATTGGATACAGATTATTCGGACAGATTTGAGCTATAGAATGTCACCAAGGGGAGGTTTCCCTTCCCTCTCTAAATATCGGAAGGGTTCCAACCTAATTTAAAGTTTCTACCAGCTTCTAATTCTAGACGGTTCAACAGAGCGCTTCCTATTCCGGAAGAGCTTAACTGATTAAACTCGTGTAAGTTTGTTGCCGAGGTGACTGAGTGGCTAAAGGTGCCACCCTGGAAAGGTGGTGAGCGTTACAGCTCTCCTGGGTTCAAATCCCAGCCTCGGCGTCCAATTATGAGCCTCCCTGAGTACGCACCTGATTTCTGTCCCAGATGTGGTAGCGAGCTGGTAGTAAGGTATAATGAGAATCGGGAGAGATGTTTCTGTCAGGACTGCAACGACTTCGTATACATGAACCCTAACCCTTGTGCGAGCGTAGCGGTTATCAAAGACGACGAGGTTCTGATGGTGAAAAGAGATGTAGAACCGGGCAAGGGCACTTGGAGCCTCCCTGGAGGATTCTTAGAATACGATGAAGAACCGAAAAAGGCAGCAAGTAGAGAGCTCAAAGAAGAAACTAGTGTTGAAATTGAGGAAGACATACTTGAACTTCTAGAGACGTTCTTGATAAGACACGAGAACTACCAAAACGCAGTCATACTAATCTACAAACTGGAAATATCCGAGACCGAAATGGAACTCTCTTCCGGAGAAGATGTACAGGAATCAAGATTCATGAGCTCTGAAGATCTCGAAGAGAAAACTTTCAGCAACCCTAAATACAAGGATGTTGCAAGCAACTTGATAGACTAGAAAGAGAACCTGTTGTATCGGCAAAGAATTCAGGCATTTCGTATTTTCAGGCAAGAAAATCGTCGAGTTCAGAAACTATTCTCTCTGCAAAATTAACTGCCTCAACACGATCGTTCTCCGTTCTCATCAAAGTCATTCTAGGTTCTGAAAAACAGTTAACTATAGCAGGCAGCGCCCGATCTTTCGTGAAATCCTCCAGTCTTCCGACCAACAACTGGCTTGAGTTAGGGAAAACATATTCTACAGATTGGTGTTCCTCAAAACCGGAGCCATAGTTCGTGAAGACTTTCACCTCAACATACTGTTCTGAGTCAGGAAGCTCTAGATCAGTTTCGTAATGCGGTACCCGTTCTCGTCCGTACTCTAGACCCACAACCCACATATTAACCGACAAACTATTTACAGCTATGGCAGGATCACATCCCTCAAAGATCGAACTTGAAGACGCAAAAGTTTACATACACAAGAAGGACGAAGACTCGGGTTCGCAGAACATCCATATTGACGTTGAACACGAGGACTTGAACGAGATAATCGAATCGGGGGAGAACAGTTTTGTCGGCGGCAAAGATGGTGGAATCTTCATAGGTTTGAAGGACGAGATGATTGAGAGAGCCAAAAACTTTGTTGAAGACCGAAACTAGAAACTGTCCAGTGCTTCAAGAAGATTTTCCGCAATCTCTACAGCCTCTGCCTCTTCTGCTGTATCAAGAACTGTATAGGCCCTGTCGCCTTCTTCATAGAATTCAGTAAACCCATCAAGTGTCTCGGCGACATCTTCTTCAAAACTGTATCTAAGTACGTGGAAAGGATCCTTTATATCGATGTAGAACAGGCTTACCTCAGTTTCACCGAACTTTTCCGTGTCAACCTTCTTATCGTGGTAGGACGGGAGCGAGTCATCCCGTTCAACTATCCTGTAAATATCCTCAGAGTCTACTGACACAGACTTCTTCTTCGAAGTTAAGTGTTAAAACTGCTTTTGGGAAAACTTGGATATGGAGAGCTTTATCGACGAGTTCAAGGACGATAGAGAGAAAAACTCGGATATTATCATAGCGATCGATGGTATGGCCGCGGTTGGTAAAGGAACAGTCGCCAAGTTCGTTGCGGACAAACTAGGTGTCGAACATTTCTCGGCCAGCGATGTTTTCTACCAGGTTGCGGACGAAAGGAATCTTGAGGATCACGAGCTCTCCGAGGAAGCTGAGAAAGAACTTGATCTTGAAATCGATAGGAGAACCCTGGAAAGAGCGTTGAACCAGAACTGCGTTGTTGAGGGACGCATCCCGTGCTATGCTGTAGGAAGCTTTGCGGACCTCAGGATAAAGATGAAGGCCGATCCTAGCGAAAGAGCTAGACGACTGGCAGGACGTGAAAACACCGAACGCAGGGAAGCAGAAGAGATTGTTGAGAAACGTGACAGAGAGGACTCCAGAAGATACATGGAATACTATAGTATTGATACTTCTGATACCGAGATCTATGATATTGTAATCGATAACACCGATCTCTCCATAAAGCAGCAGAACAATATGGTACTTGAGGAATTAAAGAAGAGATTTCCAGAAAAGGTGAAAGAATGAGCTACGAGATACTTGGACACACGGCGGACGAGAAGTTTAGAGCGACCGGAGACTCTATAGAAGAAGCTTTCTCCGAATCAGTCAAAGCTTTTGCAGAGATCGTGGGCGCAGACCCTGAAGCAGGTGAGAACCACCACAGTATAGATATAGAGTCAGAGTCGTACGAGGCGCTTTTCTTCGATTTCTTGGACGAACTGATATTTTTACAGGATACTGAGAGGCAGGTTGTAACTCATGTTGAATCGATGAAGGTAGAGAAGATCGGAAACGTCAGGAAACTGGAAGCCACTCTGAACACCGATCCGATAGTTGAAGGTTCAGGATTCCTAGACATTAAAGCGCCTACGTATAATGAGATGAAGTTTGACTACGAGAAAGGTACTGGCTGGGTTCTGGAAGCCGTTCTCGACATATAGAAGACGGAAAGTTGTTAGAGGATTTTGTAACCGTCACCGTAAGCTGTTTCAGAGTACCCTCCTGAATTCATAACCCATCCTACACCCCCACTCTCGTATGTACTATCAGAAGCCGATATTTGAGCCAGTTGAGTCCCGGTACTGTTCTCTAAAGTTGCGGTTATCGTGTTATCGGACGCGTGAGTTATCTCAATTCTGTACCAGCCATTTGAGGGCGAAACATTCGCACTTTCTAGTGTTGAGGTGTTGCCCCCTCCAGGGTTTCTTTGGATCTTGAAGCTTGATCCTTGTATTCGGGCCCCGTAACCGTTTGCATCGTGTGTCTCGGTCTGGGTGAACCAGCTGAAGGCCGGACGTCCTCCCTGGAAATAGATCCAGGCTTCAAACGTATCGCCCAGACTCGGATGCGTCAAGTCGTTTGTATCTGAGATCTGATGATTGTTACCGTTAGTGTTCATCTGGAGAGCGTGACTACCGCTTTTTACCGTTCCGGTTGTGACAGAGAAGTTGCCGGTATGTCCCCCGTATTCACTGATATCATCATCCTCAAAATCATCGACCACCTGACTAGTTGTGTAGACAGTTACACCATCAATAGTTATCTCTTGCACCTGTGTTCCATCGATCGTGATTCCCTGTAGCTCAGATCCATCTATACTAATAGTCATTTTTTCTCAACAACTCTGCTATGTGCCTAATATTCCATCAAGGAGTTTTCTCCAAACCTTGAACGAGGAAAAGTTTTTCCTCCCGTATCAAACTATTGATCATGCCCCCTTAAATCAATAAAATAATGCCTGGAGACTGGCCGATATAAAATCTGATACTTTAATCAGCAAAGTTCTAACCCTTCAGAACTAGTTCACAGCGGCTAGACATAGTCGTCCCTCTCGATAGTGTATACTGAACCGTTCAGCTTCTTGAACTGGGAGTACTTTTCTTTTTCCATTCTGCGGGAAAGATTGTTCTTACCTCTTTTCCTGACTACCTGGTCTTCTAAGCCGTCCGCAATAACGTACTCCGTTCTCTCTCTGAACTCTTCGAAGATGTCCTCAATCTCCGCCCGGCCTTTTTCCCTTTCAAGTTTCGCGACCACGTATTCAAGCACCTTGTTCTCCTCTTCTATGGATGGAAGGCTTTCCGTATTCTGTTTCACGTACTTCCAGTCGGACAGGTTCGAGCCTGAGATATCCCATTTGTCGCCGAAAACAGATTTCTCGACAAGCGAAATATCTTTTGAGACGTGACTCTGGAGTTCCTTCGCTAGTTCGAAAGCTCTGGCAACGGTTTTGTCAGGAATCTCCCCCGGAATCTTATGATCCTGAAACTTCGAAGGTTCGACCTCGCTTGTCTTGTAGTATGTTTCTCCTTCCTGCTGGACCATTACGTTGTTTTCCAGTCCTTCATAGATATCTTGAATATGCCTTCTGAAGTCTCGGACGGCCTGGTGGCTGTTACCGATAGTTGCCTGTTTTCCTCCCTCCTCATAGAGCTCTATCTCACCTTCAAGAACTAGGTTGAAGAAATCGGATATCTCATTCTCTGGCTCCAGTACACTCATTCTCTTGTTACTTGATAGAAAGTAAAGATTTTTGAGTGGGAGAGGTCAGGTTCTAAAGCCTTGGCGCAGAATCAGTAATTATGACAGACTCTAAAGACATCGAACTCGAGAAAGTTTCTGAAAACATCTACGAGATCCCGAAGACCGAAGACATGAATGTTCCTGCCCGTGTTTACGCCTCCAAGCTTCTGCTGGAGGAGATGAAAGGCGACGACACTTTGAGACAGGTCAGGAATATGGCGGAGCTGCCCGGTATAGAAAAGTATTCTATCGTTATGCCTGATGGCCATCAAGGCTACGGGTTTCCTATCGGAGGTGTTGCAGCTTTCGACAACCAGAACGGAATTATCAGCCCCGGAGGTATTGGCTACGACATCAATTGTGGGGTAAGAGTACTGAAAACGGATTTAAAGCGAGAAGATATTGAGGGCGATGAGCAGAGAATCGCCAACATCCTTTACTCGAAAGTTCCTGTAGGTCTAGGTAAAGGAGGTTATATCGATACTGCTAGAGAAGACGTGGTTGAGATACTTGAGAAAGGTGCGGAATGGATGCTTGAAAACGGGCATGCCAAAGAATCCGATCTTGAGAGATGCGAGGAGAACGGAAAACTGCCCGGAAACCCCGAGAAAGTTCCGGATAAAGCTATTGAGAGAGGTTTGAACCAGGTAGGTTCTCTCGGATCAGGAAACCACTTCATGGAAGTCCAGGTCGTCTCCGACATATTTAACGAGGGAACTGCAGAGGCTTACGGCCTTGAAGAGAACCAGGTGGTTATAATGATCCATTCCGGTTCTAGAGGGCTTGGACACCAGACCTGTACGAACTATTTGAGGAAGTTCGAGAAAGAGTACCCCGGAATAGTGGAGAGCATTCCGGAGAAAGAGCTAATATATGCACCTCTGGGAGATAAACTGGCCGAGGATTACCGAGAGGCGATGTATGCCGCCGCAAACTATGCCTGGGCGAACCGCCAAGCACTAACGGAGGGAGTGAGAGAATGTTTTAACACTTTGTTTGACGATGTGGAGATTGAACTTGTCTACGATGTCTGCCACAATATAGCTAAAGAAGAAGTTCATGAAGTAGACGGAGAGAAGAAAGAACTACTGGTACACAGGAAAGGTGCTACGCGCGCTATGCCTGAAGGCAGATCCGAAGTGCCAGATGTTTACTCAGATGTAGGCCAACCGGTACTTATACCGGGAAGTATGGGGACCTCCTCCTTCATTCTATCTGGGGGTAAAAGGTCTCCAGAAATGAGTTTCGGTTCGACAGCCCACGGCGCGGGACGCTTAAAGTCAAGAACCCAGGCAAAACAGGATTACTGGGGCGAAGACGTTCAGGCAGAGCTAGAAAGAGATGGAATCCTTGTAAAAGCTGATTCTGGTTCAACTATTGCTGAAGAAGCGCCAGGAGTTTACAAAGATGTAGATGAAGTTATAGAAGTCTCAGATAAACTAGGAATAGGTCGGAAAGTTGCAAGAATGAGACCTATTGTGAATATCAAGGGCTAGAACCCTTACGCACCAACATAATTTAAAGGGAGAAGTGTAATTGGGTTACATAATGAGTAAGGGAATATCGCCTTTGATAGCGTCAGTACTGCTTCTGGCCTTCACTATGTCCATAGCTGTACTGGCAGGACCGTTTTTCTCAAACACCATGCAGAATGTACAAGGCGACACAGCTGACAGAGCCAGCGATATTTCGAGCCAGGGCGGAGAAATAACTATCGACGACGTAGCTTATGATACCGGATCCGGCAACTATACTATTACCATAATGAATACCGGTCAGGGAACTATCGGTAACTTCACCACCACACTTTACGGCGACAAGCCTGTGCAGATGAGAGCAAACAAACAGCTCCCTCCAGGCGGAATCGAAAGATTCGAGATCTCTACTGACAAGAATCTCAACTTTACAAGGATGGAAGTTCAGAGCGATATGGATTCACCAGGCCCGATCACTTCAGCCGAAAAAGACTTGGGAGACAACGTTGCAGTTGGTGAAGCTCCTTCAGCACCGACAGGCCTCAGCGCCTCCACAACCTAAATTTCCCTTTTGTTGAGCAGGTTTGAAGTGAACCACTCGAGAGAAGCAAAAAGTTTAGTTTCTGCCACACCCTATTTATAAAACTTGGTTGAGATTTCTTCTTTACCCTTCAGCGTTTCTGAAGGGACAAGCCTCAGGCTTTGAGGCCTATGGAATCAAGGTGTAGAACAAATGTCACAGGTAAACAGACCAAGAAGCGGATCACTAGGTTACAAGCCGAAGGTCCGAGCAGACAGAATCTATCCCGCGATCGACACGTGGAAAGAAACAGACGAACAAAAACCTCTAGGATTTGCTGGCTACAAGGTCGGCATGACAAGAGTCCTTAGAATCGACGATACCGAAGGAGCAACAAAAGGACAGGAAGTTGCAACACCGGTAACAGTACTAGAAGCTCCACCTCTAAGGGTTTACGGAGCAAGGTTCTACACCGAAGATCTAAACGACGGAAAACAAGTTTACACCGAGGCATGGACAGACTCTCCAGCCAAGGAACTCCAGGAAGCAACCAACGTACCTAAGGAAGGAAACATGGACAACCTGGAGAAAGCAAAAGAAAACTCAGAGAAAATTACAGATGTTAAACTTCTCGTTCACACCCAGCCACAGAAGACCGGCGTAGGAAAAGATAAAGCCGCGAACTTCGAGCTGGGAATCGGAGGCGACACAGAAGAAAATATTGAGTACGCCGAAGAGATGATCGGAAAACAGATCGAGTTCTCAGACGTATTCGACGAAGGAGACTTCTCCGACGCAATCGCCGTAACCAAAGGAAAAGGTATGGAAGGACCTGTCAAGAGATACGGAATCAAGAAGCTCGGCCACAAGACACAGAAGAAAGAGAGAAAGGCCGGAAACGTAGGTCCATGGCACCCTGACACGCTTTCGTGGAGAGTGCCTCTACCAGGACAGCAGGGATTCAACAACCGAACCGAGTTCAACAAGAGAATCATCGGACAAGGCGAAGACCCTGAAGACGTCCAGAGAGAAGGCGGATTCAAGAACTACGGAGAAGTAGAATCAAACTACATCCTAGTCAAGGGATCAGTACCAGGAGCAACAAAGAGACTAGTAAGACTAAGAACCGCTCTAAGAAAAGACGAAAAACCAGGAACACCTGAAATCACTCACATCAACAGGTGAAAACAGATATGACAGACACACCAGAACAGTTTAACGAAAGAGTAAGGCCCGACATAATCAAGAGGGCGTTCCTCTCAATCCAGTCAAAAAACCGGCAGGACTACGGAACAGACCCTGAAGCCGGACTTAAACACGTTACAAGGATCAAGCAGAGGAACAACGCGTTCAGAGGACAAAAAGGAAAAGGAATGTCCAGAACACCGAAGAAAGCCATGCTCGCCAGAGGACAGCAGTTCTACTGGGTTGGAGCAAAGGCACCGCACACCAAAGGCGGTAGAGTAGCTCACGGACCTAAAGCCGAGAAAGACTTCGACGAAGAGATCAACGACAAGGAAAGAAGAAAGGCAATCAGGTCTGCAATCGCAGCTTCGAACGACATCGAACATGTCTCCGAGAAACACGATTACGACGGAGAGCTACCTCTTATCGAGGAAGGTCTCAACGAAGTAGAGAAGACACAGGAGCTTAAGGAAAGACTCGAAGATCTCGGACTAGAAGATGAACTGGAAAGAGCTTCCGAGAAGAAGGTTAGAGCAGGAAGAGGCAAGTCAAGAGGAAGAAAGTACAGGACGAAGACCGGCCCTCTCGTAGTTTACGCAGAGGACGAAGGAATCGTCAACGCAGCTTCGAACCTTCAGGGAGTCGACGCTTCACGTGTCGACCAGTTGAACGCACAGAAATTAGCTCCAGGCGCACAGCCAGGAAGACTAGTTGTATGGACAGAAAAAGCAGTAGAAGAACTAAAAGAAAAACAGCTTTACAGGTGATTTAGAATGGAAGAAGAGAAAGCATGGGACGTGATCGAGAACCCTCACATGACTGAGAAAGCGATGGATCAGGTCGATATGGAGAACAAGCTTGTTCTTATAGTCGATCTTGATGCAGACAAGAACCAAGTTGAGGACGCGGTCGAGACCCTGTTCGATGTCACGGTTAAAAAAGTAAACACTAGTATCACACCACAGGCGAAGAAAAAAGCTTTCGTCCGACTTTCAGATTCGGATGACGCGATGGATGTCGCCACGAAAATGGGTATGATGTAAGAGAGGTGAACAAGATATGGGATCTCCACTAAGACAACAGAGAAGAGGAAAAGGATCGCCCAACTATAGGGCTAACTCCCACAGAGGAAAGGGAGGAGTAGATCACAACAACGCAGAAACCACAGGAACAGTAGTAGATCTACAGCACGATCCTTCAAGAACAGCACCGGTAGCCAGAGTCAAGTTCGACAACGGCGAGACCAAGAACGTTCTTGCACCAGAAAACCTCTCAATCGGACAGCAAATCGAAATAGGAAGAGAAGCAGAGATCAAGGAAGGAAACACACTCCCTCTCGGAGAGATTCCGGAAGGAGTTCCAATACATAATATCGAGCTCCAGCCTAACGACGGCGGGAAACTTGTACGCTCCTCAGGAACGTACGCTTTCGTTGTCACACACGAAAAGGACGGAGTAAGAATCAGTCTTCCTTCCAAGTCGTTCAAGAAGCTTTCAACAGATTGCAGAGCGACGATTGGAAAGGTTGCAGCCGGAGGAAGAAAGGACAAGCCTTTCGTCAAGGCCGGCAACAAGCACAAGGCGATGAAGGCACGCGGAAAGCCTTATCCAAAGGTATCTGCAGTGGCTATGAACGCCGTCGACCACCCATTCGGTGGATCAGCAAAACCCGGACAGCCGAAGACAGTTTCCAGGCATGCATCGCCTGGTTCAAAGGTTGGAAACATCGGAGCAAGACGCTCTGGCAAGAAGAAGAACGACTAGAGGCCTAGAACTATGACAGATGAAGACTTTACATTCAGAGGAAAAAGCCTTGAGGAACTGAAGCAGATGAACCTCGACTCCTTCGCAAACCTTGCAAACGCAAGAGCGAGGAGAAAGATCAAGAGAGGACTAAACAGAAAAGAGAAGAAACTGCTTTCAGACCTTGAGGACAGCGACACAGCGAAAACACACGAGAGAAACATGATCGTTGTACCTTCGATGGTTGGAAAAACCGTTGAAGTTTACAACGGACAAAGATTTATCGAAG
>JBEQBQ010000012.1:0-33745 GCA_041639695.1 Candidatus Nanohaloarchaea archaeon
GAAAGGGCAACAAATACGCAACAATCAGCCCTACAAGCAATCTTATCCAGAACGTCCTACTCAAGCTTCAGGACGAAGGATACATCGGAGTCTTCGAACTTATCGAGGACGGTAAAGGTGGAAAGTACAAGGTAGAGGTCAAGGAAGCAGTAAACAAGTGTGAACCAGTCAAGCCTAACTTCTACGTTGGAAGCGACGAACACACAGAGTGGGCAAAGAGATACTTGCCTGCACGAAACTTCGGAAAACTCATAGTAACAACACCGAGAGGAGTTCTCACCCACGACGAGGCAGTTGAAGAAAACGTGGGCGGAAAGCTCCTTGGGTACGTCTACTAGGTGAAAAAGAAAATGAGAGAGACAGCAGACCTCAACGGATTCGAAGCCAACTACGAAGACGGCGTACTTGAAGTTGAAGGAAACGGCGAAACAGTTTCAAGAAAGCTTGACCACGCACGAATCGATGTAGAAGTCAAGGATGGAGAAGTAGTTTTCTCCTCAGATGAGAGCAACAAGACAGTCAAGTCAATCCTTGGAACCTTCAGGTCCCACGTCCAGAACATGGTCAACGGACTTGAGGACGAACACGTCTACCAGATGAAGGGTGTTTACGCACACTTCCCTATGGATGTAGATGTAGAGAACGACCAGGTAGTGATCGGAAACTTCATGGGAGAAAGAAACCCTAGAAAAGTCGATATAGCTGAAGGCGCCGAAGTAACAGTAAACGGCGAAGACCTAGAAATCAGAGGCGCGGACAAAGAAGCAGTAGGACTTACCGCCGGACGTATCGAACAGGCATGCAAGAAAGGAAACCGCGATCCAAGAACGTTCCAAGACGGAGTCTACATTACAGACAAAGGTGAGAAAGAATGAGCGACGATTTCAAGAGAGAAGACAACCACAAGAAGACACAGACCCCTAGCTCGTGGAGAAAGCCTAAAGGAGGGCACTCCAGAGCACGTCTGAAGAAGAAAGGTGCGAACCCTCTTCCGAAGGCAGGTTACAGAACCGATAAAGATGTTAGAGGCAAGCATCCTTCCGGATACGATGAAGTGCTTGTCCACAACACCTCCGACCTTGAGGAACTTGATGAAGAGACAGAAGCAGCACGAATCGGTTCCACAGTCGGAGACAGAAAACGTGAAGAGATAGTTAAAAAAGCTGACGATGAAGGAATCCATGTGCTTAACAGAGGTGACGAAGAATGACCGACCTTAAATCACAGAAGAGAATGGCTTCAGAAGTACTTGACGTAGGAGAGAACCGTGTCTGGATCGATCCGGACAACACAGAGAAAGTAGAGGAAGCCATCACAAGGAACGACATCAGGAACCTGGTCGAGTCAGGAGTCATCCAGAAAAAAGATGTTAAAGGAACCTCGAAAGGCCGTGCAAGAGACAAGAAGAAGCAGAAAGCCAAAGGACGCAGAAAAGGCCAAGGAAACAGGAAAGGAAAGAAGACAGCAAGGAAAGATTCCAAGCAAGAATGGCAGGAAAAGATCCGTGCCATCAGGAAAAGACTCAAGGAAATGAAGGAAGAGGAAGAAGTTTCGAACGACGAGTACTGGGATCTTTACGACATGGCAAAGGGAGGATTCTTCCGTAACACAAAACACCTAGAAAACCACGTCGAGAACAAGCTAGAGTGATTACAAATGGCAGATACATCAAACTACGAACTACCTTTCAGGAGAAGAAGAGAACAGAAAACAGACTACAAACAGAGACTTGGACTTCTGAAATCAGGTAAGCCAAGAGCAGTTGTAAGAAGCTCTAACAACCATACTAGAGTCCACCTCTCTCACTACAAACAGGAGGGAGATGAAAACACAGCTCAGACACTTTCGAAGGAACTTGAAGAGTACGGATGGGAGAACCATACAGGTAACCTTCCCGCCGCATACCTAACAGGATTCCTTGCAGGAATGAAAGCTGAAGAGGACGAAGCAGTTCTCGATCTAGGGCTCAGAGAGAAAAACAAGGGCGGAAGAATGTTTGCCGCTCTAAAAGGACTTATCGATGCAGGTGTCGAAATCCCTGCAGGCGATGGAATCTTCCCAGCAGAGGAAAGACTTAGGGGAGAACACATCGAAGAGATGACAGGTAAAGAAGTACCTGCAAACTTCGAGGAAACAAAGGAAGAAATCAGAGGTGAATTTGAATAATGTCACAGGAAATGGAAGAAGAGGAAATCTGGAAGCCACGAACCAAGCTGGGCAAAAAGGTCGCTAACGGAGAAATCACGAAGATAACCGAGGCACTTGACTCGAAGTATCCTATCATGGAAGAAGAGATCGTCGACCAACTGGTAGATCTCGATGAGGAAGTAATCCTTATCGGTGGAACACCAGGAAAAGGAGGCGGCGTAAGAAGAACAGTCTCAAAGAGAACATGCAGAATGCACAAGTCAGGAGGAAGATACTCCACTAACGCCATGGCAGTTCTCGGAAACAGAAGAAACGTCGTCGGACTAGGAGAAGGCGATGCAAACGACACAAGAGCAGCAATCGAGTCAGCTTCCAGAGAAGCAAAGCTCAACCTCATCAAGGTAAAGAGAGGAAACGGATCATGGGAAGACAGAGGAGACAACTCAACATCGATTCCTTTCAAGGTATCAGGAAAGTCAGGATCCGTTGAAGTAGAGCTTAAGCCTGCACCGAGAGGGACAGGGCTTGCAGCTTCAGAGGGAGTTAAGAAGATGCTTGAACTTGCCGGAATCAAGAACATTTACGTTGAATCTCGAGGACAGACAAGGACACGGGAGAACATGATGAAGGCAACATTCGAGGCTCTCAAAAAGCTCAACGAATACGAATCACCAGGTGACCAGGAATGATTGCAGCAGTAAGAGTAAGAGGTCCTGTAGACCTCAACGAGAAAGTGAACAACACACTTGAAAACATCAACCTTGAATCAAAGAACCAGGTAGTAGTATTCGAGGAGAACGAGGCAATCATGGGAATGATGAACTCGGTTAAAGACTTCATCACCTACGGAGAAGTATCAGATGAAGTAGTTGGGAAGCTTGAGGAAAGAAAAGGAGAGAGCCTTGACTCAGGCGATACAGTCAACCTTTCGCCTCCATCCGGAGGATTCAAGGACACCAAGAGAAATACCGGTCAGGACGGAAGCCTTGGAAAACGCGAAAACATGGACAACCTACTGGAGAAGATGGTATAAGATGACGAAGAGAAGATCTAAGAAGAATAAGTCCGGTTCCCACGGACATGGATCATCGAAGAAAAACCGTGGAGCAGGAAGCAAAGGTGGAAGAGGTAACGCCGGAAGAGGAAAGAAGGCGAAACACCACAAGATGCAGTCAGGCGAAGTCCACGAGCTAGGAGAGAAGGGATTCAACTCCCGGAAGTCCGAGCAGGACGGCATCAACCTGAGAGATATCGACCAGAGGATCGACGACTTTGTCGAGGAAGGTTCAGCTGAGGAAAATGAAGACGGTTATGTCTTCCATGCATCCGAAGCCGGATACGAAAAGGTTCTCGGGAAAGGACAGCTCAGGAAGAATATTGAAATTCATGCCGAGGACTTTTCCAGCACGGCAGAAGAAAAGTTAAAAGAAGCCGGAGTCGAACCTGTAGTAGAGGATTAAACGAATGTCGAAGCTAGTCCAGGCAGCATCGTATCTACCGAGCATCAAGGAACCCACGAAAGAACAGTCACTGAAAAAGATGTTGACCTGGACCGGGATCGCCCTGGTTCTATACTTCATAATGGGTTCGATCGATCTATACGGGGCCAACGCCCAGTCGGTCGAACAAGCACTTCAAAGTTTACAGACCTTCCAGACTATTCTAGGCGCACAGATCGGTTCTATAATTACTTTAGGTATCGGTCCTATCGTAACCTCATCGATTATCTTGCAGATGATGGTCGGATCGGACATCCTACCTTGGAATACTAATACACAGGAAGGAAAGATCAAGTTTCAGTCAGCACAGAAGGTACTTGCGTACGGCCTCACAGTGATCCAGGCCTTCGGGTACGTACTCTCAGGCACCTTCGGAAATGTTACAGGAGACCCCATGTTGATCCTGCTGCTTGGTGGACAGATAACACTGGGTGGATGGCTGATCATCATGCTTGACGACCTGGTGCAGAAATGGGGATTCGGATCAGGGGTATCGCTGTTCATCGCAGCAGGTGTATCCAAAGCAGTATACATCTCCACTATTTCCCCCCTAACCTCAGCAGGAGAACTGTTCTGGCAGGTAGGAGGAAACCCTGTAGGACACATCATCCAGTTCTTCCTAACCTTCCAGGCATCATCAATAATACCTGTGATCTTCACAGTACTCGTATTCGCAGTGGTTGTCTACCTGCAGGCGATGCGTGTAGAGATACCTCTAACCTTTGGAAACGTTAGAGGTTTCGGGCAGAAATGGCCACTGAAGTTCCTCTACACAAGTGTTATGCCTGTAATCCTGATCGCAGCCTTGGTATCCAACCTTAGAATACTTGGAACCACCTTAGCCGGGACTAACGGTTGTTCAATCCTTGGATGTTTCCAGGGAGGATCAGCACAATCAGGACTCGTCGCCTACCTAAGTGCGCCACAGAGCTTTGTGGACGGCTTGATCAACGGAACAGTCCAGATGCTGGGTACCGGAAGCCTCTCACACGTACTGATCTACCTCAGCGTTTACACCTTCGGATCGATCATGTTCTCGATCTTCTGGATGAAAACCAGCGGGCAGGACGCTGACGCGGTAGCAGACCAGATCCAGAACACCGGCATGAAAGTACCGGGCTTCAGGAAAGACAAACGCGTAATCAAGAAGGTTTTGAACCGTTACATTCCTGGACTAACAGTACTGTCCGGAGCCGTTGTCGGCCTACTGGCAGGCGTCGCCAACATTACGAACGCTGCGGGAGGCGGAACAGGAATCCTGTTGACAGTCATGATCCTGTACCAGATGTACGAACAACTGGCACAGAAACACATGGAAGAGCTTCACCCGGCTCTGAAGGACTTCATGTCCTAACCTTTTCTCATTTAACCTCTTTTTAGATATTCTCTGAAGCTCTAGAACTTATATTCAGAAAACTTAAAAGAAGAATATCTTAACGTAAATTCATGAAAAGAAAGATACTGCTATCAGCACTTTTAATCCTGCTAACACTCAGTTTAAACCCTGTTTCCGCATACCACGAAGGTGAGTACGGTGCCCACCTTGAAGGTGAAGGAACAGCTAAAGATCCATACCTAATCCAAGAGTTAGAAGATCTTTTTGAGGTATACAAGGAAGAGGAAAAATATTATGCGCTCGCCAACGATATCGACGCCAGTGAGACAGAGAACTGGGGCGACCGGATGGTATCCAGACACAAGGAAGGAGGAGAAGGATTCCCGCCAATAGACGATAACAGCAGTTCAGCTAAGAGATTCGAAGGAGTCTTTAACGGGAGGAATCATACAATCTCCGGACTTTACATAAAAAGACCGAAACTTGAGCACACAGGCCTCTTCAGAATACTGAGAGAGGGTACAATAAAGAACTTGAAACTGGAAAACGTTCACATCCAGGGAGGTACAGAAGTAGGAGGAATAGTAGGGGAAAGCGTAGACGGCAAGATCGTGAACGTCCACGTATCCGGAACACTTGTAGGCGGAGAAGGCGAATACGATGATTCCATAGGCGGAGTAGTCGGACGGAACCACGGAGATGTAATTAATTCTACTGTGGATATAGAGGTTGAAGGCAAAGAGCGTGTAGGCGGTATCGCAGGCATCACCTACACCGAAAACACCAGTATTGTGAATTCACATGCAGAAGGAACTATAGGGGGAGAAAGCTACGTAGGCGGCATAGTAGGCATGAACAGTCAGAAACTATCCGGAAGCTCAGCAAATGTAGAAGCGACAGGAAACAAAGCAGGCGGACTCGCCGGAGAAAACAAAGGAAGGATAACGGACTCTTACGCAGTTGGAACCGTCAAAGGTAAGAACTCAGGCGGACTAGTAGGCAGGAACAAGAACGTTATCAACAGATCATGGGCATCTCCATCCATCAGATCCGGTGAACAAGTAGGCGGGCTTGTCGGGGTAAACCAAGGCAAGATCGCAAGATCTTTCTCAAACGGCACAATTAGCGTTGTCAGTTCTGGAGCTCTAGCCTACGAGAACCAAGGAACAGTAATAAATTCATACACAACCACAAAGCTTGAGAAAGGCGAAGATCTGCTGACCGGGAGAATGATCTCCTACAATCGCGGCAATATAAAAAAGAGCTATGTAGCTGGAGACAACCAGATAAGCGAGAGAAAAATCGCTCGGCAGCAATCAGGTACATTAAATGAGACTTACTGGGAGAGAACAAGTGATGAAGAAGTCAGGTATCCTCAGGGGACTGGTTTAAGACCTTCAGAAATGATGGGTCAGTCCGCGAGAGCCAACATGGATCTTGAGTTTGGAAAAGTCTGGACGGCCACGCAGGGTTATCCAAGACTCTCTTGGACGGGCGCTGATGCTGTCGCGGGAAGCCCTAATCAGGACAGCCAGAGCTCTAACCCTGGAAACAGTTCTCCAAGAAAAGAAAGCGGAGAATCAGAAGGAGGACTTTTTGATCCGATATTCTCCTTCTTCGGCTCACTCTTCTAACCAGTATGGAGGGGTCGATCCCCTCCGGCCTCCGATTTAAAAGGCTTTACCGCGAAAGGTTTTCATAAGATGGTATCGATACAGGGATTCCTGACCGTACTTTTTGGCTTCTACGACACACTTTTCCAGCCAATACTAAGTCTAGGACCGCTTCCATCGCTAGCAATTTTCTCAGGACTGCTTGCAGGAATGTTCTCAATAATTTACTACATCTTCCTCGATATCGAGGCGATGGACGAACTAAAAGAAAAGATAAACGAGAAACAGGAGAAGAGGAAGGAAGCACAGAAGAACGACAACGTGGACGAAGCCACGGAACACATGAAGGAAGCCATGTCCCTGAACCAGGAGATGATGATGCTGAACTTCAAGCCGATGATCGTTACGATGGTTTTCGTTGCTTTCATTTTCCCATGGCTTGGAGCAACCTTTGCACCAACAGTTGATCTCCAGCAGACAAACAATACTACGTTTGAAGGAGAGTTCCAGTTCAACGGCCAGTCAAATCAAGTCACCGTGGTAAACGAAACGGAACCGGTAGTTAAGATGGACGGCCAGAACTCTTCAATCGGAGGCCAGGTCAAAGCTTTCGGAGTTGACTGGGATGTAGTCAGATTCGGAGAGGACAAAGGAGGTTTCTTCTCCTCAGGCAGCGATGGACACGTCTTGAAGATGAACGCTAGGTTCGTCGACCTACCATTCAGCATTCCTTTAGCTGGAGCTGCCCTGAACTGGCTTGGAACCTACATCCTGATCTCAATGCCGCTGACCTTCCTCTTCAGGAAGATGCTCGGCATCCAGTAGAGTACAATTTACAAAGGCCTTAAGCTGAAGGCAACAAAAGTTCCTCCATCTATATCTTTTTCTTCGAATGTATCTTCCGGGACAGACACAGTTCCATACTGAAGCCAATAAGACTTGTCTTCATCTACTCTTTCAGACTCATCTCCCACAAAGTACTCATATCCACCAGCCATTCTATCCAACTCAAGATATCTGCAAAGCGCCTTAGAAAGCTCTATTACTTCCTTACTAGTCCTGTCTCCATCGATATTGAGCCTTTCACTATCCCGGAAGTTTACGTAATCAACGCTAAGCACTATTTTTCCAGGTGAAAACTCTACTAGAACCTCAATACCGTCCTTCCAGACCTTCAGAGATCCGCCGTCAGCCTGAGAAATTGCTTCGATAGCTTCAGAAAGTGGAGCCTCGTAAATCCAATCATCATCTGCCATATAACCTGTTTTGAAACGCTCAGATTCGTAGCTCCAGCCTTTTTCAGAAATATTTTCTACAAAATCCTGCAGATAACCTGTCGAAATATCAGTTTTTTCTCCCAGTTCGAACTTCAGATGAACATAACTTCCCATGACTATTGTACCTATAGTTTCTATCCTACCTCAGATAAAAGTTTCTTACAGAGAGTTTTCATATGGAGTGGTACACACGGGAAGAGGCAGAGACCTCCGAAGAATACGGATCAATACCTGAGAAGAGAACAGTAGAAGAACTTATGCAGAAAGGATTCTTTATAGTAGACAAGCCTTTCGGCCCTCAGTCGAAACAGGTATCGACCTGGATAAAGAAAGAACTAAACTTGAAGAAGGCCGGCCACTTTGGAACTTTAGACCCTAACGCAACAGGCGTTCTGCCTGTCGGAATCAACTCCGGGACTCGTGTAAACAACATTCTATCAAACGCAGACAAGGAATACATTTTCGAAGCAGTACTTCACGAGGAAAAAGAAGAGGAAGAAGTAAAGCAAAAGCTTCTCGAGTTCAAAGGTACAAACGAACAGACACCGCCGGAGAAATCAGCGGTGAAGAGAGAGGAAAGAGAAAGAGAGGTCTATGAAATAGAACTGCTTGAAAAGAATGATAAGAAGGTTCTTGGCCGTGTTAAATGCGAATCAGGATTCTACGTAAGAGTACTAATCAGCCAGTTAGGAGAAAAACTCGGTACAGAAGCAGAAATGGATGAACTAAGGAGAACTAAACAAGGACACCTGTCTGAAGAAGATGCTAACACTTTACAGGATATTGTGGATGCTTACCATTTCTGGAAACAGGATAACCGAGAAAAGGAGATAAGAAACGTTCTGCATCCTATCGAGAAAGCTGTGGAACATCTTCCGAAGATCGCGGTAAAGGATTCAGCTGTTAATGCTGTTGCTAACGGAGCCGATCTTGGGGCCTCAGGAATTTCAAAGTTCCAGGACGGAATAAAAGAAGGCGATGAAGTCGCTATCACCACCTTAAAAGGCGAGCTTATCGCGATAGCTGAAGCCGAGATGAGCTCCGAAAAACTTTACGAAGAGGAAGGAACTGCAGCATCACTCAAATCTGTACATATGGATCCTGAGACTTATCCGAAGAGATGGAAACAGTAATCAATAACCGGACATGAGACTAAATTTATGTCGGATAACCCCGAGGACTTCTATTCTGATGCAGCAGAAGAGTTCTCTCAGGACTATTCTATCGAGAACATGCCAGAAAAGTACGTAGAATTATTGGAACGTTTCGTAAAACTTGTTGGATCAGGCAGGGTTCTTGATGCCGGATGCGGACATGGAAGGGATGTAGAGTATTTCGAGAAAAATGGTTTGGACGCTCTAGGTATAGATCTCGCAGGCGCTATGATAGCCCACGCCGAGCAGAGCAAGAAAGGAGATTTCAGGGTTATGGACATCAGAGACCTTGATCTCGAGGATAACGAGTTTAAAGGAGTCTGGTGCAACACGGTAACACAGTTATTTCCCCCGGAGATAATGAAGAGTATCATCAAAGAACTTTCAAGGGTTTTAGAGAAAGATGGCGTTCTTTACATTACTTTCAAGATCGGAGAGGGTTCCATAACCAGAGAAGGTTACGGCGATGAAGTGAAACAGTACTTAGTATCAAGGAAAGAGGGCCGACAGAAGGTTGTGTCCGAAAAGCTTGAAATTATTGAAGAAGAAAAATCTGAGGTGAACGGGCAGAAAGTTCTACACCTTTTCTGCAGGAAAAAATGATCGACACACTACTCAAGACTCTGGAACTTAAGGACGAGAAACGTACAGGCCAAGAAATCTACAGTATCGATGATCCTGATTCTATCGCAGGCCATTCATGGACCGTAGTAATTCTTACGATGATGTTTGGAGAGGGAGAGGACATAAACATGGAGAAGGCTTTGAAGATCGCTGCCATACATGATCTAGCTGAAGCCGAAACAGGCGATATCGCGAAGAGAGCCGACGAGGACAAACAAGAGATTTCAGACGAGGAGAAAGAAGTGAAGGAGTTCGAGGCAATAACCGATGTCTCTGAAGAACTAAGGTCACACGAAATCCGGATGCTCTGGAAAGAATACGAGGACTGCGAAACACCGGAAGCCCAACTAGTCAGCGACATGGACCATATCGAGAAGTGTCTGACCGCGTTGAAGAATGAAAAAGATGGAAACTATGATCCGGAAGATAACGATACAGGTTTCGAGAACCTTGACGAGTTCTTCGAGACAGCCGAGGGCAAGTTCAAAACCGGGTTCGGAGAAGAGCTTTTCGAAGAGATAAAATCGCGTTACGAGGATGAGAAAAAATGATATCAGAAGACATCGATTTCATCCTTGAGTCTTACAACGTCAAGGACGAGGTCCGAACAGGTTGGCTTTTCAAAGGAATTAGAGACCCTGAGTCAGTTGCCTCACACGTATGGGGCGTCAAGTTCCTATGCCTTCTTTACGCCGAAGAAGAGGGAGTGGATGAAGGGAAAGCTGTGAAGATGGCGGTTGTCCAGGATCTTCCTGAAGCCAAGACCGGCGACCTGGTCTCGGAGAAACATGCCGAACGTTACGAGCTAACGGACGAGGAGAAGGAGCATAAAGAACGTGAGGCGATGCATGACCTTCCTCCTGAAGAGCGTTTCGATGAGATTATTGAACTCTGGGAAGAATACCAGGAAAGAGATACTAAGACGGCAAAGTTCGTGAAGGATATGGACATGATCGACATGTGCTTCCAGGCATTAAAGTACGAGATCGAACATCGCCGCTCACCAGAGAAGTCGATGGACGAGTTCTTCGAGTTCACCGAACCACGACTAAATACCGATACGGGAAAAGAGCTCTTCGACAAACTCAAATCTAGATATGAGGAAGAAAAAGAATCTTGAATGAACAGTTCTAAGGAGCTTATATGAAAGGGCCTAGTGTGATTTCAAAAGATGAAGCCAACAATTTCGAGAAATCTAACGTTGAGCTGTTCGACTACTTTGGCGAGGACGCTGAAGAAGCAGATATTCTACGAGTTAGCTGCGAAGAAGGCCATCTAGAGGAGTTTTATGACGATAAAAGTACTTTTCTCTACTTCATTATTGAGGGGAAGGGAACCTTTTACCTAGACGAGAAGCCGAAGGATGTGGAGAAAGGCGATCTTGTAGTAGCCCCGCCAAAAACTAAGATATACTACTTAGGTGATATGGAGCTACTCTTAGTTTGTTCTCCGCCCTGGTCAGAGGAAAACGAACACAGCGTCCGATACCTCAACAAAGAAGGAGAAACTGTTGAGAAAGAGTAGTTATAAGATGGTTTCCCGAATAAAGTTTCTATACTAGTTAGTGTGCCGGAGTGACTGAGTGGCTAAAGGTGCCGGTCTTGAGAACCGGTGAGGCACACGCCTCTCCTGGGTTCAAATCCCAGCTCCGGCGACCCTTTCTTTTTCTAGACCTGAAAACTGTTTTAAACTAGAATTCAGTAGAGTTTACGTATGGTTAAGACTGCCGAGGAGCTGATGGATGAACCCGATTTCATCGAGGCCGATGCATCGATAGAGAAAGTGGAGAAAGAGTTCGAAGGATCGGAAAACACTTTAATCGTAAGAAGGGATGGCGAGCTCGTCGGCGAGATACATGAAAACTCTCTTCTCAAACTTTTGATTCCTGAGGAAAGGCTTGACGAGGAAAAAGTTATCGGGATTATAGGTTTCTCCTTCGATCAAAGCTACGTGGCTGAAAAAGCAGAGGATCTTGCTTCAAGACACGAAGTCACAGTTCCTAAGGACGAGGAAATAGGGGAGATCGCGTTTTTGATGGACCGTGAAGATGTAAGATCTTTACCTGTAGAAGATGAAGGGGAAATTGTGGGAGTAATACATGAGAATCGTTTGATGGAGGAGATCTAAATGGCTGCAGGACTATCAACTAACACTTTATTTGCTTTAGCCACGGTTCTATCTGTTTCATTTATTGTAGGAGAACTATTCGAGAGAATAGGCCTTGAATCGATAATTGGATACATCGTTTCAGGATTGATGCTAGGACCCGGAATCCAGAACATAGCACCACACGTGCCGTTTCTCGAGAGCTCGATGGCTATCTCAGCTTCCTCACTCGCAGGTTTCGGGACTATCGGCGCTACACTAATCCTTTTCCAGGCAGGCCTAAGAGAGGAGAATGCGGCAGACATCTTCAGACATGAGAAAGGTCTTGACTTAGGGGTCGGTGTGCTCGTCGGCTCATTCACGTTCATACTTGCAGCCCTCCTGATGTTCCCCGAGGTCTTGGGACTTGAATCGATTCAGGCCGCAGTTTTTGTCGCACTCGGATACTCGATGGTCGATATCGGGGTTCCATCAAAGATCATGCTTTCGAAAGGTTTGATGAGAGAAAAAATTGGGCCTTACACGATTAAATCGTCTGTAATTAACGTTACAGCCGGTTTCGGAATACTTACAACTCTGGTATTGATTTCTTCCGCTTCAGTAGGCGATCTCGCAGTTAAGTTAGGCGGAATCTTTGGCTTCGCACTAGTTTTCTACCTGCTACACGAGTTCATCCACCAGCTCGATGACTACATCATAATGTTCGAGGAGACGGAGGCACAGTTCGCTATAACCTTCGCACTCCTCTTATTCATGGCATACTTCACCGAGTCCGTAGGACTTTCGAGCGTGATAGGTGCATTCTTCGCAGGAGTAATTATCTCAAGAAGCGAGTTCTCAGAATCAAGATCGTTCCAGGACAAGATACAGGCCATCGGCATGGGACTTTTCATCCCACTGTTCTTCGCATGGTTCGGTTTAGGACTTCAAATATTCGGTTCCGGCGGAATGCTTGCAAATATCGAGGCCGCAACATTCCTCTTCCTGCTTTCGACAGTCTCAAAGCTGGGTATCGGCTACGCGATCACAAAGTACCATGGCGTGAAGAAGTCGATGACTGTTGCGGGATCGCTTCTAAGCCTAGATATCGAGACACTGGTAGTTATCCTGATCGGTATCGATCTCGGGATACTGGGAACAGAGATGCTTCAGATCTTCGCACCTTCAGTACTGTTCTCAACGATAACAATCGTCGGGATATACTTTATCTTGGAGAGGAAGAGTTAGCCTAAAAGTTTGATTCTTAAAGGTTAAACCCTCTTCTTCATCTACGGAAAGTATAGCCCCCTGGTGTAGTGGCCAAAGCTCTTGAGGATTAGCTCAGGGCGGCAATTCATGAGAGGCCCTGGCCCTCTCGACGCAGGTTCGAATCCTGCGGGGGCTAAACAGTTCTTATTCAGAAAATTATTTTCTCCTTCAGCTCTTCCCTTAACTCTTTCATATCGAGCGGTAATTCGGTTGGGTCAAGGAATATTATGTCTTCGATTACCGGGCCCATGCATTCTGCTTGGAGGTATCTCTGTACTTTGCTTTTCCTGTCTCCCGGCGAAAGATTGGTTTCTACTTCGTAGATGTGGGCTGTGTCCGCATCGATTACGTCGACTATCCAGCCGTTCGGAATTTCTACCTCGGTTCTTACTTCGTGGCCTTCCTCCGCCAGGATGTTGTATAAGGCGGATTTAACCATGAAATGCCTGTATTTGTCTCCGTGCCTGTTTACGCCGGATTTCTTGTTCCATTCTTTGTGGCCACCGCATTTCTCCACTATACTCATTTTCTGTTTGAACAGTTCTTTCTGGTTCACTTTTACTCCTCTACAAAGGCTTGTTTCTTTCTGTATCCTTAACATAGTGTAGGGTTAGTTGGCGGCGTCTGCTGTAACGTTTAATTCCGCGGTGTTTTCAGGTATCTCCACATCTATACTGAACCTTCTTCTCTCACCTGAATCCATGTTTGCAGTTTCGGAGAATTCGTCAAGCACCACTTCGTTCTGGTCTAAGAATTGGGCGGTTACCTCAACTTCTCCCGCAGAACCATTATTCAGTACTGTCGCAGTTACTGTTGCATCATTCCCGATCAGGCTTTCGAGCGTTCCCTGCTCCAAGCTTGAGCTTTCAACCACAGGTGTTGGAAGTGTTGCACCGCATCCGGCTGCGACAACCGGCAAAGCCAAGGCCAGTAAAACTCCTGTCCGTGTTTCCATACCTTGTTAACAGGTCGAGCCTAAAAATCGATTGTTCTACCGATTAACCCGTTTTAGAGAACAAGGAAAACTGAGGTTTCTTAAGAGTTCAAACCACTCAGTCCTACAGAGTTCAGCCCCCTGGTGTAGTGGCCAATCCAAACTAAGATTTCCTGGTTTGGGGCAATTCATAGCGGCCTTTGGAGCCGCTGACCCAGGTTCGAATCCTGGGGGGGCTAAAACTAATTTTTCAGAAATGTGTGGACGTCCTACCCGAACTACGTCCAAATGTTGTGACAGCATACATGATGTCCTCCATTTTATCCATGTCTTCGTCTATACTGCCCTTTTGGACATGTTGAGATACTGCGTCGATACCGTATTCAGTATCTTTTTTCTTCTCAAAGTAATGTTCCATGGCCGGATTGACTGCGTTTTCGAACAGGTATCCGCCTAGGTCCATGATAGTTTGGTCGTTTTGGTTTGATTGTCTTGTTTCCTCGACAAGTTCGTCAGTTCCGAAAAAACCTTTGGAAACCTCCTCATCTCCTATATAGTCCTCAATATTGACAGCGAATTGCTGTCTCTGTATACGTCCTAGTTGCATTAAACCTTCTAGTGTTTTATTGAGGTGGCGGTCTTGGGCGTTGTCGGCCACTAACCCTGACTGAAGAGCGTGCATGTTTGATACTGCTTCTTCGATTCCGTCAATTTTTAGATCCTTGGCTTCTGAATAGACTTTTCTAAATGCCTCTGTCGCTTTTTCTTCGTCATAGTCTTGATGCGTGTCGAACGCGGTCATAAGTATTATTGCGAGAACCAAAGATTTAAATGTTACCGTGTTATAACAACAGTTTCAGTAGAGGTTTAGCACCGACCTGTCCTCAGAGTCCTCCGAACCGAAAACCTCGTTCAAACCATGGTTTAGATCTTTTCTCATCCGCATCACGGCCTTACGGAAACATCCTTTCCTCGAACCCCTAGACTTCGAACAACTTCTATACACCTTGAAATAGGGACTCGAGTAATAGAAGACAGTTATAAACATTAAACCCATGTAACCGAATAGAAATGGCGTTGACCTAAAACAGGCCGGATTTGAGACACCAAACTCGACATAGCAGTAACCGAAACCTGTTAAAATTAAAGCTGAGACCGCCACAAGAAGCATAGCTGTCAAAGCCAGGAAGCCTTCCTCATCAAGATTTTTAAGCTCCATGTAGAACAATTATGACTTTCCGAGTTAAAAACATCTCCCCCCAGCAGAGTGTTAAAACTTCAGAACCCTTCCAGACTCATGACAAAGGTACGTGCATCACATATACTTGTTGACAACGAAGAACACGCCAAACAGCTAAAACTCAAGCTCGACAGAGACGAAGCCACATTTGAAGAACTTGCGAAAGAACACTCAGACTGCCCTTCAAGCGAGAAAGGCGGCGACCTAGGCTTCTTCGGAAGAGGAAAAATGGCGAAACCGTTCGAAAGAAAAGCGTTCGAGCTTGATGAAGGAGAAATCTCCGAACCTGTAGACACTCAGTTCGGATGGCACCTCATCAAAAAGACCGGGGAGAAATAAACCCGGTCCACCTTTATAAAATTTAACAGAGATTCTTGAGGTACGGGTTATCATGTCTGAAACACAGGAAGTTGTAAGGATCGCCAGAACCGGTATCGACGGCACCAAGCCTGTCGGAAAAGCACTGACAGGACTGAAAGGAGTAGGTGACATGTACGCAAACGCAGTCGCCGAGAACCTTGACGTCGACGAAGACCAGAAGATGGGAGACCTATCAGAAGAAAAAATTGACGAAATAGAAGAAATGCTAAAGAACCCTGACCAGCTAGAACTACCGAACTGGATCAGGAACAGAAGAAAAGAAAGAGAAACTGGCGAAAACAACCACCTAATCGAATCCGACCTCGAACTAAAAGAAGAGTTCGACATTAGAAGGATGAAAGAGATCGAGTCCTACAAAGGTTGGAGACACCAGAACGGACTTCCTGTACGCGGACAGAAGACAAAATCCTCATTCAGATCCGGTTCGAAGATCGGAGTCTCAAGAGCAAGACTCCAAGAAGAAGCCTCAGAAGGCGGCGGAGACGAGGAGTAGAGGTGTAAAAAATGGTAAAGAAACTTAAACAGCAGTACGAGACACCGAACGAAGGATGGAGCGAAGAAAGAATCAACAGAGAAGACGAGCTCCTAGAAGAATACGGACTGAAAAACAAGAGAGAAGTATACAAAGCAGAATCCAAGCTAAGAGGATTCAGAAGAGAAGCAAGAAAACTGATCGCTTCCGAAGACGAGGACAGAAGACAGGACCTAGTCAGGAAGACCACGTCACTCGGACTTATCAGAAGCGACGGTGGACTTGAAGACATTCTAACACTAAATACTACAGACCTTCTTGACAGAAGGCTACAGACAGCTGTCGAAAGAAAAGGCTTCGCCGACACAGCACTCGAAGCAAGACAGCTAGTCAACCACGGACACGTCGAAATCGACGGGAAAAAAGTAACAGTCCCAGGATACCTTCTCACACAGGAAGAAGAGAAAGAAATCTCGGTAGAGCTTCCAGAACCGGAAGAAAACGAAGAAGCTGAAGTCGAGGAAGAAACAGAAGCTGAGGAAGGATCCGAAACCGAAGAGGACGAAGAAGAGGAGGCTGAAGAATAATGACAAAGAAAGGTATCGTAAACATCTACTCAAGCTTCAACAACACAATAATCCACATCACTGACGGAACCGGAGCCGAAACCATTTCCAGAATTTCGGCAGGAATGGTTACCGACAAAGGAAGGCTACAAGGATCTCCTTTCCCTGCCATGAAGGCAGCCAAACAAGGAGTTGAGGAAGCTCTTGAGAAAGGAATCGAGAAAGTCGATATCCAGGTAAGAGCTCCTGGCGGACAGAAACAGAAGATGCCAGGAAAAGGCGCACAGCCAGCTATCAGAGCTATCTCAAGATCCGATCTTGAAGTCGGAAATATTGAGGACGTTACTCCTGTACCTCACGACGGATGCAAATCCAAGGGAGGAAAGAGAGGAAGAAGGGTCTAAAAAATGGAAGCCGAGACCATTGAAGAAACAGACGACGTTCTAAAAGTCGAAATTTCTGGTATCAACGAAGCTATCGCCAACTCTCTCAGGAGAGCGATGATGGTAAAGGTTCCTACACTTGCAGTCGAAGAGCTAGACATCAACGTCAACCAGTCCGCTCTCTACGACGAAATGCTTGCAAACCGTGTAGGACAGGTACCTTTCACAATCCCACAGAACGTTGACGAAGGAGACACCGTTCATATTGCTTTGACCCAGGAAGGACCGGGAACAGTTCTTGCCGAGGACCTTAAAGCGGATAATGATGAAGCCGAGCCTGTAAATCCTGAGGCCGTTATTGTTGACCTCAAGGAAGATCAGGAAGTTGATTTCGAGGCAACCGCAACGCTTGGAAAGGGAGAAGAACACGCCAAGCATCAGGGAGGAACAATTGGCTACGAGAAACTGGACGATGGAGAGTTCAGGTTTAGAATTGAATCTACTTCAGGTTACTCGAACGAGGAGCTTTTCGAGCAGGCTATTGAAGAGATCAGGAACGAGCTAGATGAGTTCAAGGAAGCTGTCTCCAGCCTCTAAACCCTTCTTTATTCAATAGTTCTTTTTACTTCCGAAACTGAATAATTCGACATAAATAGTTTTACTGGTATTGAACATATGTGCAAAGGGACAATCTTTCCAGACCACTAGAAGAATACCAGAACCACGAAGATGACATCGAATTTCTTGAGAAACTTCAGTCAGAAATAATAAAGAAGGATGCAGGCAAAGACACTGATTTCTGTCTTCCAGACCCCGGACTAGGTTACATAGCGGAAGAACTTGACGAAAGATTGAATGAAACGAGAGAAGCAAAAGAACAAGCGAAAGAAGAGATGAGAGGGTTTTATACTGAGATTGAACGAGATCTAAGACAACTCAGAACCGGAGAAATAAACGAAGAAGATATCCGGAAAAAGTATGGCAAAGATACAGAAAGTTTAAGGGTTGTGAGAGACTTTTACGAGGATGGGCTGGAAGTCCCTACAGATGGAGATCGTACTTACTTTGAGAACACGCTTCTAGGACATAGTGCAGAGAAACAGCTTGAAACAGTTGAGGACGCTATCGACGACTATAGAGGGGAGAAAGAAACCCTGAAAAACTGGAGGGATGATTACGAGCAGGGAAAGATTCCGGAAGATCGTATGGCAGAAAAGATAACCGAATACTTCCAGAAGAAAGAGCACCTGGAGGACCTAATGGAAGAACTCGACCGCTCTGAAATGTCGCCGAAAGATCAGAAACAGGAAATCATAGATACCAGAAAGGAACATATAGAAACCCAGATTAAGGAACTTCAAGGCGACAGAATCAGGGTCGAGATTCAGGGAAACCTCGGTTGAAGACACCTCCTCCTTTAAGCTTTCAGACCTCAATTCCGAATAAATGCCGGGGTAGCCAAGTGGCCAAAGGCGCAGGACTTAAGATCCTGTCCCGCAGGGGTTCGCGAGTTCAAATCTTGCCCCCGGCAAACCCTTCTAGGATGTAAGCAGGTGCAGACTTAGCTCCTGGTAAGCATCGTTACCCTGCAGTATGAAATCTGATCCGTTATGATAGACGTTTACCTGGTTGGCATTTGAAGAAGTTCCTAAGATATTTTCAGGATCGTTCAACTTAGTAACCGTGTTTGATCCATCCATCATGAAAGTTGCCGCCGCCTTAGGATTTCTATCCTTTAATACAACTCCGAAGGCCATCAAACCGTTCTGAACCAGAGTTCTGTTGGAGAGGTTAACTGTCTCCCCGCCATCGTTCTCCTTTAAGACGTACATTTCGTGTCCTGCATAACCTCTCTGGACTCTTCCTACGCGCCCACCATCAGATTTTATATCAACAGTTCCTGAAACATTCAGATCTGCGTTTTTAACTTCTACAGGCCCGCCTTCGTTCCATTTCATAAGGTTCTGGCTGTTGGCCTCATCAAATAAACGTATTGAATCCGAGCCTCCGCCCGGCGTACGTAGTACCGGAGAGCCGTTAGCATTAGCTCCAGTAAAATCTATATGACCGTCAAGACGGAGAGAGTTATCGCTTGCATCGGTTCCTAAAACCTCCATCTTAGTGTTTTTGATTTGAACCGGCCCACCGCTATTTATGTTGAAGTACTGGCTTCCAGAGTCAAGAAACTCAAGACCGGACGCGCTCGAAACACCGTCCGCAGTCAGCTTCAGACCAGATGCGGAAGCAATTCCTACTGCACCAAGCCCTGCTGCACCCGCACCAACCTTCTTCAGAAATGAACGGCGGGAAAGCTGATCCTGGTTCTCTTTTGCTTCTTTACCGGTGAGAGCATTATTTAGCTTCTTTCTAAGCTGCCTATTATTCTCTTCCAGTTTATCACTTCTTTCCTCAAGTCTCTCAATTCGTTTTAACAAGTCTTTAGTTGAATAATCTTCTTGACCAGTCATGAAGACTCATAGCAGGCATTAGAATATGAAACTTAGGCCTATTATCAGACCTAAACCTAGTACAGCTTTTTAACCAAGCTTCGACAATTCTGGGTTAATGGACATGGAAGAGGCTTTTCCCCGGCTCTCAAGCAAAGACAGTTCTGAAGATGAAGAAGATCTGAAGAAAAAAGTGGATGATGTCTTGGATGAGAAGGAGTCGGAATGGGAAGACACTTTTTCGAAGTACCAGGAGATGAACCGCCAGCTCCATGTTAAGGCGATGGCTGAAGCCCAGAGAAAGGTTTTAAGACAGGTAATGGAAGACATGGTGGAGATGGTCGACGACAAGACCGATGCCACAAAGGAAGAACTAGAAGAAATGGTCGAGGAAAGAACCGGCGAACTTGAGGAAGAGATAGAATCAAACGCCGAAAAAATAGATAACCTAGAAGAGACACATGAAGAGGATACAGAGGAGCTTGAGGAAAATATCAAGGAATCGAACAAGGACTTGCTTGAAAGAATTGACTCGACAAAAGAAAAGCTGAACGAAAGAATCGATTCGAACCGTTCGCTGTTCAGAAAGAAATCCGATACTTTGACAGACAAGATTGACGAGGCCACACTCAAGCTTGAGTCGATGGAACAAACTGAAACACCTGAAGGATTGAGTGAGAGGGTGGAGACGCTTTCCGAGAAAGTGGAGAAAGTCGAGGACGAGGCCCGGAGCGCTGAAGAATCCGGTGTAGATACTGACGAGGTTGTGGAGAAAGTAAGGGAGAGGCTTGAAGTCGAGAAAATGAAACAGCTTGAGGACGAAAAGGATGAAGAACCCGAGTCATCGGCCCTGAACCCTAGCGATATCGATGAGTCGATGGAAGGAAGACAGGTCAAGGTCGAGGGCAACCTAGAGTTCAGGAAGAAGGTCAACGATTACAACTTCTACAAGATGTCTGACAAAGGAGACCACGTTATTGTAAGATCGAAAGACCGTATTCCCTCAGGAAGACACGTGTTTGATGGTACTGTGAAGAAAATCAAGGGCAACCTGGTTGTCAACACATAGACCGGTTTATAAAGTTCACCTTCGTTTCTTGAAAATACCAGCAGTGGCATTTTTGCCGCGAGGTAGATTACTATGGATGCAAAAGCAGACCCAACCAACCCAGTACTATTAGAAACTATTGAGCTTCTCAAGGAGCAGGACGCTCCTGTATACAGAGAAGCAGCAGAAAACCTTGGAAAAGTTAATAGAAGACGTCCGGAAGTCAACATTTCGGACATCGAAAGAAATGCTGAAGAAGGCGAGACAGTTATCGTCCCCGGAAAGGTCCTAGGAACAGGATACCTTTCGAAAGACGTTAAAGTTGCCGCCTTCAAAGCCTCCTCAAGCGCAAAGGAAAAGATCAACGAGGAAGGCGAGTTCAAGTTCATTCAGGATCTTGTAGAAGAAAATCCTGAAGGAGAAGAGGTGAAGATTCTAAAATGATTGTAAACGCAGAAAACAAAGTTCTTGGAAGACTTGCTTCCGATATCGCAAGAAAGATCGGCGATGGAGAAGAAGTCAAGGTCGTTAACTCAGAAAAAGCCGTTATCTCGGGCGACGAGAAAGAAGTCAAGGAAGAGTACAAGACAAAGTACGACAGAGGAGCCAGAGACTTCGGACCTTACTACCCTAAGAGACCTGACAAAATCCTGAAGAGAACCGTTAAAGGAATGGTTCCTGACGGAGACGAGGAACACGTCAAGGCGTACCTCGGCGTGCCTGAAGACCTTGAAGACCATGAAGAGGTCGATGTAAAGGAAGGCAACAACCTGAAGAACAGGAACTATGTAAAACTTGGCGAGGTATCCAAGTTTATCGGATGGACTCCCTCAGGTGATCTCGAATAATGACACACGCAAACGGAAAAAGAAAGACAGCAAAGGCACGAGCTTCAGTTACTGAAGGAGAAGGAACCCTGAGGATCAACTCCCAGCCACTCAAAACATACAGAGAAATGTTCAGACAGAGAGTCAAAGAACCTCTCGTAATCGCAGGCGAAGACGTCTACTCCGACCTCGACATAGATGTCAACGTCGAAGGAGGAGGAATCCAGGCACAGGCAGAAGCCACGAGAATGGCTGTCGCCCGCGCACTAGTAGAACACACAGGAGACGACGATCTGGAGAGAGACTTCAGGGACTACGACAGAAACATGATTGTCGAAGACCCGAGAAGAACCGAGACACGCAAACCTTCGCAGTCCAGCAAGGGAGCGAGACATAAACAGCAGAAGTCCTACCGTTAGAGGTATCCAAGAATGCAAATACCAGTACGCTGCATGTCATGCGGCAAGGTAATCTCCGACAAGTGGAAAGAATTTAACGAAAGAGTCGAGGAAGGAGAGGACAAGAAAGAAGTCCTTGACGACCTCGGACTAGAGAAGTACTGCTGCAGAACAGTCTTCTTGACCCACGTAGACACAGTAGAAGAAGTCGGAGAGCACAAGATCGTTTAAAGCGATCTTTTTTTCCTTCTATATTTTTTCCTTCTGAAAACTAATTGGTTAAGAACCACTACAAGGACTGTTCAACCCACCAGATCATTCCTCCACTTGCCTGATATGTAGAACCGTCCGGAACAATACCTGATAGCGTTATATCTCGACCTTCGTTACTGTTGTCCTCCTGATATACTTCATCGGATTTCAAGCCATCAATATAGAGTTCTGCCGAAACCGACTGCCCTGAGAAGGCTACGATAACACGAATCGGGCCACCAGTATTGTTGGTGTATTGGGTTCCTGTCGATCGGCTTGACGTAACGTCTTGAGGAGAGCTCGGGCTGAAACCTAGATCAGCTGCTTCAGATCCATCGACCGTATCGGCGTTTAACCCGCTTCCAGTGCCTTGTTCGATGTTCGCGCTAGGTATCCGCGAGTTACTCTCATCCCAGATCTTCTCTCCGTCTTTAGCAGTCAGATCACCGCCTATAGTTAAACCGCCAGTCATAGACTGCGTTCCGTCTAAAGGGATGTAGTTAGATTTCTGAAAGGTTCCTTCATGCCAAAAACTGTTGCCCGACTTGGAGATACCGTTTTTATCGAGGGTTAATGCTCCAGCGGCGACCGAAGAAGCTGCTAAACCACTTGCCCCTAAACCTAGAAACTTTAGGAAATTTCTTCTCGAAACTTTACTGTTTTCAGTAGTTTGGGAGGCAGACTTTTCCGAGTCTCGAAGGCTATCTATCTCTTTTTTGAGTTGCTTGTTCTCTTCTTCAAGTTTAGATACTCTCTCAAGCAACCTCTCAAACTTATCTTCCATACTTGATAATTCTCCAGCCAGTTGAATAAGTTTTCGACCAGAAATCCTGTCTAACTATAGTTTTCTCAAAGCCGGCAGAACCATTTCCAGATTAGGCGCTAGGTCTATTTCATCTAGTTCAGAGCCTTTGAACCATTCAAGTTTTCCAAATTTTTCCTCCTGTAATTCAGGTTCTTCGCTGGTTTCGGCGAGGTAGCAGTGCCAAAGGAACAAAGTACCATCATGTTCGAACTCACCCGTGTAGAACGGCTTCCGTAGCTCCAATCCAACACCGATTTCTTCTCGGGCCTCTCTCACAGCTGCTTTGGTCGGGCTCTCCTCGTCCTCAACTTTCCCTCCAGGAACCTCCCAGTGTTCTTCGTCTTTCCTGTATAGAAGAAGTACTTTTTCATCCCTAACTATCAGGCTTCCCGCAAGCTCCGTATAGTCCATTAAAACAGAACTAGTGGAAGCATCGATAAGAAGCCTACGACTAGTCCTGTCGCCATCTCTCTTTTTCCACCGCCTTCAAGTTCTTCTCCCTCTTCTAATCCTTCCGGGATCAAATGGTGTACCACAAGTACGGACATCGCGCCAGCCGCAAAACCGAAGCCGTATGGAAGAAACGCTCTTGCTAAAGTAACGAAGTAGTAGGCTATTACGGCGCCGATAGGCTGTGGAAGAGACGAGAAGATAGCCCACCATACCATGCTGTACTTCGAAAGACCGAGGCGTTTGATAGGGATCGAGATTGCGAGGCCTTCCGGAATATTGTGTATAGAAATTGCGATAGTCATGAAGACTGCGAGAACCGGAACAGTGAAACCAAGGAAATCTATGCCCGCCGCGAGATTAAGATCGGCGAACGATACCCCGATCGCGACACCTTCAGGAAAACTGTGAACCGTTAAAATACCGAGAATTAGTACAAGTTTCGTGAAATCTGCTTTAGGAAGTTCTTTAGGCTCGTAGTCAAACCTGTGGATCACCTTGTCCGCTACAAAAACCAGTATTCCCCCCAGGAAGCCGCCGATGAAGACCTGTAAAGCTGTTCCCTCGGCCAGGCCTTCAAGAACCAATCCGAAAACCGACGCGGAAAGCATTATACCCGAGGCTAATCCCCACAAACCGACAGTCCATCGATCGGAAACTTCGTCCTTGAAAAAATAGGGTAAAGCTCCTAGACCGGTTGCTAAAGCAGTTATCAGGCCCGATATGAATACAAGTGTGAAGTCCGCCAGCGCCGACATATATCCCAGTGTTTACTCGACGGTTAAGAGTCCTCGGATTCGCCGGGAACCATTTTAAGCCAGCCGCGCAAAAAACTTTCTAAGTAAGATGAGCCTGAAGCAGATAATCTCCGACCTCCGGACAAGCGACGAAAAGTTCGAGAAAGAGATCGAAAAAGTCCAGAAACAGGAGGAGAAAGAAATAGTCTCAGAGCTTGACGACGACATGAAGAAGCTGGTAGAGGAAAAGAAATCAGAGTGGGAAGACGCATTCGAGAACTATAGAGAGGAAGACCGTGAAAAATTCATTCAGGCCCTTGAACACATCAAAAACGATTTTATCCAAGAGCTCAGACAGGACGTTAAGCAGGTTACGAAGCAGCACCACGAAGAGATACGACAGAAGCTTCTTGAGGAACTAGATGAGTTCGAGGAGAAAGAGGAAGAGCTTAGTGAAGAGATAGAACTTGAAGTAGAGAACCAGCGCGAGAGAATAAACTCCAGGCTTAATCAGAAAGCAAACGAGCTAGAGGATGAGCTTGAAGAGCAGATAAGTGAGCTTGAGCAGAAAAAACAGGAGATGGAAGAAAATATAGAGTCAACGTCGAGTGAAGTAGATGAAAAACTTGAATTGCTCGAAAATAAGCTTCAAAAAGCGCAGCAAAAGATTGACTCTGCGTTAGAATCTGAGAAAGAAGAGATAGAAAATCGTTTCGAGCAGCAAAACAACGAGTTGAAAAGAAGACAGCAGGAAGCCAAACAGGAGCTCGAATCAAAGACCAAGGAACTGGAAAACGAGATAGAAGAGGAAATAACGGAGATTGAAGGGGAGGCTAGAGATCTTCGTACCGAGTTCAGCGAATTCAGGGAAAGCGTTAACTCAGAGCTTGAAGAAAAAGGGGAAGAACTCGACTCCAAGTTCAAAAACAAACAGGAAAAAGTCGAGAAAAACCTGGAGAGCAAGAAAAAAGAGTTAGATGAACATTTCAAAGATAGAAACAGTGAAATAGAAGAAAAAGTTGAGAATATTCGTTCTGAGGTTAAAGAACACAAGGAAAATACTGATTCACGCCTAGAACAGAAAGAAAACGATTTAAAGCAAAAAGAAAAAGAGCTAGATCAGAAACTTGAAGAGAAAGAGAAGAAGCTCGATTCCAAAATTGAAAAAGAACAGAAGAAAGTTGAAAAAGAGCTGGAAGAGAAGAAGGATAAACTGGACAGAAATCTCAGCGAAAAAAGCCAGGAAATAGAAGAAAGAATTGATGAGATTAGCTCCCAAGTTGAAAAACACGAGGAAAATGTTAAATCCCGTCTTGAAGAAAAAGAAGAGAAGCTTGAATCAGAAATTGAGAATCATCGACAAGAAACTGATTTAAGGCTTGAGAACGAGTTCGAAAAGCTTGAAGACCGGATGGAACACGATAGCAAGCAGCTAGGAGAAAAATTTAAGCAGAAGTCTAAACAATTGGATCAGAAAGTAGACAAGAAGCTTGATAGCTCCAGGTTTGAGGAGAAGACCGAAAAGCTCTCAGGCAAGATCTCAGAGATAAGTGAAGAGCAGGAAAGAAACAGAAGCCAACTACAGGACTTAAATCAGGAGATTGATGGCTTAAATGAAAAAATTGATGATACAAAGGATGAGTTCAACAACAGGATCGAGTTTGAGAAAGAATCGAGACAGGAGACTGTCAAAGAACTAGATCAGAAACTTGAAACTAAGGCAGACTCAAACAAGCTGGAAAATAGGGTGCAAGAGCTTAAAGAATCGATCGAACAGAACTCAAAGAATCTTGATAACACTCAAGAAGAGCTAAACGAAAGATTAGAACAAAAGATAAACGCCGAAGAGCTTGAGAGCAGTATCAAATCGGCAAAGGATGCTCTTTCAAACAGAATAAAGTCAAAAGCCAATACCAAAGAAATAGATGAACTGAAAGAAAACCTAGAGTCATCCAAAACCAAGTTTAATGAGAAATTGGAGGATAAAACCGGAGATCTTGAGGAAAAAATTGATTCAAAGGCCGACAAGAAAATTAGGGAGGATGTTGAAGAAGTTGAGAAAGGCCTAGAAAATATCCAGCAAGAAGTTCAGAACGCCATTAAAGAACAGGAAAACCGTTTTGAAAGTCTTCAAACAGAGCTGGAGCAGAAGATAGATGGAGAACTCCAAGAGGCGGAATCTGAAAGAACAAATATAAAAGATCAATTAGATGAGAAAGCTGATTCATCAAAACTTGAACACCTGAAGCAAGATATACAGTCCCGACCTAAATCCTCGAAAGTCGACGAAAAGTTCGAAGAAGTTCTAGAGGAAGTAGCCGAGTACGAGAAGAAAATTGAAGTCAACCAAGAAAACTTTGAACAACTCAAACAAAGCTTGGGCTCGGCCGTGGAAGAACAAGAACTCAAAGAAGTCGAGGAAAATATTAGAGAATTAATCAGCGACAAGCCAGGAGAGAAACGAATAAACAGTCTTGAGCAAAGAATCGATGAAAAACCGGGACTAGAACAACTGGAAGAAACAATAGATCAGCAAATAGATTCCAAGGCCGATTCAGAGAAAGTCGAAGAACTTGAAAAGCGGTTGAAAGAAACAGCTGACGCCCAGATAGAAGATGAGATCGAAGAGCTAGAGCAAAAAATTGAGGATGCGAACAAACTGGAGAATGATCTTCAAACCGTCAAGCAGAGACTTGAAGAAATAGAGGACAGTGACAACGCCACTGAAGAAGACGTAGAAGAACTAAGAAAAGACGTAGAACAGAAAATGCTTGAACCACAGGAGGTCAAGAGAATCGCGTCCAGCTCGCAGGAAGTCGAAAAACTTGAGGAACGTGTTGAAAAGCTTGAAAGCAGCGACAGATCTGATCTGGAGAAACGTGTCGCAGAACTTGAGAAGAAGCTTGAACAAGGTTCAGAATCGAAAAATCCGGATAAAAGACCAGAAAAGAAGAGTCAGAAAGACTTTTTCCAGCCCGTAGACCTAGACAAAGGTATGACCGGCAACAAGATGAAGGTGAAAGGCGAGCTGAACTTCCACGAGGAAACTTCCGGAACATTCCTTTACTCGTTGAGAGGTCCGGAGGACTGGGTCGTAGTGCGTTCAAGCCAAAAGCTTGAGGAAGGTTCTACAACCTTACAGGGCGAGCTGAAGATTCATCACGGCGATCTCTACCTAGAGGTCTAGATCTTTGACTTTATTTTCTCAGCTAATTCTTCGCCGTTCTCAAGCTCTTCTCTATCATACTTAATCTCTATCTCCTCGCCAGTATATCTAGGGGTTACGTGGAAGTGCATGTGCATGACTTCTTGGCCGGCAACTTCTCCGTTATTCTGTTCAACGTTTATTCCTTCGGCATCGAATGCGTTTTTTACAGCGTTTGAGACTTTGACTATTCCATTCCACATAAAGTCCATGTCTTCTGCTTCGTGTATGTTTTCGATGTGCTGCTTTGGCACCACTAATGCGTGACCTTTTGACACAGGTTGAGCGTCTAGAAAAGCTATCAGGTTCTCTGTCTCGTAAATTTTGTGCGATGGGGCCTGGCCTTCGATTATCTTGCAGAATATGCAGTCTTCCATGACCATGTTTGGGTTTTTCTTTGCGTAAGTATTTTTGAGTTCTAAAGCTCGACCACGTTTAAAAGTGTTGTACCCCCCTGTAAAGTTACAGGCGGCCGTGGTGTAGTCTGGCCAATCATTTCGGCCTTTCGAGCCGATGACCCGGGTTCAAATCCCGGCGGCCGCAAATCCTTTATCGTTTCTATCAAATCTGAGTAAAATATGGTCGAACCTCTTTCAGTAGCACTCGGAGCAGTTATCAAGGAGGGAAAAGTTCTTCTTGTTAAGAGAGAATCTAACAACTTCAAGAACCTTTACGGTTTTCCAGGCGGCAAAATAGAGGGAGAGGAACATATCCGCGATGCGTTAAAAAGAGAGATTGAAGAGGAAACAGGCTTTGAAACAAGTCTTAAACGTCATCTAGGAACTGTATCGGAAAAGATAGAGAATCCTGAAGGCCATTCTCCAGTATTATTACATTTCTTCGAGATGAAGATTGAAAGAAAAAGTTCTGAATCGGAAATGGCGACAAGTTGGTTTGAACTTGAAACAATATCACAAAATGAGAGCTCTATTATCCCCAGCGGCTTCCAGATGATACAGGAAATTGTTAAGGATGGAGAAAGAGGCTATTTCGAAAGCAACATAGGTAAGAAAAGCAAAAAAGCTTATTTAGATAGATTCGACAAAATAGGAAAGGATTAGTGGATGTCGTGACCTCTTTCCCGGTCACGTTGCCTAAGTGCTTCATCCACTGATTTATCTTCGTGCTCTTCCGCCGAATCAATTATATCCCGGACTCTCTCGTTTCCGGAGTATTCCGGCCTTAGATCTCCTCTGAACAGGTCTTCTAGGTCGTCCCATTTCTCTTTGTGGATCATTTCCTGTACGTCCTCTCTTTTCAGCATGTCTACAACCTCTTCCCGATCCATCTCTTCAAGGTCTTGGACGATTCCTTGGTCCTCCATAAGGTTCTGTTTTCTCTTTACTGCGATCAATCCGTTTACAACTCTGAGCGCGTCCATCATCTGGGCGTGTTCGTTGTGGTAGATCGCCATCTCGTCTTCGATTGAGGCAATTTCTTCAGCCAGCTCTTCTTCAAGAAGATCATCGTCCGTCCCTCTTAATCTTTCGAATTTTCTTCTTCTCTTCTCGGCGAGGCCTTCATGCTTGTCTCTTTTGAGTTCCATGTCGGCACGGATCTCTGATTTTTCTTCCATTAGTTCGTCGAGATCCATGTCCTCGATTTTTACAGTATCATCCTTTGTGAATCTGTCGATTATACCGCTTAATACAGCTACCATAGAACAATATTGAATATTTTGAACTAAATAGGTTAGCTGTAGTTCTGCCTGAAAGCATTCCAGCGATACCTCAGAGTCTTGAAGCATTCCTTCGCAGGATCTCCCTGCTCGAAGAACATCCTCTTCCAACCAGTCTCCGTCTCAACCTTTATGTTTGGAAACATAGACTCAGGCTGGAACTCTAGAGACTCAATCTTGGAGAAATGCGTCTTGTCCAGAAGCTCATCAGAGCTGAAGTTTTCCTCTATTCTCTCCCAGTCAGGATTGTCGTTTCTCTTTCTCTCAACGTGTTCAGTCGAGACCGCAACCTTTCCCAGCTCCGAGTCAAACTCCTCATGCTCCATAAACATTTACTGGTAGAAACTGGTTTTTAACCGTGTTCAGAGATGTTTCTGACCTGCCTTTACAAGCGAATCAGGGTAAACCGGGCTAGGCTTCGGAACAGGCCCTTCTGCTTCCGCCAACTTTCGAGGGCTTGACCCTTTCCGTCTTCTCTCACCAACCTCAATCCTGTAAGCTATCTCAGGTAACCGGTCAGTATATTGAAACTCTGCCTTTCTCAACCTTGATTCAACGGTTGGAAGATCATGACCTAACCGATTCAAAGTCTGTGGCAGGCTCTCATAATCCTCTTCCTCCATATAAGCCGATAGAACCACGGAATGAGATGAGAGACCATCTTTACAGAGCCTATCTACAACCTCCCGAGGACCTAAATTCAAAGGTCCAGCCAGTTCTTCCGCATTACCTGTCGCGTAAACCAGTTCTCCAAGAGATCTATGGCCTTGAACCACGTGGTTGCTTTCAATCTCGACCGGCTGATCATAGTCCGAAGGATGATCAACCTCTTCAACCGTTTCAAGAAACCTTTTTTCCTGGTCTGAAAGATCGTTTTCTCTGGAGAGAAGATTTCTTACCCCCGGAAGAACTTTCATGGTGAAAAAGTTCTTTACTGAAAAATTAAATACCTGTCATTCTCCCCTGTATTCGCCTTCCTGCCTTCGGAAAGGCTTCTCATCCATCTCTTCCCTCACATGTGCGACCATTCCAGGAGTTCTCGCGATAATGAAGATTCCTTTTCCCAGTTTCCAGTCCCAGCCAAGCTCCGACATCACAGCGGCTATTGCGCCGTCCACGTTCAAAACCAAATCAACTTTGCTCTCTGCAAGCTCTTTCTTTAAATCAAGCATCTTCTCTATACTTTTTCCGTTGAAACCGTTTTCACGTGCTTTCTCCAGTATCTTCCGGGCTCTCGGATCCTCTTCATCGTAGACCTTGTGTCCTAATCCCGGAACTCTTTCACCCTGTTCAAGCTTTTCCTCAACTATTTTTTCCGCAGATTTCGAGGACTGAACCAGTTTCATCGCCTCCTCGATCGCCCCGCCATGAGAGTCGCCTAAAGCAAGTATTCCGGCGGCCACTGAAGCATTCATCGAGTTCCCGCCGCTCTGAACCGTTCTAGCTGAAACAGTTGAAGGATTTCCAACACCGTGATCTATAGAGCTTGAAAGAACAGTATTGAATATTTCAGATTCGGCTTCGGAAGGTTTTTCTCCCTTTAATATTAGATATATCGCGTCGGAGAACCCCATACCCATAACTTCGTCGAGTTCCTCCCCTCTAATAACAGAATCTTTTCCGCTTGAAGATATCTCTGTTTCCCAGTCCGTCATAAGTTTAACTTGTTAGAGAATTTCTTTTAGCTTTTCACCTATCTCGTGGTGCACCTCAACTACCTCCGCACCTGCATCTCTCAAGGCTTTCTTCTTTCCGGAAGGTGTTCCCCTTTCTCCTCTGATGATTGCTCCAGCATGACCGTACTTCTTTTCAGGCATCGACTCCGTAAACTGTCCGGCAATAAAACCGACTAAAGGCTTCGAAAAACCGCCTTTTCCGACCAGTTCGGCAGCTTTCTCCTCGTAAGTTCCCCCCAGCTCACCGTACATCACCACTGCATCGGTCTGACTATCCTCCTCAAACATTTCAAGAGCGTCCCGGTAGCTTGTGCCACAGAAAACATCGCCGCCTATCGCCACAGCAGTAGAAACCCCGAAGCCGGCCTGTCTCAACACCCATGCTGTCTCTGTAGTCATGCCTCCGCTCTTAGAAATTATACCTACCCTTCCTTGGTTGTAGACGTTTTCGGGTTCGGAGCCGCCGATCGGACCTAGTTTTGATTTACCTGGAGAAATTATTCCCACGGAAGTAGGACCTACAACCCTGACACCATTTTCTCGTGCTTTCTGCAAGATTTCGTAGGCATCTCTAGTCGGTATACGTTCAGTTACTATATTCAGTAGTTCTATACCGTTTTCTATTGCTTCGAAGGCTGCATCTTTCGCGGCAAAAGGAGGTACGTAAATTAGAGAGGTGTTGATTTCCGGATGCTGTTCTCTGGCTTGTTTAACAGTATTGTAGACAGGGACTCCTGCGACCTCTTGACCTTTCTTTCCAGGCGTAACCCCTGCCACAACCTCGGTACCGTAATCAATCATTTCAGGCACTTTCTCTGAGGCTTCCCTGCCTGTTATTCCCTGGACAAGAACTTTTGTTTCCTCATCGATAAGTATGCTCATTCAAAAAACCTCCATAACCTCCACGACCTTTTCGTAGTTGAACTGTTCTATGCTTCTCCCTTTCCAAGATTTGCCCCACGTCTTGAAAGCCGTCACCCAGACAAAATCCATGCCGACCTTACGTGCTGAAGTATCCCTACGCGTATCATTACCGAAGTAGATGCATTCGTAACCTTCAGCCCCTCTGCGATTCAAGAATTCTTCAAAAATCTTTTTCGATGGCTTTTTTTCACCTAACTCTTCAGAGACCACAAAACCGTTTATCTCCACGCCTCTAGCATTAAAAAGTTCTTGATGGAAACTTTTGGCCTTCAAACTGTTGTCACTTATAATGCCGGGCGCCTCTCCAACCGATCCAAGCTTACTTAGAATTTCAAAAGCCCCTGAGTTCTCTAAAGCATTCTCCTTGGATCTCTTGATCTCATTCACAGTTTTTCCTGCATCCACCTCAATTTCTTCCTTTCTCAACCATTTGTCGACCGATTTTTCACTGTACTGGTCTACCTCTCTGACAGGAAATTCCGGTGGTTGCTCGACCCCTCTACCCTCAAGAAACCTCTTTACTGTAGTTTTAGTCAACGGTATCGATGGTGAAAGAGTGTCCCCGATATCAAAGACCGGAATCTTGTCTTTACTCACCTGGCCTCCACCATCTCCATCAGCTCTTCAGCAGTTTTTGTCATAGGGGTATCGTTCCTGAAAAGCTTCATTTCCAATCCAAGTTCGTCCTTCGTTTCTCTCAAGAGTTCAAAAGCTTCATCGGCTTGAGGGCCGTCACGCCTAACAACAATCGGATAATCCGGTTTTTCCTCTCTCAAGGCTTTGCAGAACCCTTTCATCGTCCTAAGTATGTTGGTGTTGTTTGCGGTTCCGCCAACGTGCCAAAGACCGTTGAGTTCTTTCGACATTATGATCTTCGAGAGCCTGTAAACTTTTTCTGATGGCGGATTACCCCCGTACTCAGTGTAGTTCGCAGGTTTACCCCCGTACTCGACCAAAGCGTCCGTGTTGGTGAGGGATGCGCCTCCACCGGCCAGCATCATGCCTATATCTCCGTCAAGCTCAGTATATTTTCCTGCTATACCCCTGTGATCATCTTCGTCAATCTTCTTTGCTTCCTTCTCTCTTTCTGTCTTTTTCCTACCCATGTCGGATCTTTCGGGAAAGCTTCTTTCTCTCCTATACTCTGCGTCATCATCAAGGTCTATCATCGCATCAAGCACAACCAATCCGTTCTCTGTCTTCGCTAGAGGATTAATTTCGATCATTCTAGCATCTTCTTGCGTAAAAGTACTGTAAATTTTCGAGAGAACTGAGCCTAATTCCACTATATCGTCAAGATCGAAGTTTTCCTCTATGAACTGCCTGAACTCGTGAGGCATACCTTTCTCGATTACAAGTTTCTGTGTCTCTCTTTCTTCGATGCCTGAACCCCCTGTATCTGAGAAAAGCATTACCGGCGATCTGGTATCCGTATCGTAGAGAAACGCCACGTAGTATTCTTCTGAGAACTCAATCCTGTTCTCAATAAGTATTTCTTCGACTTTCTGGCCATTTACTGTAGATCCACGCATCTCTTCCGCTATTGTTTCTGCCTCTTCTCCTTTATCCGCAAAACATATTCCTCCATGTTCTTTCCTGTTCTTTGAAAGCACCTGAGCTTTCACAACAGACTCTTCTCCATCTCTTCCCGGAGTTTTGAGGCCGTAGTCGTCAAGAAGTTGTTTGGCCTCATGCTCGTAGAGCTTCACAGCCCAGAAATTATCGGAGAAGTTTAAACTATTGACCCGTTAAACCACAGATTCTAAACCCTGTTCTCACAACAATTTAGTATGGTATACACGGGAAGGGGCGACCGCGGAAGAACAGACCTGTCCTCAGGAGAAAGAGTTTCGAAAAGCTCGGAGAGAATACAGGCCTACGGAACAGTAGACGAACTTAACTCATTAGTAGGGCTGTGCAGAACGTATACTGAAGACAAGGAGGACGACCTCGAAAGAATACAGAACGAGCTCCATATATTACAGGCAGAGCTGGCAAACCGCGAACCGGACACCAAAGTAACAGAAGAAAACACGGAGAGACTTGAACAGCTCTGCGACAAGTACCAGAACGAGTGCCCTCCGTTAAGAGACTTTATTCTGGCCGGAGGCATCAAAAGTGCGGCGCACCTACACCATGCCAGAAGCGTGTCTAGGAGAGCTGAGAGAAAAATAGTTCAACTAGACCAGGACGAACAGCTGAGAGAAGAGGTATTGGCCTACATTAACCGGTTGAGCGACCTATTCTTCCTGATGGCACGGCACGAAAACTTTCTAGGAGATGTTGAAGAGAAAAATCCGGATTACTGATGAACCCC
>JBEQBQ010000013.1:0-32009 GCA_041639695.1 Candidatus Nanohaloarchaea archaeon
CCCCCCTATATTTTTGCCCCAGAAATGGTGAATACCCCCAACCAAAACTAACACGAATAATGATTGTGCCGAAGTCGCAGTTTCTACAAGTGCGGCAGGCCCAAGACTCAAGGCTACAGTTTGAGCCAAAACGGCGAGGTCATTCAAAAGTTCACTAACGGCCAGAAACTCAACTCTACTCCCTTTTACGGCAGTGAGAGTCGAAACTATTTCTGTTCTCGTAGGGCTATGTAAGAGGAAAAACACGATAGGTATTAAGGCACCAATTCTCGACCAAAAGAAAATATTCCAGAAATCAGAAAAACCGAGAATCCATCTAACAGCTAGAGAGTATATAGCAAATAGAAATGTGCCTGTAACAATTAACCAGAAGGCTCTGTTGGCTTCAAGATGGAAGAACTCTTTACCAAATTTCTTGGATGAAACCATTACAGAACCTGAAATCGCTAGAGCTATACCCAAATATTTACTGAAAGTAAAAATTTCATTCAGAAAAATGGCTCCGAGGATCACAACAAATACAGGAGCAATACTGAAAATAGGTACAACTCTCGAAACTTCTTCCAAAGTTAGGGACTTCATATACAGGTAGACAGGTAGAATGTACAAAACGCCTAACACAATAGAGACCGAGAGAACTTTGAGGGAGGGTACTCCGACATAACCCAAAATTGGAAGTATCAGGGCGAAAAGAGCTCCGAAAACGCCTGTGAAAAAGGTCACAACGACAGGGTTAGTGATGAAGTCCTTCAACACAGTCTTATCCAAAACATTTCCTAAAGACCAGAAAAAGGCCGCAAGCAGAGCAAAAACAAGATATCCAGATAAAACCATACTTCTATTTTTATGAAATGAATTTTTATCGGTTTCTGAGCCTAACTAGAGAAAATATAACGTCCCTCGTTCGTCGCTTTACCAAAAAATCCGAGATGCGAACCTGCAACGTAGTAGCCCCGTCCGAGATTTGAACCCGGGACCTCGTCCTTACCAAGGACGCGCTCTACCGCTGAGCCAACGGGGCACAAACTTTGCCAAGTATTGATCAGGCCAGACGCCTTCAAAAACTGAAGCCGTCAAAACTGACCTTCTGTAAATTATTTCGAGTAGTTAAGTTCTTTAAATGGAGCGGTTTAGAGAGCGATCAACACCACGCCCACAATCAAAACCAGAGAACCAACAACTTTTCTCAGCATGTTCTCCTCGTTGAACAGGTAGCCTCCTGCCGCAACCGAAGCCAGAACCTGTAGTTGTAGTACTGGGATGACTTTTGATGCGGCAGCCAGTGAGTAAGCTATGAAGATCGATAGGTAGGCTCCACTCGCCAGCAAACCAACCAGTAAAAAACTGGAAGGTCTTTCCCTTACGGCATTCCGTGCTTCCACAAGCTTCTCCCTTTTCTTTGTACCGAGGTATACGGTGAAGCATGCCGACATAACCAGGAAGATACCTGAAACATAGACTTCAGGTCTAATAGCTTGTGTACCGAAACGGTCCATTATCGAAGCGAAAGCATAAATTACGGAGGAAATCGAGGCCAGCAACGCCGCACGGTTGGAAAACAAACGTTTCAAAGGCCCTAAAAGCGACTGGTGCTTCCTCAATAAAACAATATAGCTTCCGAACGTAACCGCCAGAATACCTGTAACAGTCAAAGGCGTCATAGCCTCACCTAGAATCGAAAATCCTAGGATCGCCGTAAAGATAGGTGTTAGCTTGGTTAAAGGTATTACTTCGCTTATCTCGCCTTGTTTGATCGAGTTGTTGTACGCGATTATTCCGAACGTGTTTGCCACACCCGAGCCTATTAGTGCGAGCCAAGGAACCAGGTTAGAAGTCAAACTAGTGTTTATGACGAAGTAGATTGAGAACGGAAGTATAAACAAGGTGGCTGACACTGAGAAGATGAAGTTGTAAGCCAGTCCGGAAAGATCTTGTGTCAGTTTCTTTGTAACTACGTTAAGTATTGAGAAGAATGTGGCCGATGCTAGTGCGGCCAGTAACCATTCCATCCGATACAGTACCTAAAAAGTGGAGAAGGTATCGATTGGGGTTTTTTATCCTGCGAACTCTGCGTTCTTAGGTCTTAGGTTGTTGTAACCGCATTTTCTGCAGGAGCTGGATTCCGGGTCGTCGGTTCTATTGGTTGCGTTACACTTTCTGCAAACATAGACGTCCCCGAAAATTCTTTTCTTAGCCTCTTCAAATCTCTGTGCCATAGTTTATAGTACCTCTTAATTTGTTGATTCCCCGGTTAATTTTAAGTAGTTGGATGTAATCTAAGGCCATGTCTCTGGATAGAGGGCTCTTTGAACTGGTTCATTCCTTTACCGGGAACGGATTCATCGATTCCATGATGGTTCTTTTCGCAGAGTATCTTGTTTTGGTGGTCCCGGCAGTACTAGTATACCTATGGTTTAAGGGACGGGAGGGAAAGAACGATTCTGTTCTGACTTTTGGGGCCACTATAACAGGTATCTCAGTAGCTTATGGTATGGGCCTTCTTTACTTCCATCAAAATCCATCCACAGTCTATGATACGATTGTTGCGGCAAAGCCCGAGAATGCTTTTCCGAGCCAGCATACCGCGGCAGTGTTTTCAGCTGCATGGCCCTTGTTCCTGAGGGAAAGAAGAAACCTTGGTTACCTGACTCTGATTTCCGCTGCACTTACCGGATTTGCCAGAGTTTACATCGGTGAGCACTGGCCTGTAGACGTACTTGGAGCTATTGTAGCTTCACTGGCCGCCATCATCTTCGTCTATGTTTTCAGTGATGAGGTTGACCTCTTGGAGCCTGTTTACAGTTTTTCTGAAACGATAGAAAGCCGGGTTAAAAATGTTTTAGCTTGAGTTCCACTCAGAATCAAGATAGTTGAATACTCTCGCGACAGCTGCGTAATCCTCTACTTCATACCCCATTCTTGCTGTAGTATTGTTTGTCTGGTTAGAAGCCAAATTCATAGAAACAAGGCTCTTAAGTAGAGCTCCTTCAATAGGGTAGTTGATGTCGCCGCTTTCTTCATCCGGCTTAACCCTTCGACCCACTCTATCCACTGTATTATGTATCTCTTTCTGCTGGAACTCGGTGTAGTGATTTCTGTAATGTGCTAGTACTGTAGTGTCCCAGACTTCTCCCGTACTATTCTTCATTCCAAGCTGTTTGAAGCCGTCATAAGCTTTTTTCAGTACTTCTAAGGCTTCTGGACGAGTGTAAAAATAGTCCAGCTCGTTTACTGCGTGTTGTTCAAGCTCTTCCGGAAGATCAAGTTCGTCTTCCTCCAGAACTAGTTCTGCCTCCACCTGTCTCAGAAAGCTGGGCTCATCCATCAATCATAATTGAAGGTATTAAATTCTTATAGATCGAAGATTCGAGTTATGAGAACCGTAACCGTTGTAGGCGGAGGAGTTGCCGGGCTTCAGGCCGCGGTCATGACCGCAAAAGCAGGAGAAGACACACTAGTTCTGGATACAGGAGAATCGCTTGTAAACAATACAGCAAACATTCAGAACCTGGTGGGCCATGAATCAATCAGCGGGCAGGAAATACTTAACTCCGGAAAGCAAAAGCTTGATGACTTTAACGGAGAACTTAAAGAGGAGGAAGTTGAGAAAGTTGAGAGAACTGAGGAAGGTTTTCTGATTAAGACAGATGAGGATGAGTATGAGTCGGAGTATGTTGTTATTGCTTCTGCCGGCAGCCTCGAGTTTCTGGATGTTGATGTAGAGTTTGAGGACGGTGTTGAAGGCCCTTACATGATGGAAGAACATGTTAAAACGGATGAAAGCAATAAAGCTGCTGAAAACTTGTATGTTGCGGGTCTCGCTAACTCTTGGGAGTACCAGACCTCTACGGCTTTAGGCGATGGTGCTAAAGCTGCTGTAAACCTTCTTTCCGACAAGTATGGTGAGCCGTTTACCGACCACGATACGTAGGTGGTTCAGATGGCGCCGATTTTGGATAGAGTAGATGGCTGTCCCGTGGATTCGAACGGGACGTTATGTTTTGGGCCTAAGGAGAGCCACTGGAGAATTTTTGGAACCGAGCTTAGACGACTAGATTACCATTTTATGGTGTCGCTGATACTTGGGCTTCTCGTGTTCGGCCTGCTTGAGCTTCTGGAAAGGAGAGGAAGGATCGATATCTCGATTTACAGAAAGATACTGGTATCGCTGGTCTCGATCCTGGCTATCTTCCTAGTGCTAGCGTACATGATCCCGATACAAGTCTACTACTAGTCCAGCCTTGTGCCAGTCTATAATCCACTATTGGGTGGTGCTAGAAGATATGTAAACGGTTTAACCCATTTCTCAGGTATGGTCAGCTATAGCTTCGATGAAGATTACAGGTGGCACGGCAGGCACATGCTCGAGATAGAAGACAATAAATTTGAGATACCTGCGCATCCCGGACAACAAGGCTACAGAGCAGTACCAACACTTTACGGGCTTAGTCAAGGCAGACACCTAGAACAAGTCACGGAAGAAGTTTACGAGAATAAACCGGGAAAAGTACAGAGCCAGATACTAGACGGGATAAAAGATCTTTTGGAAGACGACAGACTTCCCGAAAAATACAGGTACGAAGTAAAAGAGGTAATAGAAAACGAGTTTGACTTCTTCAGGACAGAATCAGATCCAAGTTTTGGTGTCCCCTAAACCCGTTCCTCAATCTTTTTCACACCTTCAACCAGTCTAGGTCCCGGCCTATTCAGCAGGGAATCGTCCACAACAAAAACATTTTCATTTTGAACCGCTTCAATTTCTTCCCAGTCTTCCCTGCGTTCGATTATCGAAGGATCAAGCCCAGGTCCCGCACCGCAGATATGCAGAACAATAAGCTCGGGATCAAACTGTTTCAACTCTTCCAACTCAAACTCACGGCTTCTACCGCTCTCAATAAAGTATTCTCCGTTACCTTTTTCGATAAGATCGGGAACCCAGTTGCCTGAAGCCATGGGAGGGTCCATCCACTCTTCACAGTAAACCTTGGTATTTTCAAGATCAATATCGTTTATCTCAGACTTCATACTTTCAACAACTTTCACTGCCTCAGACCTTTTGCCGACCTTCTCACCTATACGGATTATTGAGTCAAATACTTCGTCCAATCTATGGGGCTTTACCTGTAAAACTTCTAACCCGTTTTCCTCAAGCTCTTCAACCGCTTCATCCTGCAACTCATCTGAAGCCAACACAAGGTCGGGTTCAAAGCTTTCAACCCTCTCAATATCAGGGTTAGTCCATCCGCCTATACTTGGAAGCTTTCTAGCCTCTTCAGGGAAATCACATAGGGAGGTGGTCGCCACAATTTGATCTCCGGCACCTATCTCGAACAATATCTCTGTGTTTGAAGGAGCTAACGAAACAATCCTCATAGAAAACGAAAGTAAATCGAACTGTTTTGAGCTCTTCGGTTTCGAAACTGTTTTCAAACTCTGCAAACCTTTTCCAACCATGAATCTTAGAGTTGGAGCCCACGTATCTATCTCGGGAGGAGTTGAAAAAGCTATCGAAAGACAGGAGGACGAGACAGGTAACTGCGGCCAAATATTTGCAGGAAGCCCTAGAACCTGGAGCGTATCAGAATATACTGAAGAGGAAGGAGAAAAATTCAGACAAGCCATGGAAGATGCTGATCAAAAACCGTACGTAATCCACTCAACCTACCTGGTTAACCTGGCAACGCCAAAGGACGACCTGTTCGAGAAATCGTTGAACTGTCTGCAGTCGGAGCTTGATGCAGCCTCCACACTCGGCGTAAAATATGTTGTCTTCCATCCTGGATCCCACACAGGTTCAGGAAGAGAAAACGGTATAGAGAGGATAGCTGAAGGAATCGATGAGCTTGATATTCCTGACAACGTAACACTTCTACTCGAAAATACCGCGGGCAAAGGCACCACTCTTGGGAAATCTATGGGCGAGCTCAGAAAAATGATTGAAACTGCAGATACAGATTCAGGAAAGATCGGGGTTTGTATAGACACATGCCACGCACACGCCGCAGGATACAATCTGGTCTCCGATGAAGGCTTCAAAGACTTTCTACAGGAGATCGAAGAAGATCTAGGAATCGGAAAAGTTAAGGTCCTGCACCTCAACGATTCGAAGGATGAGAGAGGTAGCGAGAAAGACAACCACGAGGATATCGGATACGGGAATATAGGCGAAGAAGGTTTCTCAAATATCGTCAACTCTGATAAACTGGAGGAGAAACCTATGGTACTGGAGACTCCAAGCGATAACCGGGCTAGTTACAAGGAGAATATTGAGAAGATAAGAGAGCTGCATAACTAACAGCTTCCCTTCTTCTCAATTACAGCATGGCCGCGGTGGTCCTGAAGTTCAATAGCAGAGTCTACAGAATAAGTTGATTCCCCTATCTGGAACTCTTCACCGCGTTCGTATCCTTCAATCGCTCCATCGTCTATAGAAAGGAATACTCTATCTCCGTTGATAGCGTTCAACTCAACTTCATAGTACTGGTTGCCTGACTCCACTAGATCTGAAACACCTGTTTTCAGTGAGGTCTGAGACTCAATACAGTTGTAATCAATTGCAATACCGTGTTCGTAGTCGGGAATTGGATCCACATCAACTACAACGATTGAATCGTCAAGGACTCCGATCTCATCTCCCTCCTCGTAAGTATCAGAGTCTACAACTTCTCCGTCCTGCTCTACACGGATGTAAGTTGTTTCGTCCTTGGCCGAACCGATAAGTATCTCATAATCTTCGCCATTAACGTTTACATCCTTCGATCCCCCCATCGAAACAAAGGTTCTACTGTCGTAGGTATCTCCGTGCCAGCCTACACTGACATTATTCTTCGAGATATCTTCTACACGGGCTGAGGGAGAGCTATTTGACTCGGTGGCCTGTTGAATCTGGTTGAACGCCTGATTGAGCTCCTCGGGTTCATAGATAAAGCCGATGTTGGTATCTCCTTCCCCTCTTATCAATATGCTTGAGTGTTCGTAATCATCCTCAAGGCCTTCAAGGTTTGAGGCTGCAGCCACCATGATGTCTGTTAGAGGTACTGAGATGTCTTTGATAAGTTTGTCGGTTTTTCCTACTTGGTTGATGTATTTTATGTTCTGGTTCTCGAATCCTAGAGGCGTTTGGTCAAAGACCTGTTCCAGTCCCAGATCTATGGTGACTGAGGGTTTGTCATCTTCCTGGTCGAAAAGCCTAGTGATATGTCGGTCATCGTAACCTATGTCTCTCAGCTGATTACCTATCTGAATTGCTGCATCCTTTATTGTTCTCTCTGTGTCATCAGCATCTGCTTCTTTTCCGTCGTTCTCGGTCTGTTCAAGCTTTGTTGCCGTCTCTGCTAGGGTTTCCGTGTCTCCCGTTTCTTGTGTCGATTTTTGGTTTTCGGCTTTGTTTGAGTTACAGCCTGCAACTGAGCCGGTTAGTGCGGCTCCTACGCCTGCAAGCACACTTCTCCTCGTTCTCTTTCCCAATTTAAAACACCTTAATATGTTGTCAACAAACAGTAACACTTTTAACTATTTGTGTTGGTTTCACTAATTTCTTCTCTAATTTTTTTATCGGTCTCGTAAATACCTCCTACAATTTCTGCGCCCCTGGAGGTCAACTCAACGTACTCCTCCGGTTCATAGTTAACTATGCCCAAGTTCGCTAAAGCATCTATTTCTCTTTTCGCCTTCAGACTCGTGTTGCCAGTTGTTTCAACAGGTTGAAGACTAGATTCAACAACATCCCATGAGACTCTTCCATTCTCCTCTTCCAGTACCTGATAAACCAGTTTAACACGCTTCTTTTCAGCACCTAGAACACGCATAACCTTCTCTAGATCGCCAATATTTAGACCTATAAGAGGATTATCTTGGTAAGTTCCATAGTTAGTATTTTCACTTTCCTCTGGCGCCATTTGGAATCAACTGATCTATGTAGTACCTAAGAACTCCAGATTTATCAATTATATTATGATTCGAAACTTGCTTGTCTGGATAAGTTAAAAACCAGTTAGCCGCAAACATGTCCTATGCCGCTACATGGTATCGAGGCCGACCTTGAACTCGCCGCACTAATAATCGGGAGCGCACTAATCTCATACTTGATAGAAGGCGCATTAGTATCAAACTACCTATTCGCAGGACTGTTGGCCGGACTATTCTTCCTAGTCGGAACACACCTCGAACACTTCAATCCACGCAAAAGAGAGGTTGTAACAGGAGTTCTCTCGATATACTTGACCGGTCTCGGGATAGGAGGCATCCTATACCTACTCGGCTTTGGACCTGTAATGTTGGCTTTAGGTCTTTCAGCCGCAGCAATAGGCTCACCCTCAATCTGGTCCAACCTTTCAAGTGCTGACGGCGACCTTGCATCAGAAATCTCAAGCGCAGCAGTCGTATCCTCGATAATCATAATTCCTTCAGTCTCTCTTCTGCTGCCTATGAAATTTGACTTCACCGCGCTGCATGTTGCAGTGGCTTACTTGCCTATGGTCGCAGGCTACCTACTGAAAACTTCCAGCTTCGAATACATTCAGGAGGCAAGAGTACACTTCTCTAAGCTCTCACTGTTCCTTATTCTACTAATTACAGGCTTACAGGTACAGTTATTGCTTGATTCTGGGGCTTACATCTCAATAATCTCGATTGTAGGTAAGGCATCCGTATTTGCGGTATTCTTCATGGCTTGCTTCCTGGCTTCCTACCCGGTCTCCCGTTTACTCGGTTTCAACATTAAGCAGTCCCGGGCGATAGCTTTCTCCAGCTCCTCGAAAAACGTAGCGATCGGCTTCCTGTTAGCTTCGATGATATCGGCTGAAGCTGTCGCATCGGTCGGAATTTACTACGCGGTAAGACAGTTGATGGGTGTCGGAACCGTTGATTTCTTCGAGGAAGAAACGGATATTGCCCAAAGGTTAGGCTTATAAGCTTCTCAAAAGCTAGAACTTTTACAGAAGAACATAACCGAATTTTTTGATGAGGTAAACTTGATATGTCAGATATACACGATGATCAGAGAGTAGGCGTCTACGTAGACGTCCAAAACATGTACTACAGCGCAAAAAACCTATACGAATCCAAAGTAGACTTTGACAAACTGCTCGATGCAGCTGTAATGAACAGAAACCTAATCAGAGCATCAGCATACGTAATTAAAGCAGACACCCCGGACGAAGAAGACTTCTTCGAAGCACTGAGAAGAATCGGCTACGAAGTAAAGATAAAAGAACTCAAAGAGTTCTACGGAGGACAGAAAAAAGGCGACTGGGACCTCGGCATGAGCGTTGACATGATCCAGCAAGCCAAAAAGCTTGACACAATCGTACTAGTAACAGGTGATGGGGACTTCGCAGTACTTGTCGACCACCTCAAAGCTATGGGCTGCAGGGTAGAAGTCATGTCATTCGGGAAAAGCTCAGCGAAAGAAATCAGAGAGTCCGCCACCAACTTCATCGACATGGACGAAAACCCGGAAAAGTTCCTCGTAGACAGGTAAAAAAATTATGAATCTAGACGAGATAGACGCCGAACAGGTAATGAACACCGAGCCTCTAGTTGAAACCAACGATAGAAACCTCGCACAGATCAAAAACACCATGGAGGAAAACGAGGTAAGAGCAATACCTGTAACAGACACACAAGGAGGATTCAAAGGTGTAATAGGTTACAGGGACCTAATCAGGTTCATCCAGTTCAACCCTGAAAGGACCTCGCTTGGAAAAGTGATGCACCAGCCTCCAGAGTTCGAGGAAGACGATTCGCTGGTAGAGCTCGCCGACCTAAGAATCAACTCAGGCAGAAAACTGATGGTCTGCCTTGAAAACGGCGAACTGAAAGGAGTAGTAGGAGACGACGAATTTATCGAGTACTTCAAGGACGCAGAGGTACTGGAAGAAGCAAATACTCTTGATGTGGCTTCTCATGATCTCAAGACAGTTTTCGAGGAGGACTCTATCGAGGAAGCAAGACACTTTATGCTTGACAACAATATCTCGAGAGTTCCGGTCTTGGATGAGGACGGGAAGCTTACCGGTATCATAAGAAGTTCAGATATACTGAGGATGATGGTCCCACGCGACCGTCAGGACGCAGGAGGTACTTCCGGCGACAGACACGGTTCAGACGAGGTCAAGATGGCCGGGGGAACCGAGAAAAAACAGTTCTCCGGTGTTACAGCCGACCAAATGATGCGAGAAGACCCTGTAACAGCCACGGACCACATGAACTTGAGGGAAGCCGCAGAAATAATGTCGGAAAGAGGTAGAGACGAGATAATCTTTCTCGAAAACGGTTACCCGGAAAGGATTGTCACCCTGAAGGACATCATCAACTACGTAGAAGGGTTCGCGCCGGGCAAGACCATGATGGTCAACCTTTCCGGTTTAGAGCTTCCTGAAGAAAAAGCAGCTGTACACAATTCGATTAAGAGACAGCTTCAGGGGAGCCTGGGAAGAAAGCTTGACAGACCTGAACAGATGGATGTCCATATCAAGAAGTCTGAGAAGGATGGTAAGAAACACCGCTGGGAACTGGACATGAAGCTTGACTGTGAGTACGGCCTTCTTACGGTGAACGAGGAGGGATGGGAGCTACTGGATGCGGTAGACGAGGCTTTGAACGAGTTGAACTCGATTGTGAGGAAGAAGCACGAGAAAAGTACGGAACACCGCTAAACTTCCTACATTTTTCCTTCTTCATTACTCATTTTCTCCAGCTTCTTTTCCTGGCTTATACCGAACTGGTTTGCGATGCCTTCAAATGATGTGGAGGCGTAGATCAGCGAGATGAATACTGCGGCCAAGATGATGTACATCGGGTACTGCGCCATCGCATTTCCTTGGAAGAACTGGTTGTAGAAAGTCAAGTAGGAAGTGTAGAGTATCAGGAAGGATATTACGAGTAGGAATCTTTTGGAGAACTCTTGGAGCTTTTCCTGTTCGAGGCCCCTGAATGTTGTATATACTATTATGAAGGTCATTATGCCGATTGCCAGGGTGCCTGCGGTGTTTACCGCCAGCATTATCTGCTCCAGACTCATTTTAGACCAGAATTAGAGACGCTTTTTTAAATAGGTCGGGTTGAAACTGCAAACAATTCTTAAACCTGAAATACAAAAATCGAATGTTCGATGTCAAAAACGGGTAAAACATCAAGACAAGCTGTTCTAGAACTCTCCAAACTCGACAGCGGTTACGAAAACGATTCCGGTATAGTTTCACCGGCTTTCTACAAGAACCTCGAGGTAAAACCCGTGAACACTATAGGTATTGATGTAAACGTTATGCTTGATCCAGTGAAGGGTAGAAAGCGAAGCACCGAAGTACCGCTGAACTCGACCCAGAAACAGAGAGCTGAAGATGTACTTGGTAAAGACTTCGTTGAGGAGTACTGGGTCGATGAAGACTCAAGCATGAAAAGCGAAACAGGTGCTTTGTATCCTCTCGGTGTGATCAAAGATCTGTCTCCGTACTTCGACTTGGTCTATCCCGACACATTCGATAGAGCTGTAGAGGGCAGCAAATTCTCCGAGAGAGCAACGGATGCAGACCTGATAGACAGAAGATACGATGTATTCATGGATTACCTTGAGTCGGTAGCAGAACCTATCGAGGTGGAAGCAAGACTTGACGAACATGATTTAGAGGATGATGCGATCTATGAGGCCCTAACGGAGTACAAGAGTCCGGCTTTACTCACATACGACTCCGATTTTGTACAGAAAGATCATTACTCTGATGTGCTGGCTTTGCCTCCCGAGATGATGAATAGAATGATAGAAGAGAATTCAGGCAGAACAGGACTAGATAAAAAACGAAAAGTTTAGATTAGCAACGGACCTCAAGATTCCCGGACTCGTAAGCTCCTAGGATCCGTCCTGCAAGATCTGAGTCCTTTGTTAATGAAACTTCACCGTTCTTACCTACTGTGGCGGTAAACAGGAACTCCTCTTCATCATAAACATCTACATCGTCTCCTGAGTAATCGGTTCCGACATCGATAATCATGGAATTTCCACGCTCTTCTACAGAGAACTGCACACCGCTCTTCAACGTCTTCTTCCTAGGTTCTACTGTTATATCAAGTCCGAGTTCGTCTTCAAGCCTGTCGATATTCTCACCGCCTGAACCTATGACGTGAGGTATCTCATCCTCGTCAAGCAACAACCTGATATGATCATCGGAGATAAACTCTATCTCAGGATCATCAACCCTGCCCGTTAGCTCGTGTTCAAGCTGTTTCTTCGCCAGCTTCTGGGCGCTGGTCATCTGTTCCTCGTCTTCTATCGGGATTACCACGGTTTCCTCGCCGTAGGTGTAGATCTCGTAGACAGGCTTCTCATCCTCCAGCTCAAGTATCTGAACGACAGGTCTCGCCAAGTCCGCCTCGTTCATACCCTGCGGAACCTTTACCGTTAGCTCAAGTTTGTACACCTCGGCGACTTCAGCGTTCTCGATATGGATTACGGTGTCACATATCTGGGGGATCATTCCAAGCTCTACACGTCCAATCAATCTTTGAACTGCGTCGACCGCTTCACGTGCGTGTACCACTCCCAACATTCCTACTCCGGCCATCCTCATATCCGAGTAGACTTCGAAGTCATCAGTCTTACGCACTTCATCGTAGACGGTGAAATCCGGCCTAACTAGTAGTAGGAAGTCACCTGTATTCTCCATAGACTCCTCAAGCTCGGCGTACTGTGTTACATCGGGTCCTACGTCCAGGTCTCGAGGTTTTTCCATGGTTTTCATGACGTTGCCTTGTTCCTCATAGTATTCTGTAAGTGCCTGTGCGAACGTTGATTTTCCGTGTCCCGGTGCTCCGGCAATCAGAACCCCTTCAGCCTTTTCATCAAGCCTTTCCATTAGCTTGTCGGAGAGGTTGTAGTCATCAAGGCCAACATCCGCTACCGGTCTTACCGCTGTAATTTCAGGGGCTTCAGAGAAAGGCGGTCTCGCAATCGCGATCCTGTAACGCCCGATCTGGACAACTGTCGCTCCCTCCTTTTCCAGTTCGACCATTCCATCATCCGACATTTCCGCGGTCTCGATAGTCTCTTCAATCAACTGGTTTATCTCATCCCTTTCCATAACTTCGTCTCTAATCTCTTCAAGACCGAACTCACCGGGAATACCTCTCTTCGCTTTTGGGACGCTCCCCTGCTTCAAGTGGACTGACATGGTTTCGTCGTCAAAGAACTCTTTAACTGAGAAGGTTTCAACGTACTCTTTCTCGAACAGTTTAACGTCGATTCCTTTGGCTTCCGCGACTTTGGATTGAACAATATCTCCTGTGTATAGTGTGGCGCCCATTTCCTCGGCAACGTCCCTAATCAGTGCGTCAATTCTTCCGGACTTCGCAAGATTGATTTCCTCCATGTTAGGCCGTCTGCCTGTAAAGTTTACTTCGAAGCCTTTCTCTTCACCAATCTCCCTAAGCTTTCTTATCTCTTCTATTCCTATATGTCCTATTTCAAGGCCCTTGTTGGCCTGGTTCTCGATCTCATCGACAACGAACTCTGGTATGATTACTTCTTCGGTTATCTCGCCTTCTTCCGCTAGTTTCGAAATCTTTCCGTCAACGAGGACCGAGGTATCTGGGACAATACTCATCTTATTACAGTAATGAATGGAGAACGAAGATTGAAAAGTCTGGAAGGAATAAAGGGAAAGAGAAAATGTTAGGGTTCGAGTCGTGACTCAAGCATTTTCAACGAGTTGTTAAGCTCTTCTCCCATTTCCGACTCAAGTTCCTCATCTCTCCAGTCTCCGATTCTGATGGAGACCGTTGGTTGTGCTGCACCTATCTCGTCTCCGATCTCTGACTGGGTTCTATCAGTATCCATGTACTGCTGGAAACCTGTTGTCCAAGCAGCGTTGTCAGTGTTGGAGGACTCGCGGCTGTTTGTAACCTTTTCGAACATCTGGTCGACAGCACCGTACTTGTTCTCGACGAATCCAGGGTGGTCCGGTCCAACGGAAAGTCTTATGCCGCCCGTAACTGAATATTTTGATGTTCCTTTCGAGGAAGTCTCATTCTCCGTAAGGTCGGCTAGGAACTCGACTTCTTCAACCACTCTTTTCGCATCAGTAGTTAGTTCTCCGTCTTCGTACAGCTCTGTTCCTTCAAATTCATCGAGTGCTTCATCGTTTCCATTATAAGCCTCGACGAGTGTTTCGGATCCGACTTTAGCGACTGTTGAGAGCATGTCGTCCATGTATTCGCCCGCAGTCGGTTCTGCGTCTTCCTCCTCATAGCTGTCTTCAGGTTTTTCGTCTTCAGGCTGGAGGGGGCGCGTTGCCTCCTGACTTCCGCCGACAGCGGCTGCAGAGTTGCTCAGTATGTCTTCCATCTGCTCCTGCTGCCTGTTCAGGTGATCTTGGTATCGTCCCATGACAAGTTCTTATGTTGTTACTTAGTCATAACAATTTAAATATATTATGGAAGCGCCCCAGATCAATAGGTAAAGAACAAGAAGTTATTCGACATCCCTGATTGAGAATTCGCTCCTCAACCTTTCGTCCTCTTCCTCAATTCTCGGTTCAATACGTTCTACAACACCATCAACACCTTCAGCCACCAGCTCACTCATAGGAAGATCTAATTCCCCCTCTATCTCACCCTTTGCGATTCTCCTAGAAATCAGGTATCCTCTGTCCCGGATGCTGGCGTAATATTTAGATTTCTCTCTTTCGTCCTCAATATCTTCCGTATCGAGTTCTTCCATATGCTCTAACCTATCTCTGGCCGACTCAAGCACATCACTCTTATCAAAGACATCCGATTGAAGCCAATTGGTTCTGACATAAACGTTGAGAAATGTTTCAGGAAAAGTTCCGAATAAATAATTCTCCCTCGAGTACTCCTGTATGTCGGAAAGCGTATCGATCTGTTTTAACCATTTATTTACTGCCTCTTCATCATCCTCCTCTATATGGCCTAGTGATTCTCCTACCTCCAGCCTCGAAACCATCTCCTTTTTATGGTCTACAAATTCGGGCAGCTTCTCTTCAACAATACTTGTTTCAGTACCGTACACTTCATCAATTACCTCCAGATTTCTTTGAATTACCTGCATATCGTTCTCAAGCAGAATCGGGTCCTCATAGCCGAGTGCGAGAGCCCCGAAGAGTTCGTCTGCAGCAACTTGTTTAACCGAGACATCAGACGCCTTATTTTTAGGGATGTTGGAGACTAGATGTCCTGCCGACTCCACTACCTCGGTTATGGGGATCGGGTAACTATCTCTTATATACTCCTCGGCTCCTTCAACTGGTGTAAATCTCTCTACCATCTCCTCCAGATAGGTGTCCGGATCACTCAGCTCTGCGTTAAAATATTCGTCCTGAGAAGTCTCACCCATAGCGATACTTATGTCCAGAGCGTTCCCTATGTCGATACCCCACCTGCTTCGGAGATATCCTACTTTTTCACGGTATTTGGCGCCTACTTCTCTCTGATATTCGTCATCAACATCTTCAGAGCAGACGTCCACCTTCCAGCCAGGCTCCATAAGTATCTGAGTATAGAACGCGTTCAAGCTTTAAACATGTTTTGTTACGAGTTGATGAAAAACGTCAGAGGTTGAGGTTGTCCAGCCTTATGCCTCCTGCAATCAGCCCTCCCTCATAGTTGAACTCCTCTCCCTTCAAAATCCCTCTTAAGCCGGCATCCTCTAGCCGAGACTTCAGCTCCCCACTGTACTCGTGAGAGGTAACTTCTTCCAGTCTATTCCCATCGTCGAAGAAAAGACTTGCGATCTCGTAGAACTCGGCCTCTGCATCATATTCCCGGCCGAACTTCCTTTCCATCGAAGAGTCACCTTTTTTTAGGTAGCTGTGCAGGTCGAAACTATCTTCTAAAGCCTGATTAAGAATTATGACCGTCTGTTCGTCCGTACTATCTTCTTCCATCATGTTGTAACGGTCCTTGGAACTCAAGCGTTCGATCTTTGAATTCCAGTTGTCGTAGACCAGCCTTCCCTCCGGCGTCAGTTCTTCGTCCTCCATGAGCCCTAGCTCGTTCAGACAGTGCTGCTTATGTTCAACCACAGGGTTGGAGTAGTCTTCGAGATTATTTTCCGAGGCCATCTCCAGTACATCCAAGCCGCCTGTGAAAAGGGTCTGGTAGAGAGGCTCCATCAGGTCCTGTTTGTCAAGTTCATTATTAGTAGTTTCCGGAGATTCTTCGCTTTTCGGTTCTGATAATGGTTTCTCAGGCACTGAATCGAATATTAGGCTGCCTTTTCTTCTTTCTACAGGAACCGGTTCTCCTTTGTCTTTTTCTGATTCTTTCGCGTTTGTTCTGTTGATATATTCTTCCGCGTCAGGGCCTCTTCCAGACATCAATAACGAATATGCAGGATAACAACTATAATATAACATATGATTTAGGACTTTTTGGTGAATATTCATTTCTCTTCAACACGGCAGGGTTTATAAGGTAAGATCATGAATTCAAGTGACAGAAGGTACGACATGTTGTGGGGGAGGGGAACAGGTTCTCCACAACATCTAGTATGACAATTCACTACAGAGGTAACTATACCGGTGCAATGCGCCTACTGCGACCACGACTCAACCAAAGTAATTGACACACGCGAGACCTCCGAAAAGGTCCGCAGAAGAAGAGAATGCAAAGAATGCGGTAGACGCTTCACAACCTACGAAACGGCCGAAAAACTCGACATAAAGGTCGAGAAAGGTGACGGAAAGACAGAAGACTTTGACGAAGAAAAAATCCGTTCAGGCGTTTCCAAGGCAGCCGAAAAAACTTCGATCACCGAAGACCAAGTCGAAGAAGTAGTAGAGGAGGTCAAGAAATCGGTGCGCGGTGAACAGAAAGTACAGTCCAAAAGGATCGGTGAAGAAGTTAAGACACAGTTAAAGAAACGTGACGAAGTAGCTTACATGCGGTTTGCCTCTGTATACGACTCGTTTGACGACGCTGAAAGCTTCATGAAAGAAGCAGAAGCGTTGAAGACCGAAGAATAATGACTTCAGCTTTACACCTGTTCCATCTCACTTAATGCTCACAAAAAGGTGTATCCAATTAATGACTGAAACAAAACAGAAGACTTCGTTCAAGCTACCAGTAAAAAGAGTAACAGGCGACACTGTCGAGGAGAGACTCACAGAAAACGCCTATCAAAGAATTCTTCCATCCAGATACCTCCTGAAAAACGAGAAAGGAGAGAACATCGAGGAACCGGAAGAACTTTTCGAGAGAGTAGCGAAGAACGTTGCACAGCCCGATAAAGAATACGATGACGTAGATTTCGAGGAGAGCTGGCAGGAATTCTTCGACCTAATGAGTAACCTGGCGTTCATGCCTAACAGCCCTACCTTGATGAACGCAGGAGCAGACCTCCAGCAGCTTTCCGCATGCTTCGTAGTCCACCCTGAAGACGACATGGACTCGATCTTCTCAAAAGTACATGATGCGGCAAAGATCTTCCAGTCCGGCGGAGGCATGGGATACCCGTTCCATCTAATGAGACCTAAAGGAGACATAGTAAGCTCTACCGGAGGAGTTTCCTCAGGACCTATGAGCTTCCAGCAAGTCTTCGACACGATGTGCGGAACCATCAAGCAAGGCGGAAAACGTAGAGGAGCCCAGATGGGAATCATGAAGGTCGACCACCCGGACATCCTCAGATTCGTAACAAGCAAGAGGAAAGAAGGTAACCTGTCGAACTTCAACATCTCAGTCGGTTTAACTGAAGAGTTCATGGACGCAGTCAAGAACGACGAAGAGTACACACTGATTAACCCGAGAACCGAGGAGCCTTACAGGGTCAAGGAAATGACCGCGGAGTTCTACAACTCTGATGAGGAGTGGTATCCTGAAGCCGCTGGTTCAGACCAGGGTAAGGACGACAACTTCTGGAGAGACTTCGCCAACACGTTCGGAGAAGAGATCCAGGACTATGATATTGACCTGGAAGTCGGTGACAAGATGACACTTCCAGCAAGATTCATCTGGGAAACCCTGATCGACGGCGCATGGAGAAACGGAGAGCCAGGACTCTTCATGTACGACGAAGCAAACGACATGCACTCATTCGATACAGACAAGCATCCGGAACACACAATTGAGGCCACAAACCCTTGTGGTGAACAGCCGCTTGAGAACTACGAGGCATGCAACCTTGGACACATCAACCTGTCCGTGCTTGTGGACGACAAAGGAGAGGGGGAAGCTCTTACCTTTGCGGAGTGGAAGCAGAGAAACGGCGACAAATACGACCTCTCGACCCAGGAAGGACTTAACCAGGCTATGCAGGACTACATCCCTGAAGCCATGGACATGGAACGTTTCGAGTACACCGCAAAGACAGGAATGAGGTTCCTCGACAACGTTGTAACCATGTCAGACTTCCCATTAGAAGAGATTGAGGACACAGTTACGGACCTGAGAAAGGTTGGACTTGGTTTGATGGGCTTCGCACAGATGCTTGTCCAGCTAGGAGTCCGTTACGGTTCTGACGAATCTGTTGCCGCAGCCAAAGAAATCCAGCGGTTGATCACACGTTACTCGATCGAAGAATCCAACAGACTTGCGGATGTAAGAGGAGAGTTCCCTGAATGGGAGAAATCCAAATGGGCAAACCCAACAGAACACGAAGAATGGTTCAGAGACTACACAGGAGGACTCGATCCTGAAGACTTCGAAGACGGTCTGAAGATGAGAAACCACAACACAACCACGATCGCGCCGACCGGAACAACTTCCATGATAGGAAACACCTCCGGAGGTTGTGAACCGATCTACAGCTTGGCTTACTTCAAGAACGTTGCGAAGGACATCCAGGGAGAGGACATGCTCGTCGAATTCGACGACTACTTCATCCGCGCTCTAGAGGCGAACGACGTCGATGTAGAAAAGGTCAAGGAAGCAGCTCAGGAGAAGATGGAGAACAACGAATGGGAAGGCGTAGAAAGTATCCCTGACGAAGTTCTTCCAGCACACGTCAAAGAAATCTTTGCGACAGCTGACCAAGTCACACCGGAAGAACACATCGATATCCAGGCAGCTTTCCAAGAACACAACCACTCAGGAATCTCGAAGACCTGCAACTTCCCTAACGAAGCCTCGAAGGACGATGTAAGAGAGGCTTACATGCGTGCCTACGACAAAGGCGTCAAAGGCATGACAGTCTACAGGGATGGAACTCGAGACACACAGGTCATGCAGACCAACAAAGAGAACACCTTGACCGACATGGACAAGGTCGACATGCTCTCCGAAATTGTTGAAGAGTTCGGTGGAGCCAAAGAACTTCTTGAATCCAACGAGTTCGAGGAAGTAGTAAGTCAGACAGGTCTCCAGATCCAAGACGAAGAAACTGAAGATCTTTCACAGGAAGTTACGCAGGAAGGCGTACAGGCCGAGTCAAGTGAGGAAGGCGGCCACACCTCGATGGGATCAAACGAGAAGGTCAAGGAAAGACCTAAGATCGCGACAGGAACCACACAAGAAATTGAAACGGCTTACGGCGACCTGTTTGTGACGATCAACAACTCGAAGACGAACGGACCAATCGAAGTATTCGCAAGAGTCGGCAAAGGCGGAGGATACACACAGTCCTTCACCGAAGCACTCGGAAGAACAATCAGCCTCTCGTTAAGATCCGGTGCTGACGCTGAAGAAGTCATCAAGCAACTGGACGACATCCGTTCGCCGCAGATTTCTTGGGACCAGGGAGAGCAAATCCACTCCGTGCCTGACGCAATTGCGGAAGCGATGAAACGTCACGTCAACGGCCACGGCGGGTCGCAGCAGACGGTCGACTCGTTCGATGGAGACACAGAGTCGCGGACCCAGACCAAGACCGACCAAGAGGAGAAAGCTGACGCCGCCAAGATAGTCCAGGACGGTGGAAACCCTGAATGTCCGGAATGCGGAGGCATGCTTGTCCTACAGGAAGGCTGCAACAAGTGCCCTGATTGTGGATACAGCAAATGTTAACTTAAGGGTTATAGAGCCCTTTCTTCCCCCTAAATTACTCTTTCTTTTCTAAGTTTATTTTAAAGATGTTATTACGTCTATAAACTCTTTTCTACCTTCCCAGTCAATAAATACGTCACAGGGCACTCTGTTACCAATAACTAGATAAATTTTGTTAGGAAAATTTCTCATAAACTTTCTTGCTCTCTTTTTAGAAATATCGTTTGGCCATCCCTTTACCTCAATAACCACATTTCCAACTATGAAGTCTGGCGTGTAGGTTAGATTCTTTGAGAGTTCAAAAGTCTTAGACTCGTACTCATAATCCATGCCAGATTCATGCAACATCAAATCTATTTCCTTTTCCCAGTTTGATCTCACAGTGTGTCCTGTTTCATTTACCGTCTGGAATTTAAGACCTGATGCAACACCATAACTCGGATGATCTTTTCCAGTTACGCCATATAATGGATGATTTTCTCCACCTAATGTTTATTTTCACAGGGGTTCTCGCGTCTATCGCAGCCTTCGGGAAGACCAAGGATAATGGTCTAGCGAAGTACGGTGCAATAGGCTTCTTGGTTTCAGCACTTCTATTCGTCCCGCTTAGAACCAGTATATACCTACTGATGGCCTTTTTGTTCATTTACATGCTGCTCTATAGAGTTATAGTTGAAGATATAGAGCTGTTAAATTAAAGATAAGAAAGATCTATTCTCCGGGTTCATGATAAACCACAACGTGGTTGCTGGAGTTGTTGAACGCGTATTCGTCCATCCATGTTCTAAGCGTTGCCATTTCTTCCTGTCTTTCTTCCTCCGGGATAACCATTCCATCCGGCAGCGCCTCTTGAGCTTCACCCGCAGTTAGAGTATAACCGTGTACCGGGTATCCTCCAACAAGGTTAGCTGCGTGTCTTTGTGCATCCTTCTCATCAATCCCGTCATGATCCTCGAGGATCGATGCGGCGTAATGCTCCATGGTTCTTGTCATCCTGAGTGCTTCTTCATACTCCAGGATATCCATTCTTTCCATCATGCTCTGTTCCGGGGCACTTGTTTCAGATGGATGCTTGTTATCCCATTTTTCAAGCCATCTCTCGTATGATCCTGTAAGGTCGGTTGTGGAGTACTGTTCTCCGTTGCCATTAGCGATTTGGGGGTCTAACGGTCCGAGATCACTCATTTCGCCCATGACTATTGTTTCTCCTGTCAAAGACACTAGTGTTCCTCCCGACTTAGCAAAGTGGGGCACGTAGGTCTCTACCGTATCGAAGTTATTGTTTATGGATCGGGCTATTTTGTTTGCCGAACCTATCCTGCCACCAGGACTGTTTATAACTAGTTTGAGATCGTCAACATCGGAGTCGATGTTTTTGAGTGCATCCTCGACGGATCGCTCGTCAAAACGTGTGAAGCTTGCTCTCTTCGCTTGGTTTGCTGAGACTTTTTCAGCGCCATACGGCGCTGTTATCTGGAGTGCTGCCTCATCTTCATCTAAAATGTTTTCGAGCTTGGCCCTGTTTTCTTCTTTAGGTTCTGGGCCCGAAGGCGTAGAAAGGTGTCCGCTCTGTTCCAGCAGTCCGATAAGGTCTTCGTCTCTACGGTTAGATCTGTTCATGTAATTGTTTAGTGACAAAAAAGATTTAAGCATGTCCTAAAAGGACAGTTCTAGAACTCTGAATCTCAATAATATAACTCTTAGTTATACTCCTGTACACATGGGGGATTGGGGAGAAGAGTTCAACGCACTTCTAAACGGCGAGGAGCCGGATATCAGAAATCCGGGCGATATCTCCCTTGTTCTTGACCGAGAAAACGATTACTGGCACCCCTCACAGGTAAGAGAAGTTGATAAACAAGAGACAATCGAAAGGGAGTATGCCACAAACATGAACAAGGCGATCGCAACAGCTTACGAGCAGCATTTTGCCGATGACTTCCAATCAGAAAAAGCTGACAGAGCTCACATGGATGTCCGGCTAACCTTTACTCCTAAAGCCCAGAACTGGCCGGTTCAGGTAAAATCATGCAACTATTTCAGGAAAGCCGGTGATCGAGTGAGAACAGGTTCTTACAAGTTCAGGAAACAGGACTACGAGAATATGGAAGAAAAATCCTTTCTGCAGTTTTACGTCGGACAGACCTTTTTCGACAACACCAGGGATTTTGAGGGAGAGGTTATCCGTGTGGAAAACGATGAGGGTAGAGAGGCCTACGTTGAGAAGCTGGGGCAGATGCTTGTACCTAAACATGTTTTCGACCAGTACTTCGAGCCGGACTGGAACAGGGGCGATGAGTGGAATCTTCAGTGGACGGAAGTGTTTGGCGAGGTTCCGGCGGAAAGCCCGATCTTCGAGTTCACTTTTGAGAACTATTCAGAGCTTAATGATGAACGGAATTATATATTGACCGACTTTTAGCTTCATGAAGCCGACCGGCCCAGTTAATAAATTTTTACTGTCAAGTTACAACGTATGTCTGAGCTTGAGGTCGTAAGGGATATACTTGGGAAAGAAAAGGCGGAAGAGCTGGAAGAAGCCAGAAAGAATAAAGCAGATATCACCGATGAAGAACGTAAAAGAATTCGGAATACCAATAGAGCACTTGAATATGCTACAGAAGCTTTAGAAGATCCAGAACAAGAGTTCGAACCATCAACCGCCACCATTCTATGGGACGGAGGTGAACCCGAAAAACTCCACTCGCTGTTCTCGAAACAACGTATAGTAAGCGCGATGGTGGAGGACATGCGGGACGTCCGTCAAGGCAACTACGATGGTAACAATTGGAGCGGGGCTGAGCTGATCGAGAGTTTCCAACCTCACGTCGTATCAGAAAACCATCCATTAAGCAGGATGGCAGCTATTGAACTTGACAACGATTACGACTCAGAACTATTCTCTAAAAAGGAAGAGATAGGAGAATGGTTCAAACAGATTAGAAGCAACTTCCATAAAATACACAAAGAAGACGGCTTACTGAGAGATTACGATCCGAAAGAGCTTCGTGAAGAGGATGGAGACATTAGAGAGATGGCTGAAGAAGCCTATGATTCTAGAACCCTTGAAATTCCTGAGGTCTCAGACCCAACTTCTAGAGAACTCCTAAGATTTCTGGTAGAGGACCGCATCCATCTCTCACAACCCGATGAGAACCTCGGAAGTAATACAAAAAACGAATATGAGACAGAAAGAACTTTAGAAACCGAACATTCGAGGATTAACTGGGAGAAATTCAGTGAAAGATACGGATCTGTGCCGGATGAGGAAAAGAGGGAACTTTATGAAGCCGCCGCTAAATATCAGGACGAGGACAGTACAATCGATCCTGACCTTCTTGGAAGAATCACGGCTGATGTAAACGGCAGGGATGTCGAATATAAAGCGGAGGAAAAAGATCTAGCTGAAAACTTTGGAGAGCTAAAGCGTGCAGTAGCACAGGTCGAAGAGCTTGACTTTATTCTGCCTGTAAACGAAAAGAAAACAAAGCTAAGAACCATAACAAGAACAATTCAGAACACACAAGAATTCTACGAAACAGAAACCTATAAAGTAAAACGGAAGACCTGATAACGCTCCCTTAAATAATTCGTATTCATTAAATCTGATTTAGAGAAGGTGATAGCTCTGTTAACAGAAAAGCAAAACGAAAAGCCTGAAAACTTTATATACGAAGTTTTTGGAGCTTTAGGCGGCGAACCCAAAAGCTATCATCCACGTTTCTATGTAAATGAATGGGCAGATGCGGCGCACGACCCTCTAGTTAAACACCCTGAGAATGTTGAGAATGACTGGTTTAGACCTAATCTTGAACCTGTAACCCAGAAAATCAACAATGCCCACGAAAACTATCTTGCTGAGAATTTTGATATGGAGAGAATGGATGGCAGAGGAAGCTACAGTTCCGACCTGTTGAACCAAGACGAGTTGAATCAGGCGAAAGAGGTAGACCTAGTCGTAACTGAAGGTCCTTTCAAAGACACCTTGGTTCAAGCCAAATCCGCGGCCTTGAGAGTGACTAGAGGCAATAGAGCTGCGGGAGGACATAAAAGCACTCCGGGTGGTATCTACATGAGAAACAACCTAGAGGCGTTGAGAGATGACTGGGACCAGAACGCAGTACTTTATGCCTCAATCCACTACCCGAGAACGGAATTTGAAGAAGAACTTCCTGTTCCAACTGTTGAAGTTGTTTCTGAGGAAGATGATGAGCTCGGTAATGGAAAGCTTGAAACCGCGTACGTAGGAGATTTCGTTATACCGGTAGGAAGAGTGCTTGAAGAAGTTGAGTTTTATCCAAGCGGGTACCGGAACTGGGAGTGGCCTAATGCTTTAGGAGAAAGTCCTGACCCCGATTATCTTGTGGAGAAATGGCACGAGGACTCGTTTATCGAGAGATCTCTTCGATGATCTGTTTCCTGTAAAATTCTTTCTCATCCTCATCAAGTACTTCAAGCTCAATCATGCTGGCGACCAGCCAGACCAAGGTCTCGATCCTGTAAAGTCTTTCTTTCTCTTCGAACTCCTCGATCTCCCGCACTTCTCTATAACCTTCATAGAACTTTTCTCTAATGTTCCAGTCGGCGCCGGGATCGTAGGTCCAGAAGCAGTTCGCGGAATGAGTTAAGTCCCGCAAAGCGTAGGAGGAATGTACATAATCAAAATCGATGACACCGGTCACTTCTCCGTCCTGCCAGAGAAGGTTATCCGGACTGAAATCCGCATGACACAGAACAGGTTCAAAGTCTTCAACGAACTCGTCCCTATTCGCCTCAAAGAAGTTCTCTATTCTATGGACGAGGTCTTCCCAGCCTTCTTGGCGGAAAACATCCAACTTGTCCTCCAGCTCATCAAAAGTTCTTTGTTTCAAACTCCCTTGATCGAACTCATACAGTTTCTGTTCCTCTAGATCGACCCAACCTTCGTGTTCAAAGCCTGCCTGTTTGTGAAGTTTCGCCAACATCTTTCCGGACTCCCTGACCCTTTCAGCAGTGATGTTTTTCTCAATAGTTTTCCCGGGAAGCTTATCTACAATCATGTAAGGCCTTCCCTCAAATTCGTTGATTTTCCCGGTTATCAGACCTGGAACCGGTACATCCGAGTTCTGGAGAAACTTGTAGGCATCCAAGTTGTTTTCTAGGTTGCCCTCCGCATTCTCCGATTCACCTTCGAACTGGAGGATATAGTCTTTTTCAGAGGTTTCAAGACTGTAAGTCTCGTGCATCAACCCTTTGCTTATCTCCTTTACTTCCTCCACTTTATTCGGCAAATGTTTCTCTGCTAGTTCTTTGATTTCAGTTGTTTCCATGTAACTTAACCGGCATAACACAGGTTTTAAGCCTTCAGTTCGTACGGGTTAAAAGAACACGGGTCTTAACCTAGAGACATGATACGAACAAAAGGAAACCACACTATAGAAGATCTTATAAGAGGTTCATGGATTGACGAGGTAGATGCTCCGAACGGTTATTCATGGAGTTCGCTCGACAGAATAGAAAACCAGGATGGCCATATAGGGAGTGTATCGGAGTTGAACAGTCAGCATCCTGATGCGATGAAGAGCGGGGCCAAGGTAGTCTCCAGCATGAACGAGTATCTAGATGGCCTACCTGCACATGCAAGCTGGGAACCTCAACGTATTGAGTCATCAGAAATGGATGGTAGAGTTAACTACACTTTAGGCATGGCTGTAAGCCCTGATACGGAGGTTTTTGAAACAACTTTGGATCAAGAAGGTTACAGGCCTTTCGCCGATTCATCCTGGGAAAGGTTTACCATGAACCTGCTAAGTTTGATAGATTCTAAAGCTGCAGATACCAAAGCTTGGGAAAAAGCTAATAGAGAGCTTTCAGGAAACGAATGGCGGATTAAAGGTGTTGTCGATCAAGGAATTTACGAAGATATAATCGATGAGGACTACTGAGTACTGATCCACCTTTCCATTTCCTCATCGCCCGATAAATGCTCTCTCCAGAATTCTTCATCGCCATAGTCTCTATCTATATCCCGCTCTAGTTCCCTATCAAGTATTGCCCTCCGTGTATCATCTTTAACTTGCTTGGAGGTCTTATCTTCCATATCGAAATGCCTAATTAAAGTAGGCTCTACAGTCTTCTGGCGATCCGTCCAGTGAGAATAACTTTCCTGACCCTCGAAAAGTCTCCAAGGCTCTTCTTCCCTCAGATGCATAAGCCTTCCGATAGGTGGATAATCCTCTATTTCATCAACTATCTCCTGTCCTTCAAAGCCGAACGATCTCCAAGCGGTCTTGTAGGCTTCTTCCCAGCGAGAAGGAATATTTCCTATCATTTTTTCTGTTCTATCAAGTTTGTACCAGTTTTCAGCAGCTTGAGGATTTTCAAGCTCTTCCTCAGCTTTTCTTCTGACTATTGATGGAAAATCTGATACGTGGAGATTGTTTGAAACGTATTCTGCGGACGATTCCAAGGTTTCAGGGTCAAAACTATAGTTATCTAAGCCCTGGACCTGATCTGCCAGAGTATTCATTTCCTCGTCGAGATCCAGACATATAACGTATAATTTGTCTATGGCTTTCTCAAGCCCTCCTACTGTGCCATACTCCAGCACCTCATTTTCCGAAACCATAACTATTATTTAGTAGCAAAATATTTATTTGAGGACGCTCTGTGCTTTTTAAAGACTGATACTTGTATCCTCGATCTTCTCTACAACAGGATCCGGATCATACGAATACCCGGCCCAGTCATAGAACTCAGGGTCAACCTCCTCCCTATCTTTACGTCTTTCCTCAATCATGCACTCCTCAAGGACCTTAGAAGCCTCATCCTCAAGATCGTAATGTGCCAAAACATAGGTTGCCGGCTCTCGTTCCATCTCAACAGATACAATAAACTGTGAAAACTTCACTAGGCTCTGAATTTCTGTTTCCAAACTCCGGAAAAACATGTGATCGGGATTATTCCTCTGGTAACCTGTGTAGGTCCGTATCCGATCCTCGAAGTACACAGACTAAAATTTGATCTCAAACTTTAAACCGAATACCTGCTTTTAGTACAGATCTCCGCCTTCAGAAACCTTCTTATCAGGACTGATCAGCACACGATTTCCGTCTTTCAGGACGATTCTGATGTTGAACCGCCAAGAGTTATGTCGGACGATGAGATACGTGAGAGGATTGAGGACGGTTAACATAATTTAAAGCTGAGGTTAGACAGTTTCTACAGTAAGTAGGGGTCGTAGCTCAACTTGGGAGAGCGTCCGCCTCCAGAAACTTTTCTGGAGGGATGAGGCTTTCAGCCGATGATTAACCCTTTTATTGGAGACAGCGGAAGGTTGCGGGTTCAAATCCCTCCGACCCCAAACATATTCTTTTCAAGAAAATAAAAGAAGGAAGAAGTGCTTTTTAGTTGGCGAACGCTAGTAGCGTCGAGACATACGATGCAGCGAGTACTGCCGCCAACAAGGTAAGCAGTGAGATCGCCTCAGTAAGCTCTTTCCAGTCGCCTTCAAGCATGTCCGCAATTGTCGCAGACACGAAGCTGACTGCGGCCATTACAGCGACACCGAGAAGTGTTCCTGCATAGCTTGGGTCAAGCGATAATGCGAAGGCGGAAAGTATTGTGAAACCATAGAATATTGGTTTCGCGACCTCGACCGTTTTTTCTGTCGAAATAAACTCGTCTTTCATCACAACAAACTCCTATAAAACATTCAACTTGGTTAAATAAAAGTACCGTGATTCATGAAAAGGACGGCATCCACATAAACACGAGTGAGAAGATCGTGGCGGACGCGAGAAGTGCCAGAGGCGACATAAACTTTGTCTCGCATGCACACGCGGACCACGCCGCGAAGAAAGACGGTGAGTTCATCTGCTCCGAACTTACACGGAAGATACTATCCGAAAGATTCGATGTAGAGATCCAAAAACAGCAAAACGATAGAATAGAGCTTATTAACTCCGGACACATCATAGGATCTACCTCAGCCCTTATAGACCAAGAAATCCTTTACACAGGAGATTTTTCGCCGAGAGACAGGCTTTATCTAGACGGTTTCCGGCCTGTAAAAGCCGAGAAACTGGTTATGGAGACGACCTATGGAATACCGGCCTACAGGTTTCCAGACCAAGAAGAGGTAGAAAACAGAGTTAAGGACTGGATACAGGACAACACCGGTCCATTAGTACTGTTTGGCTACTCGTTGGGTAAAGCACAGAAAGTACAGCAGATAGCACAGAAAGCTACAGACCGGGAAATTATTGCACACGGAGCCGTCAAAAACATGAACGAAGTAATAGAGAAACATACAGAACTAGATTTCAGGGCCAAACCATACGGAAAGAACAAAGACTTACTTGAAGATGACGGGATACTGATCGCGCCTTCCAGAAGCTCGAAAGCCGACTGGATACAGAAACTTGTGGACAAATACGGTGTGAAGAAAGCCGGTTTCTCCGGATGGGCAAACACCGACTCATACAAGTATAGAGGCGGTTACGATGAAACTTTCGTTCTTTCCGACCACGCCGACTTCGATGAATTAGTGGAAACAGTCGAAAACGTTAATCCGGAAAAAGTGTACACGCACCACGGCTTTGACGAAGAGTTCGCATCATACCTGAAGAGGGAGAAAGGTATCGATGCACGGGCTTTGAAGAACAACCAGTCAAGCCTTACAGATTTCTAAAGCTTCACGAATATATTATTTTACGAGAAACGATAATACATGACTGAAGGTAGCTATGAAGTTAGCCCTGAAGATTTAAGGGCTCGAATAAAAGATCCCCTAACCACATTTCCTAACTCCAAAAAGGTTTACATGGAGGCTGTTAGCTCCACACAACTTGATGATTCTGTGATGGAAGAACAATATGAATTATTCGGTATGGGGCCGGATTTAACCAGTTTTTACAAGAGAATGTGTCTTGACGAGGGCGCGGATCCAGGTAACGACTACGTAGGGAAGTCATGGGGTAGCTTGATCCGACATAGGCAGGAAGCACTTGGAGAGGTCAGAACTGCCCTGTTAGGTTTAGCTGATCTTTCTCAGGAGATCGAAAAGGAGGCCGCCGATCTACAGAGCCCTGCGGGCTTCACCGATTCAGGGGTTCCAGGAGAACCGTCGACCCTCGAAAGCTTTTTCGAATCCTACAAGGACGAAAACGAAAGATACGCCGAAGCGGATGAAGCTCTGGAACTAACGGAACAGGAGATCAACAACTTCAACGACACACTGCGCAGACTGAGCTAGGTTCAGAAGGTATACAGCCGGTCCAAGGCTGCATCCACAAATTTCTCCTCTTTATCCTCAAATAGTGGTGCAGCATCCTCTACAGCCATTCTTCCCTCGGAGGTAAGCTGTTTTCCGAACTGTTTCCGAGCCGAACTTAACACATCAACCTTACCGGTCAAGCCTTACAGATTTCTGACTAAACTAGTTATTCAACCTTCTCCTCCAGTTTTTCAATACGAGCAACCAAGTCACGCAAAATTTCGTGGTGTGCTGCGATGACAGGCCACTTTTTCGGCTGATTCGGAACCATATCTCCCACATCATAGCCGTACTTGTTAACGTATTCTTCATGAGCCCATTTTTCCGACAGAGGCTTCATGTGTACAGCATGTTCTGACCAATTGTAAAGGTGCTCCGCAATAAATCCGTGAGCGGTATTCTCGTTATCATCTCTTGTTTCGTAGGTAACAGCCTTTACATCGAGTATTCCGTACGGTTTAGCATTAAGTTCCCGGATATTTTTCTTGAACCTTTCAGAAGAGACAGAGCCGCCAGAATAGTCGAAGAGAGTAGCGGTCTTTGCACCACCAGAACCTTCCTGTGCAGATGAAATACTTACATCGCCGTCAGCAAATCCGCTGATTTGGCCGTCATGGCCTTGAATCTTCCACTGACCACTACCTGCATCATAACCGCCATCGTAAATATGGTTGCCCTGAATTCTACGGACGGATGTAATCGGTTCATTTGACATATCAATATACGTGTTCGTAAATTCGAGAGTCCCCGGTGCCGAACTTCCCACGTAATACCGGAAAGCTGAATACGACCCGGCATCGTCATAGACATACCACCCCAAATCACCATCATTCAAGCCGGTAGAAGTGTGCATTACAGGACGACCATTACCGTCCAAAGAATACACATCGTCTCCACTACCATTCTCAATAGCCTGACCTGTATCCAGCCTCAAATCAGTGTTTTTGATTTCAACTGGCCCCCCTTTGTTTATCTTGAAGTAATCCGTACCTGAATCAAGAAAATCAAGACCTGAATCATTTGAAATACCATTATTCGTAAGTTTTAATCCCGAAGCAGAAGCCAACCCCATGGCGCCAATACCAGCAGCTCCAGCCCCCAACTTCTTCAAGAAACCTCTACGTGAAATCTTATTTGAAACATGATTATCCTTATCTTCCTTTTTAAGCTGTCTTACTTCCTCTTCAAGTTCTTTCTTTTCTGTCTCCAGTTTTTCGACTTTTCTAGCCAGCTCCTCAACTTTTTCCTCCAAATCCATGAGAGTAACTGGAAAAATCGAGAACTTAAACTTAATCGAATGTATAAAGCCGGTCTAAAGCAGCATCCACAAACTTCTCTTCCTTATCTTCGAATAATGGTGCTACGTCCTCTACAGCCATTCTTCCCTCTTTCGTTAACTGCTTTCCAAATTGCTTGCGCGCAGAACTAATCACATCGACCTTTCCGGTTAAGTGTTGACGTATTTCTTTGTTCTGCTGTTTTCCGTGTGAATCAAAATCGGTTAAAATAGCTACTTTTTCACTTCCACGTTCTACATCCTCAGCTAAGTCTTCATGGGTTCTTTCAGCTGATTCAAAGATCTTTCCTTCAAAACCAAGCATTCTCATAACTCTCTTGTCGGAGAAGCCTTCTACAATTATAGAGTCAACGTCTCTATCCAGTTTTTCAACCTCGTTTTCCAGACGGTTTCTTTCCTTGAACTTCTCTACATCCATAACTGGGGTAAATTAGGAACTCGAAGTATAAATACATGGATTCAAACGACAGCATGGTCGACTACCTCGTCGAAATGGAGAAAATTACTAAGCCTGAAGTTGAAGAAGCGTTTAGAGCTGTTGACCGGAAGAAATTCGTACCTGAAAACGTGAAAGATAGGGCTTACGAGGACAGACCGTTCAGTTTAATGGAAGGCTCAACAATTTCAGCACCTCACATGGTTGCAATCGATACGGAACTACTCGAGGTTGAAGACAGTTCTAGAGTTGCGGAAGTAGGTTCAGGTTCGGGTTACCAGCTAGCGATACTTTCCGAGTTAGTGGATGAAGTTAAGGGTGTCGAACTTCAGGAAGAACTTGTAGAATCCTCAAAGAAAAAACTATCAGAAAGAGATAACGTGGAAGTATTTCAGGGATCAGGACTCGAGCCTCTGGAAGGCAGTTTTGACCGTATAATGTTTTCATGCGCGATAGACTCCTTCAAGCCGTTCCTCAATAGGTTGAAGGATGGAGGGATTATTGTAGCGCCGGTGAACGAGCAGATGGGTCAGAGACTGAAGAAGTGGAAGGCTGGAGATATCACAAACCATGGAATGGTCCGTTTCACGGATTTCAGGTAACTTTTCGTTCTATTTCCTTGCTTAAAACCGGGTTAACTGCGGACTGGAAGAAACTTCGGACAGTGTCCCTGTAAGCATCAAAGGATTCTTTATTACCAGAGTATGAAATATTGAAATCCTCTGTAACCTTGATTTCATGGCTGAACCTTTTGTTCCGGAAGCTTCCGAAATCCTTTCTAGAGTTAACCAGTTTTTCCCTCATACGTGATTCTGCGTCTTCAGGTATCTCCGCGAACACTTTATGTTTAACATCATCATGAGAGACAACCTCCAGCCGGAAACCCAGTCCTTCAGAGTCCTTAACTTTGATCCTGTTATCCCCGTATTCTTTCTCAGTTCTTACTTTAGGCGTGAAAAGTTCTGCGATCCTCTCGGTCGAAACCACGCCGAGTGTTTCCATAACCTCTTTCTCCACTTCCTCTGGCTGAAGTACGTAACCTGATTCGACAGGTTCAAAGGTGCTTACCGCAGCGTAATAGACCT
>JBEQBQ010000014.1:0-30118 GCA_041639695.1 Candidatus Nanohaloarchaea archaeon
AAGAGACAGAATACTTCCACGACGTCCTCGAAATGTCGAAAGAGACTACAATTAACAGAGGGCAGCGCTCGATGGCAGAAGTCGCTTCAGGTGAAGAAGACAGTCAGAGCATTTCACAGATCGTCTACCCGTTGATGCAAGCCTTAGATATCGAATATCTTGACGTCGATCTATCGATGGGTGCGACCGATCAGAGAAAGATCCACATGCTAGCCAGGGAAGCACTGCCGAAAGTAGGGTACGACAAACCGGCATGCCTGCACCACCCGCTGGTTGTGTCTCTACAGGGAACCGAGAAGATGAGTAGCTCTAAGCCAGGCACCATGTTCCCCTTGCACGCTTCCGAGGAAACAGTGAAGGAAAGAATCAAGGACGCTTACTGTCCTCAAGGCGAAGTCGAGGAAAACCCGATTATCCAGATCACCCAGTTCCACATCTTCGGCGACGACGAAGAACTTGAGATAGAAAGGCCGGAGGAGTACGGCGGAAACATCCACTACTCAAGCCAGAAAGAGCTTGAGGAAGACTTCGAATCCGGCGAACTACACCCTCAGGACCTGAAAAACAGCGTTGCTGACCACATCGCCGAGAAACTGGAACCGGTAAGGCAGAAGTTTAAGGACAATCCAGAGCTTCTGGACTGTCTGGAGGAGATCGGGCACGAGAAGCCGGATTACGTCAAATAGTCCGGTTTTTCTCCTATTTTTGAAAAGGAATGTTCTCCCGAGGACTCAGTTAGAAAAAATAGGAGAAAATATCGAAAATATTACTGATTTTCCTGATACTCTTCAACTGCTTCTTCTAACATTTGCTTATTTTCTTCAAACAAATCATCAGCATTTTTCTTTGATTCTGCTCTTTGAGATTCATAGTTAACTAGATTCAATAAGCCCTGTGAATCTTCGTCCCCCATCAGTGCTTCAGCATAGTTGTCCGATCTTTGTTCTGATGAAAAAATGACATCGTGAATGGCACCATCACTTTGCTCGTAGATAGTGGCTATTGAATCCACAACAGCTCTACCCACACTTCTCCATTTATCTAGGGAATTATCTTGTGCATTCTCAACAGCGTTTGCGAAATGGACTGCGCCTCCATATACTGCTGAAGCTCCGTCTACTAGGCTGTGTTCTCCTTCTCCCTCAGCAACATCGTTCGCCATCTCATATAGTCTTTCAACATCCTCTATCTCGACACCCGGAGTCATGTCCGAGCCAAATTTCACAGTATCAAATCCGTACTCGAAGTGACCTTCGGTTTTCTCGGAAACTCCTGCGCCTTGTTCCAAAGCCTCATCAAGATGTTGTTCGACCGTTTGTTGAAGTTCGTCTTTCATATGTAGTTATTTAAATCGAATACTTATAAATGTTACTGTGTAGTAGTTACACTTTTTTGTTGGATTTAGGGATCCATCAACATTAACTTAACTTCTAAAACTAGAATCTATACGTGATCCACGAATGAAGGGTGGACGTTTTTCCAACAAAAGGTAGAATCGAAGCTGTAAAACCTGTTCTAGAAAAAGCTTTCTTCACAAGTGGTCTGTATGCTTGATATCGAACTTTTCCGAAATAATCCCGAGAAGATTAAGGAGTCGGAGAAACGCCGCGATAAAGAACCGTCAAAGGTAGATGAGGTTGTAAAGACTGATGAAGAGTGGCGTGAAAAGCTCCAGAAACTCGATAAGCTAAGGCAGGAAAGAAATATCGTAGGCGATGAAATAGCTTCGCTTAAACAAGAGGGTGAGGACGCTTCCGACAAGATCGAAAGAATGCAGGAAGTGAAAGAGAAGATATCGGAATTGGAGGAAGAAGTTGAAGAGCTCAAAGAGAAAAGAGACGAACTGAGATACGAGATAGGTAATATCCTCCACGAATCAGTTCCTAAAGGAATGGACGAAGAAGATAACGTAGAGGAGAAGACTTGGGTGCCCGAGAACGGAAAGGACGAGGATTCCAGGCTGGCAGCCGATATAATCGAAGAAAATGATTTAGTTGAGACAGAAAAAGCTGCAGAACTGGCAGGAGAAAGAGCTTACTACCTGAAAAAAGACTTGTTCCGTTTGAACCAGGCCTTGATCCAGTTCTCGATGGACCTTTTGAGCGAAAAAGGTTTTACACCGATGCAGACACCTTACATGCTGAAGCACGAGCCTATGGCAGCGGCAGCAGAACTTGAGGACTTTGAGGAACAGCTATACAAGATAGAAGATGAGGACAAGTACCTTATCGCGACCTCGGAACAGACTCTAGCCACATTCCACAAGGACGAGATCATGCTTCCGGACGAGTTCCCGAAAAAGTACGCCGGTTTCTCGACCAACTTCAGGCAGGAAGCCGGCAAACACGGCGAACAGACTCGAGGAATCTGGAGAGTCCACCAGTTCGAAAAAGTGGAGCAGTACATCTTCTGCAAACCAGAAAACTCATGGGAACTACACGAAGAACTTCTGGATAATGCAGAAGAGGTTATGCAGAAACTAGAGCTGCCTTACCGCGTTGTAAACGTTTGTACGGGCGACATGAACGACAACGCTGCGAAGAAGTACGATATCGAGGTATGGAGACCTCCAATTGGCGAGTACGGAGAAGTTGTTTCGTGCTCGAACTGCACCGACTTCCAGGCAAGAAAGGTGAGTGTCAGAATCCGTGGAAGCGATGAGAACTACGTAGCGCACACGTTGAACGCTACAGCGGTCGCAACCTCCAGGATCATGACCGCAATTATAGAAAACAATCAGGAAGAAAAAGGAATACGGATCCCTGAACCGCTCCAGAACTATATGGGCGGCCAAGAGTACATCGAGACCGTTTAAGCACTGTGGGAAACTTCTCCCACTCTGCAATCCTCTTCTATATCTTCTTTACCGCAGTTTTCATTTTCAGGGGCCGAAAGCAACGCCATCAGCTGCGTATCCCTCAAACCTTCTCCGTTTGAATTATCTAGGGCGTTCAGCACATCTTCTCTTAGATCAATCTCCTCGTAGTGGCTAGTGTAAAAACCTTTCAGCTCCTCCATCTCTTCTGCGGTATACTGGCCGCTCTGATACAGCTTTTGGCTGAACTCTTCATAGGTTTCTATGTTAGAGATGTGATCCGCCATCCTGACGTATCTGCTTCGTTCCAAAGACTTAAAACAGGTTAGTTGCCCTCCCCGAAAGCTTCTAACGGTAGCTCGGAATCACTGAGATAGTCAAATGCCTGTTCATAGCTGTGGCCTCCGTCAGCCATAGGCTCCAATCCTTCAGCCTCCTGCAAACTTTCTGACTGGAAGCCATCAAGCCCAAGCTGTGCAAAGTAATCAATACCCAGATGTTCAGGCTCATAAGACAGTTCTTCTGCCGGACTTTCTTCCATACCTGTTTGTGTATAGATCTCGGGGTCTTGGACCTCCGGAACTTCCGGATCTCGGCCTATATTCGGACAGTGATCCATTATCTCTGACCTCCATTCGCTATCTTTGATTTTGCGGTGCGGTATAACGTTGTTGTGTGTTGTTGTATTGTCATATCGAGTTCGACCTCGAAAAGAGAATCAGGGTTTAATGCAGCACTGCCACAATCACTGCGGCAGCGGAAAACGAAAGTTTAATTGAATGTTTAACTGAAAGTTCGTGAGAAAAACTATAGCAGAACCTCTGAGGATTTAAACACAAAACGTCCACCCTTAGTTCTGCTCATAGCCCGCTTTTTGAAGCCGAGATTTAAAAATTAATCGTTGAGAAGGAGTGAAGAAAAGAGGGTTTTTAGCCCTGGAAGCCATAGTCTGTAGGATCCTTTACCACAGGATTGTCTTCTTCGTCATATGGGACTTCTCCTACTAAATCTCCATCACTTTCTTCTTCCCGACTATCCAAAACGCCATCAACTGTTCCTAGAGGCGAATCGTCTTCTGAATCAACCAGCGTTGGAATAACATCATCATATTCTGTTTCGTCTTCGTATTCTTCAGTGTCTGCCTCCGGATCAACGAACATAGGAATCACAGGATCATAATCCTCCAGCCTTGCATCCTCATCGATCCTCATCTTTCCACCTCGAGTGTTTTTCCGGTTTTCGAATTTGTATTGATAGCCTCGTCTACTTCTAGGGCCATAACAAAAGTCTTAATGTAACAGTCTTTATAAGGGATTTGGCTTTTTTGTCACGGCGTATCGACATATCCCGGAATAGTGTTTGATTTAAGTGAGTTTAGTCATGAAGGAAGGGTATGGAAACAACGGTCATGGTCGGGGAGAAGCCCAAAGTCGCCTCCCGGATCGCCAACGCCCTCGGAAACTACGACACACAGACAAACCGAGGCGTCAAGAACTACGTGATAAAGACCGATGAAAGAAAGATTATAATCGCACCAGCCGTAGGACACATATTCAACCTTGACCAGATCGCCGACAACTGGGACTACCCTGTATTCGACGTAGAATGGAAGCCCACCTTTGAGACTTCTGATTCCGCCGACTACATGAAGAAATACTACAACAACCTGAAAGACCAGCTGGAAAAAGCCGACACATACATTAACGCATGCGACTTCGATCTTGAAGGTTCTGTTATCGGATACAACGTTATCAAGCATCTTACAGACGCGGATGAAGAAAGAATCGAGCGCATGAAGTTCTCTACACTGACTCCTTCCGACCTACAGGAAGCATTTGATAATCTAGAGGATTTCGATGCAGGGATGACAGAGGCCGGCATAACAAGACACATTCTTGACTATTACTACGGTATCAACGTTTCCCGTGCCTTGATGAAAGCCGTAAGGGACAACGACCGTTACAAGACTCTTTCTACAGGACGTGTTCAGGGTCCGACACTCAAGATTCTGGCTGACAGGGAGAAAGAGATCCAAGAGTTTGAACCGGATCCTTACTGGGAGCTTTACCTAAAACATGCGGAGTTTGACGCACAATGGGAGGAAGACGAGGACCGTATCTGGGACCAAGAAAAAGCCAACGACAAGTTCAACAAGGTCTACGGGGAGACAGAAGCAGAAGTCACGAACGTCAAAGTAAACAACTATACGCACAAGCCTCCGATCCCATTCAACCTGACAGGACTGCAGAGCGAGGCATCCTCACAGTTCCGTATAAGCCCGAAAAAGACACAATCTATTGCACAGACTTTGTACGAAAACGGCCTAATTTCTTATCCAAGAACCGAGTCACAGAAACTGCCGCCCAAGATCGGATACAAGAATATTCTGAACAAGTTGAAAGGCCAAGAAAGTTATGATGATCTCGCGAAAAAAGTACTGAAGAAAGATAAAAACGATAACCTTTACACAACACAGGGAAGCAAGGAGGACGACGCACACCCTGCAATCTACCCTACAGGGGAGTCTCCGGGCGGAAAGCTTTCAAAGCAGGAGAAAAAGGTCTACGACCTGATTGTAAAGCGTTTCTTCGCTGTGTTCGGCAAACCGGCGAAAAGACAGTCCCTCACATTTACTTTAGACGTCAAAGACGAAGAATTTAAGGCCAAATCCAAAGTAACGAAGAAGAGGAACTGGTACGATCTCTACGACCCATACGTCAAAGTAGACTCAGCCGATCTTCCTGACATGGAGGAAGGCCAGACTCTTGATGTAGAGGACTTCGAACTTGTTGATAAAGAAACTCAGCCACCTAACCGTTACAGCCAGTCAAAGATTGTCAACGAGCTTGAGAAAAGAGAACTAGGTACAAAAGCGACACGTGCCGATACCGTAGACCGCCTTTACGACAGGAACTACATCGAAGAAGAACCTATCGAAGTAACTGATCTTGGTCTTGCAATTGTAAATACCTTAGAGGATTACTGTGGCAACATCGTCTCCGAGGAGCTTACACGTGAGTTCGAAGAGAAGATGCAGGAGATAAGAGAGCAGAAAAACACGAAAGAAGAAGTTCTGGAAGAGGCAAGGAACGAGCTAGGAGATATACTCGAGAAGTTCAAGGAGAAACAGAAACAGATTGGCTCAGAGCTTGTCGACACAATCGACTCCGAAAGAGAACGCAGAAGAAGACTAGGACCTTGTAACGTTGAAGACTGCGATGGAACTTTGAAGATGATTAAAGCAAACGGCTCAAATTTTGTGGGTTGTTCTAACTACCCTGACTGCGAAAACACATACCCCCTACCGAACAACGGCGATATCAAGTCCACGAACGAGATCTGCGAGGAATGTGGCACACCGAAGATCTTTGTAAGCAGAAAGAAAGGAAAAGATTATACGATGTGTATCGACCCGGACTGCCCTACAAAGGATGATTGGTAGAACTAGCCCCTAACGCACTTCATCACTTAGATGTTCTATAACCAAGTCTGTTCTTTCTTGGGCGCCTTCAAGATCGAATTCTTCACCCAGTTCCTCAAACTTTTCCGCGAACGCATCCTCATCTCCAATAATTTCCTGTATTTCTTCTGCCGACTCTTTGAAACGTTCACGTACCTTCTCATTCTCTGGATTTTCTGCCTGTATAGAGCCATAGAGCCCGGGTTTCTGGTTGAGCATTCTTGCTGTTAAGTCCGTTATCAACTGGTATACCGGGGAACTGTATTCGGACATTTCCGAGCCCGACATATCGGATTTCCGGATTGTTTCAGCAACCACAAGTTCGGAGAAGTGCATCAAACCTTGAACAAGGCTCATGGCTTTGTCGTGGGACTCGGGATCAGTAACATGGATGTGCGCATCGTTTCTATTCCAGAACTCCTCCATCGCCGTCCACTTCTTACCGTTTACAGGTGTTAAAACAATTTTCTGGCCTTCAACCGAGTTCGAAGGTGCGTACATAGGATGCATTCCAAGCACTTCATCCGAGTACTGTTTCATGGCCTCTGTCGGCTTCTTCTTAACGCTAGTAATATCACATAGCAAGGCATCATCCTCAATATGCGGCCCGATCTCCTCGATAACATCAACAGTTACTGCAATAGGTACAGCAACGATAACCACATCAGCATCCTTCACTATTTCCGTGTTTTCTCCTGCTTCCCAACCGTGCTTTTCCGCTACTTTTTCTGCCTCTTCGACTGTTTCTCCGGAGATAACGATTTCGTTGTGTTCTTCCAGCAGTTCTCCGAGGTACTGTCCGAACTGTCCTGTACCGCCGACTATAGCGATTTTTTCGTCTATCATAGTTTTTCCTCCAGGATATCGAACGCTCGGTCGATTTCTTCTTTCGTAGTTGATCCAAAGCAAATCCTGACGTTTTGGTCACTTTCCGGCCCCATCGGCTCTCCGGGAACCATGGCAACACCCTCCTCAATCATTTCAAGGCAGAAATCCCAGGAATCTTCCTCAACCTTCGGGAATGCATAGATTGCGCCTTCAGGGGCCTGGAAATCCCATCCAAGTTCGTTCATTCTTTCGACAAGCAGATCTCTTCTTTCCTCGTAAACCTGCCGCATTTCTTCGACGTGAGAATCATTTTGAAGTGCTTCGAGAGCCGCTATTTGAGAAGGTTTAGGTGGACAGGCGGTTGCTCCTCTTGCCACCTTTGCAAAGTTCTCAATATCGTTTTCTTTAGCTACTACCCAGCCGATTCTCCAGCCTGTCATCGCATGATTTTTGGAGACGGATCCGATAACGACAGAGTTTTCACAGTACGCTGCCGGCGAATAATGAGCCTTTCCATAAGTTAAGCGATGGTATACCTCATCTGAGAGAAGCATCACATCATTTTCTTCACAGAATTCGCCGATGTTCTTGGCTTGCTGTTCTGTTAGCATTCTGCCTGTTGGGTTCGAAGGCGTGTTTATCACGACAAGCTCTGCATCTTTCATTTCCTGTTTGGCTTCGTCTCTAAGTTTTGCGCCGTCAAAGTATTCTACTTGTGTCCACTGGTTGCCGTTAACCTCCGACATCAGTTTGTATGGCCCCCAGCAAGGATCGTTGAAGACCGCTTTCTTTTCTTCGTCAAGCATCGCTGCGAAGACAGAATAGATCGCTCCCATGCCGCCTGTGCCGACCATTACGTTCTCCTTCGAAAGTTCTACTCCTTTCGGCCCTGTCTCAGGCTTCAGTTTTTCTTCCTCAACTATAGCCTCTCTCAGCTCTTCAATCCCTGTAACCGCTGTATATCCCTGTTTCTGTTCTAGTATCCCGTCTGCCGCGGCCTCTTTGACATGTTCTGGTGTATCGAAGCTGGGCTGTCCGATGTCAAAACGGACGCATTCTTCCTGTTCTCTGGCTTTTTCCGAAATCTTCCTGATCGAAAGCTCTATGTTCTGAATTCTTTCACGCATCTTTACCACCGAATGATCCAAGGACTTTAACCTCGGCGTAAGTTTCCAGACATTTTTTCGTGTTCTCGAATTTCTCGGAGTTCTGGTCGGCCTCCGCCTCTATATAGAAGAAGTAGTTTCCAAGACCGTCTTTAGTCGGCCTTGACTGGATGTACGCCAGGTTGATCCCGTGTCCAGAAAAACAGGACAGCATCGAACCTAGTAGTCCGGGACGGTCCTCTCCCGGTTCTACGATTACAGAGGTTTTAGATCCCTCAGTTTGCTCTCCGTTAATTATGAAAAACCGTGTTGTATTTGATTCACGGTCCTGAACGCTTTCCTCAAGTATATTTAAATTGTTCAGTTCTGCTGCAAGCCTTGAGCAGATCGCGGCTTCGCCCTCTTCTATCTCTTCAGCTGCTTTAGCAGTACTAGATGATTCTTTCCTTTCCCACCCATTTTCTTCAATTATCTTTTTTGATTGAGCTAGTGCCTGCGGGTGCGAACGAACGACCTCAATATTATCCATTTTGTTTTCTTTAGAGGTCAGGACATGATCTATCTCTACTTTTACTTGTCCTGTAACATTCACATCTTTCTCTCTCAATAGATCGATAGACTCAGTTACTCCGCCGCCGAGAGAGTTTTCAAAAGGTATAACTGCAGCTTCCGCCTTCGATTCAACCGCCTCAGTTATAGTTGAGACAGGCAGAGGTTCGTATTCTGAGAAGTATTTTTCCGCGGCCTGATGAGTGTACGTGCCTTCAGGGCCCAGGAAAGCAACCTTCATTATTTTTTGTCCTCTTTCTGGAGCTGGACAGCTGTTTCTATAAGGAGTTCAGCTAGTTCACGGCCTTTTTCTCGCGGAAGATCTTCTTTGTCGAACAGTTTCTCGAACTGGTCTTTAACCACTTCTTCACGTCCTTCATCTTTGATTTCCATGCCGTTCTGTTTCTTGTATTCGCCGATCTCCTCCACAACGTTCATCCTTCGGGAGACTGCGTCAACAATCTCGGCGTTGACCCTGTCGATCTCCTTACGGTAGTCCTCGAGATCCATGTAACTGAATCACTCTTGAAGTGTTTTATAAATGGCGGATTCAGGGCGTTGTAAACCGCCCCATGTAAGAGTCCCTGTTTTCAGATTCTACCTCACTTGTCTCGACGCTCCGGGAACCATCATAACTAGGGAACCCGCCGTCCGCTAAAACTGCTTTTTCAGGCTCCTCAACCTCCGATACGTTCCAGGAAGACTTCTCTCCATACTCTCTGCCGAGCCCCTGTCTTGCTTCAAAAACTGTATCTCTGACAGCTGAACGTTCTCCTGCAATAACTACATCGCCATCATCAAACTCGAAGACCTCTACATCTCCTTCTGCCGCGTTAACAGCCTTATCGTACCCGGAGTCAAAGGCTCTCTGATAGCCAAATCTGCCCTGAAAAACTCTGGGAAACGCTGCCCGGAAGCCTTCGATTCCCGCACCCTGGTCGTAAACTTCCACATCGTCCTCGTACTCTACAACCTTTATCCTGCCGTTGTCGCTGTTGACATGGATATCTCTTCCATCCGCGTCACCGGGATAGTTCCAGGAGTTCGCTGTTTCAACGATCTCTTCCTCAAACTCTTCAGGCATCTCTATTTCCTTTCCAGCCTCTGTGGGCTGAAAGTCAAATCCTGTCGTAGACATTACTCCATCACCGGATAGCCGTCACTTTCATCGAAGCTGTTAGGTTTGTATATTTCGCCGTTGAACCAGCGCTCGATCTGTTTCGACTGCTGAGGATGGACAACGCTTTCAACAACATCATCGACAAACTCGGAGGTTTCATCATAGATCCGGTCGACCGCCGACTCTATATCCATCATCTCGTCGGTTCCGAAGGCGTACTCGCCCGGGATAGGTGCATCGCTGCCTTCGACAAATCTTTCGCCGGGAACTTCTACCGTTTCAAAGAACTCGACGTAGTTCTCTGAAGGTCTCTCTTGTTTGCCGACCATTTCGTCCCACCAGGTTCGGCGGTTTGAAGGATCAACATCGTAGGGATTTGAAGGATGCCCTTCAATATCCGGTATGTCGGAACGGGCTTTACCGAAGATTGCTTCTTCAGTAGACGTGGAAGCCTCCTGTCCTTCTCCGTACATCTTACTCTACCCTCTCAAAGACGTTTTGTTCAGATTTTCTGGTCGTGTCGTGCGTTGTGTGGTGTGTGTTGTGTGTCATGTTGTATCACGAATAGGAAATGGCTTTTTCTCCGGTTTTACCGTGAGAAAAGCTCTTTTGAAGTTTACAGCAGAAGCAGTAGCAGCAGAAGTAGCAGTGAAATTGAAGATAATACGAAGTCAGTAGAAAGCGAAATTTTAGTTGAAAAGGTCTGCGAGAAAGCTGGGGCTCCGCCTATCTTAACGTTGCAGAACCCGTCCACCCTGAGTTGCGGACATCATCGTAGTTGGATTTTAAACAACAGAATTTATAAACGATATGTCTTTCTCTGTTCTAGGAACATTAATCGAAATTCAATCAGTTTATTGTCTATAATAGCCTATTAGTCTCTGCATCGACAAGACCGTCGTCGGTTATCTTGAAGTCGACCGATTTTCCTTCAGGCATCGATCGGTGTTTCTCTATCTCCATTCTTCGAATTCCCTGTTCGACCGTTGAAAGCTTCAGTAAACATTTTGACCAGTAACGCGGAACATCACGTCCAACAAGTTCAAGGTTGTCCTCGTCGAAGGATGTGTAGACCTGGTTCGTTACCAGTATAGGAATTTCTTCTTTGCGTGCAATCTTCGATAATTGAGATAGAAGCTTCGAAAGCGTCTGGTTAACTTCCTGTACTTTGTCGCCTGTTGCCTGCAATCGGTAGAGCGATACCAGCGAATCGATCACGATAACCTCGGGGTTGTGTTTTTCAACTATTGATTCGAGGGACATTATTGCGTCTACCTGTTCTTCGAACGTAACCGGTTCGTTTACAACTATGTTTTCCAGTGCTTCATCCGACGCGATCTGTGTAAATCTTTCGGGACTGAATCCTTTCTCTGTATCGATATAAACGGCTTTATCTCCGTTTTCGCAGACGTTTGCTGCTACTTGTATGCAGAAGTTGGTTTTTCCTGAGCCGGATTCGCCGAATACGTTGGTGACGATTCCGCGCTCGATCCCCCCTTCTAGGAACGAGTCAATAGGCTCGCTCCCCGTTTCGAGCCTTTCAACTTTCACAGTACAGAGTTCTATCAAAAGCTTTTATCGTTGTCCGATGGCAAACATGTTTTTTACTGACGTCAACAAAAAACCGTTTAAATGTTGACCCTAATTGTAGCCTTATGTCCGAGAAGGAAGCCGACCTACTAACATACAACACTCTGAAGGACCGTTTCGACTCAGTATACGAACGGAACAAGTTCTACAGAGGTCTATTCGGCTACAAACAGACCGTGAAGAAGAACGGCAAGAAGTATGAATACGAGAAGGACGGCCTGATGGACGAAATACCTAATGCAAGGATCGATGACTCAGTGTTTATAATCGCGAAGAAGAACACTGAAAGTGTGGTCGAATACTTCCAGGACTGGGGCAACAAGGTGTCCCACCACGTCTTCACAGTACTGGTAGAAGACGAGGAAATAATCCAGCAGATCAAAGGTGATACTCATGACAGACAACGAAGATGATAACGTAAAACTACGTGTAGGAGAAGTGCCGCCAAACGCCCAACAAGACATAGGAAGAGGAATCGTCAGAATCGATTCCAAGGTAATGGACGAACTCGGCGTAACCGAAGGCGACGCAGTATCAATAAAAGACGGTAGAAAAACAGTAGGAAGAGTAGCAAGAAGCTATCCCGCAGATAAAGGACTCGGAATTGCGAGAATGGACGGCTACATGAGGAAAAACGCTGGAACCTCACTAGGGCAGAAAGTAGATGTTTCTAAGGCTGAACTCGAAGAAGCAGATAAAATTACACTTGCGCCTGCCGAAGAAGGCGTAATGATCCAAGTAAACAATCCTGATATATTCAAAAAAGCCCTTCTAGGACGCGCCGTGATGAAAGGCGACATAGTAGTTCCCGGAGAACCAAGCGACAGAAGAAAGTCTCTTTTCGACGAGTTCTCCCACGCATTTGACATGGACACAGACCACTTCAAGTTCTCATTCGGACAGGACACCAAGCTTGCAGTGGTCTCTACTAAACCTAAAGGAGCTGTCAAGATAACAGAAAAAACGGAGATCGAAGTGAAACAGCAAGCAGTAGAATCAACCGACCAACAGGAAGTAAGAGTGCCTGAAGTAACTTATGAAGACATCGGAGGACTCGAAGAAGAAATCCAACAGGTAAGAGAAATGATCGAACTCCCTCTAAAGCATCCTGAAGTATTCCAGCAGTTAGGTATCGATGCACCTTCAGGAGTACTGCTTCACGGCCCTCCCGGCACAGGGAAGACGTTGCTAGCGAAAGCAGTCGCCAACGAAGCCGACGCAACCTTCATGTCCATCAACGGCCCGGAGATCATGTCAAAATACTACGGCGAATCCGAAAAACAGCTAAGAGAAAAATTCGAGGAAGCACAGGACAACGCTCCAGCCATAATCTTTATCGACGAAATCGATGCCATCGCATCCAAACGTTCAGAAGTAGGTGGAGAAGTAGAGAGAAGAGTCGTCGCACAGCTCCTAAGCTTAATGGACGGTCTTGAAGAACGTGAAAACGTTATTGTAATCGCCGCAACCAACCGTGTCGATGCGGTTGACGAAGCACTTAGAAGAGGAGGGAGATTCGACAGAGAGATAGAGATCGGTGTACCGAACAGGGAAGGAAGAAAGGAGATCATGCAGATCCACACAAGAAACATGCCTCTAACAGAAAACGTTGATCTAAGTGAGTTAGCGGAGAACACTCACGGATACGTTGGCGCAGATCTAGAAGCGGTCGCGAAGGAAGCCGCGATGTCCGTACTTCGAAATGTATTACCCGAGATAGATCTTGATGAAGAGATACCGAGCGAGGTAATGGAGAAACTTGTTGTAGACCGTGATGCGATGCTTGAAGGAATCAGAAAGGTTCAACCTTCAGCGATGCGAGAAGTCATGGTCGAAATCCCCTCAGTTACATGGAACGATGTCGGAGGACTTGAAGAAACCAAAGAAAACCTGAGAGAGATGGTTGAATGGCCTCAGAAGTACCCTGAACGTTTTGAGAAGATGGGGATAGAGGTTCCAAAAGGCATCCTACTCTATGGATTGCCCGGAACAGGAAAAACTCTCTTAGCTAAAGCAGTGGCGAACGAAGCTAATGCCAACTTTATCTCGATCAAAGGACCTGAGATCTTCTCCAAATACGTCGGGGAATCCGAGGAAGCTGTCAGAGAGGTTTTCCAGAAAGCCCGGCAAGTCGCGCCTTGTATCCTGTTCATCGACGAGATAGACTCAATTGCGACAAAGAGGGGTTCGAGAAGCGACTCCGGTGTAGGAGACCGAGTTGTCAATCAGCTACTTACCGAACTGGACGGAATAGAGAACCTTGAAGGGGTTACAGTTATAGCGGCCACGAACAGGCCGGATCTTATTGACCCTGCCATCCTGAGACCTGGAAGAATCGATAGAAATATAGAGGTAGAAGTACCGGATCTGGAAGCGAGAAGGAGAATTCTCGAGGTCCATTCGGGCGACATGCCTCTCTCAGATGACGTGGATCTAGATGAGCTTGCCGAAAAGCTTGAAGGATATGTCGGAAGCGACATCGAGTCCCTGGCAAGAGAGGCCGGCATGAAAGCTCTTCGTGAGGACACAGAGTCAGAAGAGGTCAAGATGAAGCATTTTGAGGAGGCGCTGGACGAAACCAGTCCTACAGCCACCGAGGAAAACATGGAGCACTACAAGGCGATGATGAAGAAGATGGACAAGGTCGAGGAACCTGATGACGGTCCGGACTACTACGCCTAAAAACCTCTCTTTTTTCTCTTTAATTTCGGACCGGCAACCAAGTGGTATAATAAACGGTTCAATAAAATTGTTTGAACATGACAGACGAGTTCAAGTGTGAGGAGTGCGGCGATTCTTTCGACTCCGAGAGAGGGCTTAAAGTTCACGCAGCCCAGATGCACAACGAAGAAACTTCAGAAGACTCTAAAAACGTAGATACTTCTACTGAACAAACTCAAACAAATCCTAAATCAAAGATCTCTATCTCTACCAAAAACTTTGCATCCGGTATATTCATTCTTGGATTAGCACTAGGATTTATAGGCGGAATCTATGCTCCTGTCCCGGGAAATGCTGCGGAGTCACTGCAACTAACAGGAGATACTGCGCCAAGTCCAGAATCTGATGATTCTCAGAACGCTGATCCTAATACTGGTTCGGAGGTGGTAAGTCTCGAACAGACAAAGTATCCTTACGGCGACCTTAACTATGGTGTAGGCTCCGGTATGATAACCAAGGGCAACAAGACCTTTGATGTAGAAGGAGAGCCTTATATTGGAAGCGAAGATGCCGAAGTAAGTATGGTTGCATTCGAGGACTTTGAATGTCCTTTCTGCAACCGTTTCAACAACAACGCGTTCCCTCAGATAAAGGACAACCACGTTAAGAACGGCGAAGCACGTTATTACTGGAAAAACTTCGCTCTAACAAGGCTTCACCCTTGGGCAGAATCTGCAGGAGTTGCTGCAGAATGCGCATTAAACCAAGATGCTGCAGCTTTCTGGACCTACAAGAACGGGTTCTTCAACAACCAAGACGCCTTGAAAAACGTCTATAAATCCGATCAGGCGAAATTCGATCAGTCCATGAAGAAGTGGGCCTCACAGATCGGAATTGACACGAAGAAGTTCAACCAGTGCTACGACAACCAAGAGGAGCTTGACGAAGTCCAAGAAGACCAGCAACAAGGATCCGAACTTGGAGTAAGTGGAACACCTACCGTGTTCGTTAACGACCGGAAGCTTGTTGGCGCTCAGCCGTACTCCAAGTACAAGTCGGCGATCAGCTCAGAACTAGGACAGTGATCAAAGAAAAAACTGGAAGAATCAGAGAGGCTTTCAGAGCAAGCGCGAGAACAAGGAAAAAAGCGCTTGCAACCCTCCTCTCCATAATTACTATCTTCTCACTTATGGTATTAAGCGCACGACCTGTCTACTCGTACCAGATGATAAATTCGGGTCCTCAGAACATCCTGATAGCAGTAAAGGACCTTTACCTTTACAACACTCCCGGAAGCCTTAGTATGATACTTACAGCTGTTTACTCTATTCTTGGAGGCATCACCTTCGTAACAGCCTACCTACAGCTGAAGGCCCAAGGCCTAAACCTGAAAGGTATCTCGAGCGTAGCCCCTGGTTTTCTGGTAAGTGGCTGTGCGGGTTGCGGGGTCGGCATAATAGGCCTGATGGGTTTTACAGGCGCACTCGCAGCCCTGCCTTTCGGCGGCAATCTTGTCATGTTAGGCGGTATAGCACTTCTTCTGCTCTACCTCATTAGAACCGGCAATCCAGAAACTTGCGATATATAATTAGCGACGGGTTGTGACGATGTTCTCGCCATCATCCGCCCCTACAAGAACTGTATGCTCTGCCTGAGCCACGATAGAACCTTCACGATCCTTCAAAACATCGTAAGACTTAACCACACCTTGCTGAACCAGTTTATTTAAAGCCATTTTGTACCGACCGCCATAATTTTTAAGCCACCGGGAAGTAAACGGCAGACCGTTAAAATCCTTTATTTCCCCCATAAGCTTTCTTTCAGCTCTACCTCTGACGCTTCTGTTTGATTCAAGCATGTAGATATTGCCAGGTTTACCGTTCATCATTTTACCTGAACCTGTTGAAATGAAAGGTTCAATAGCCACAGCATCCCCTTTTTTGAATTCGTGAGTGGAGGCATTATCACAGTTCGGAACGGAAACTCCCGCATGCTGCGTATAACGATCGAGATAATGTCCTGTAAGATTTGTAACCACATTATATTCGTCAGGTACCTGTTTTTCTACATGTCTGCCGAACTCTCCAATAGTCTTACCCGGTTCAACGAAGTCCAAAGCGCTTTCAAGAACCTCTTCCACCGTATCTATTATCTCCTGATGTTTACCGGACGGGTTAACTGTTAAGGCCGTGTCAGCTATAAAACCATCCGAATGAGCTCCTATATCTATCTTAAGCACATCATCAGACCTTAATTTTCTGTCTCCGCCCGGAGGAGGTGTATAATGCGCTGCCTGTTCATTAATCGATAGATTTACCGGGAAGGCAGGTTCTAGACCTTCGCCCCTTATAGATTTTTCAACCTTCTCTGCTATATCAGCTAGCTTAACGCCCGGTTCTGCCTGCTCTCTGGCTATCTTTCTTGCTTTCTGAACTGTCTTCCCAGATTGGATATAACTATCTTTTTCTGACTGATCCATGGTGTTGTCGGGCATGAAGAACGTTAAAACTCCTTCGGAGACCTTACCAAAATTCGTTTTCTTTATATTCAATCTCTGTTATGCACATATTATGGGTCTCGGCTTCTTTGGATCCGGCGACACCGAAGAGAAATCGGTCGGAGATGTAATAGAAGAGAACAAGGACAAAGTTGAAGAAGAACTGAAGGACCCGGACGACCAGTGGTCCCCCTCTGAAGAACAATCTGATTCTGATGTAACCGATTCAAAAACCAATCTTGAAGCCGAGGTGCAGAAACTGTCCTCCAAAGTAGAGATGTTACAGGAAAGACAGGAAGGAAATACGGAACGCTTCCAGAACCTTTCCGAACGCATAGGTTCTATGCAGGAATCGATCAAAGAGAACGAAAAAGAATTGTCAAAAGCAAGCTCGAAAGCAGATAAGGCAGAACAGATAGTTGAAGACTTAGAGCCGGAGAAGCTAGAAGCCGAACTGGAGAAGAAAGATGCTAAGATAGAAGAAGCCGAGCAGAAAGTCAGCCAGTCGATGGACCAGATTGAGGAGCTGAGAAACCAGCTACAGGACATGAGGCAGAAAGTTAGAGAGTTCCAGGGCGTAGACCGTTTCAAGGAGATGAAAGAAGAGGTTGAGAAAGATCTCGAGACCTCGAAACAGCTTCAAGAAAAGATGGATATGCACGCCAACAAGGTCGAGGACATGTTCCTCGAGGTCGAAGAAAAGTATTCAAGCGTCGAAGAATTAAGAGATCAGGTCCAAGAGCTTGAAGGATCTTTTCAGGATATCAGGAAAAGATTTGACGATGTACAAGTAGAGGTAGAAGACTTACCGGACAACAAAGACTTTGAAGAGCTTGACAGAGAGCTAAAAGATCGGCTTGAGAGAGCGGACGAAATTTTGCCGGCGATTGAAGCCGCCTTCGACGAACTGGCAGAAGAGGAAGGCGCAGATCCTAGAGAGAAGTTCAGAGAGTTAGGCGAAAAACTGAGTGAAGCAGAACAAATATTCGAGCGTGTAGATCAACTTTCCGCGGGCCTAAAAGATCTGTCCGAGGAAAAAGTTGAGGTAGACGAGTTAAGAAACGATGTTAACACAATCGCGGAAAACATGTCACAGCTTGAAAGAGCTGTTGGGAACGCAGCCGATCAGAGAGAGCTCAGAAAGTTCGAGAAAAATGTTTACCAGGCGCTCGAATCTCTTGAAAACATGCTAGAAGAAAAAAGTAAGAAACAACCTACGAGATAAAAGATGAAAGACCGTATTCTAAAGACAGCGCTACTCCTGACAATAGTTTGTTTTCTCAGCGGTTCAGCTCTAGGCCAAGAGTTAATTGTTGAAGCCGAAACCACGACCATTTCCGGAGATAAATCATACGATGAAGTCCGAGTGATCAACGGCGGAACACTTAGGGTTAGAGACTACGATGGCTCGAACTACGGTAAACTCAACCTGGATACAGAATACCTCTATGTCGACTCTACCTCCACAATCAGTGCCATCGGAAGCGGATACAGGGGAGGAAGCTCTTACTCGAACGGAGAAGGTCCAGGAGGCGGCGAAGAAGACTCTCAATCAGGTACCGTAGGTGCTGAAACAGGAGCTGGAGGCGGAGCTTATGGCGGTGACGGCGGTACCGGAAAGTCCTCTGGGGACAACGGCGGCACCAGCTACGGAAAGATTCTTTACCCTACTAAGATGGGTAGTGGCGGAGGAGCCTATGAGGATATTGTAGGACGAGACGGCGGAGGAGCTATATCAATAAAAGCCGACTCAATTGATCTGAACGGTTCTATCTCGGCCTCTGGAAGTACAGAAGGCGGAGCGGGGGGAGGTGCAGGAGGATCAATCAGTATAATCTCGGAAAAGTTTTCAGGATCTGGAACTGTTGAGTCAGACGGCTCAAACGGGGGAGGCGCCGGTTACGGGAGCGGAGGAGGGGGAGGAGGACGAATACATATCATAGCAGATCAGTTATCTGATCAGCTGAGCTACTCGGTAGCAGGCGGAGGTGGATATCAAAGCGGACAAGCAGGATCTCTCAGAACATACCAGATCAATATCACATTACTTGACAGTTCCGGAACTGCGATATCCGGTTCAAATGTAGAGTTGAGAGGTTCAAGCAACGGCAACACTCTATGTTCAGGTTCTACCGACGCTAACGGAGATTTACAGTGTTCAATGAACCCCAAAGATTTCTCAGGAGAGTACGACATCATCGTCGACGGAACAACCTACGTTTCTAACGAAGACAATCCGAGCATGGATATAACCTTAAACAAAGGGTTAAGAGGTTCCGGAGACCTGAAAGTCAACCTGGAGGACAGGAAGGGAAACAAGCTAAAGCAGAAAAAAGTAACCGTCTACGAATCAGGCACCAATACTGTTGCCTGCGAGAAAGAGACACACACTGAAGGATTTATTGAATGCGATCTCGATTCAAGCAACAAATACGACGTTGAGATACATGATTCTACACCTACTACGTCGCTTTCAGGTAGAATCGAATCTGTTTCTCCTGAAGAGATAACCGTGGAGGAAAACACCGATATTGAACTAGTTGACACCTCCGAAAGTCCTGTTTCAAACCAGCAAGTAGATGTTTACACTTCGAACAACAATCTTGCCTGCCAAGGTACGACAAACTCTACAGGTCATGTAACCTGTCTTCTACAGGAAGAAAGGCACAGACTGGAGGTCTCAAGCTCCAATTATTTTGATGTCTCAAAAGATATCAGAAGACCTGATGACACTGAAATCGAACTAAAAGAAAATCCAGCAAATAACTACGATACTGTTTGTGGGCAGCAAGGAGACGTAAACATTCAGAGCGACTGTACGATAAGCGCCGGAACTTACAACGTGGAATCCTTCAGCGTTGCTTCAGGAGCAACTGTGAAGATGAAAGGAGACCCCTCACAGGACTCAAGCTCCAGCTACGGCGGAGTTAAAATCAACTCAGTGGAACCTATAGACATAGATGGAACACTTAACGCAAACAAAGAAGGCTACGCAGGAGGTTACAGGAAAGGTAACAGCCATGATGACGGCTATGGGCCGGGCGGCGGCTATGCTGGCGACCAACAAGGTAGTGCTGGAGGATATGGAGGTCAGGGCGGAACCCCCAGCACCTCTATAAACGGAGGTCAGACTTATGGGTCGAAAAGCTCCGCTACCCGATTAGGTAGCGGTGGTGCAAGAACATATGGTCTCGACTATCAAGGAGGATATGGCGGAGGGGGAATATGGCTTACATCAAACAGCAAGGTAACCATCAGCGGTTCAATTAAAGCTAACGGCGGGCAGGGAAGTGAAGGTTCAGCGGGCTCAGGCGGATCTATCCGGATCGAAGGCCCCCATATTGAAGGCTCAGGAGATCTAGTAGCTAAAGGAGCTAAAATTATAGAAGACGGAGCTGATAACACGGGAGGCTCAGGTGGCGGAGGTAGAATTGCAGTGTACTCAAAAGACGGCATAAATCCTTTCAATACAAATGTGGACGGGGGAGACGAAACAGATAGCTACGATAATGGCGGAGAAACGGGAACTGTATATACTGGCTCAACAGGAAACTACCTAGATATCACTCTGAATGGTGACCCCGGAGATATCAGAGTCTACCGAGAAGGCAAATATCTAGATGGATATCCTGACTCTAAGAAACTGTGCGAAATAAGTTTATCGGCCGGTGAAACCGGAAGCTGTAGCGTTTCAGGAACTGTTGATATATACACAAATGCCTGGAACGGAAAATGGAAGAAGGTGAAGGATAGTGTATCAGCAACCGGATCCTACACCTTAGAAAACAACTTTGATGTAAAGCTTGTTGACTCGGCCTCAAACCCCATAGTTGAAGATGTATTTGTTCGAGAATCTGAATCCGGAAATCTTGTCTGTGCAGGCGAAACAAGTTCCGGTAATTTAAGCTGCTCACTGGACAGTTCGAAGACGTACGATATCTCAGTCGAGAACCCTAATTGGAGGACCCAATTAGGCGTGCAGGCTCCAGGAGGAACCACGATAACGAACTACGATAACCTCAACGTTCTCCTATCCGAGGAGCGAGCAGCCCTCAACAGATACCCGGCAGATCTGAAGGTAGATGTATACAAGACAGACGGAGGTGAAAAAGTCTGCAGCGGGGTTTCGAACTCAATAGGACGTATCTCATGTAGCCTTCCTTCTGCTGATCTTTACGATATAGCTATATCCTCCTACAATATCTCGGAGGACGAAGAGTCCTTCAGACCTTACTCAGTTATCAAGGAAGGCGTTGCACTTCCGACATCTAGAGATTTCAAGGTTAAGAACTTTCTTCTTCAGAAGAAGGTAATCGGCCCTACTGACTCGGCTGAAGCAGAGGCAAACCTAAACTTGGACATCAAGAACAAAGAAAATCTGGCCTGTCAGGGAGCGACCGATGATTCGGGTATGCTCTTCTGCATGCTGGACGATGATAGAAGCTACAACATCAGTTCTTCCTCAGGTATAGAAAGAAATTACGTACCTGTCCCTGAATCCGGTATGCTCCAGTACTCCTCTCTGAACGAGAAGCTGGATGTTCAAATCGTTGACACTGATGGAGATAGACACGAAGGAATAGACTTCGTTCTCGAGAAGTGGAGCGGCACCGATGCCTGCTACGGGTCCACAGATGGTACGGGCAAAGTGAGCTGTGGGTTGTTCCCTAACGCCAACTACACATTAAAACTGGGCGAAAGCACTGCTAAGACAGGTTTAGATACAGGTCAAAGCTACACTCTTGAGAGACACTTTGCTCACGAACTCAACACAACGGCAGTAAGCTCAACCGAAGCTCTTCAGATCAGCGGATCAGTCGGCTACGGAGATAAGATAGATCTTGATAACGAAAAGATCAGCGTCTACCTCGACGGAAACAAAATCGGAACTACAACGACTAACGGTAAAGGAGACTACTCCTACAGCCTCAACCCCTCAAACCCTGGAACTCATACTATAACTCTTAATTACACCGACCGTTACGGAGCTTTTGATGAAAGAAAGGCCACGTTCGCCGTAATCGATGAACAGAACGGCATTCACGAGATAAATCTAACTCTTGAGGACGGGAATCAGAAGGTCTCGACGAAGGTCTGGACGAACAGCGAGACTGGTTACTCCGATTCGAACGGACGGATGGCGTTTGGGCTGGATAACTCTTCGACCTACAGCCTTTACTCCTCACTTCAGAACGTTTCTGGTATCAGACCTCCCGATTCGGTGACCCTTTCGCCCTACATCAGAGTGAGGATGTTGTCGGAGAATGGAAATCCTGCGGAAGGAGAACAAATAGTGGTCACGGAGCTAAACTCCCAAACAAATGAGGTATGTACCCCTCTTACCGACTCGCAGGGTGTAGCAGAGTGCAAGATAGATTCGAAGCAGGGATACGATGTCTACCACGAGAACAGTCAGGGCGATGTTTTAATTGCTAAAGGTAGATCGCCTTTGACCATAACAACCGTGAACGATACTAACTACCGTTCGAACATGAAGTTCAGCTTCTACACTAAATCTAATGATTATGCAGTAAACAAGGACTTCAGATACTATTCTTCAACAGGTGAACAGCTCTGCAGAGGTAAAACAACGAAGGACGGACGCCTCGGATGTGTTCTTCCTTCCTCTGACGGCCCCTACAAGATCGGCACAGATGCCTATACCGGAAGAATACAGAACATCAGAACAAATGTAAACTGGTACTCGATAGACTCTCAAAGCACCTACCCAGGTCTCAGCCCTAACTTCGTAGTACGCACACTGAACGTCGATGGTTCAAGTGCCATAGGAGAGAACACACAAATCTACAACGCCGACAGCTCGACCCGGAAATGTGAAGGACCTACCAACTCCACCGGCTTCCTAGTATGTGCTGTGGAAAACGGAGCTGAGTACGATATCAAGACCGGTTCGGACGTCGAGAGATACAAGGTTCTGGCCCCTGAAAGAACCGTAGTTCAGGCAGGGAACCAGTTCAACAACGAGATGCTCAACATCACCCTGAAAGGACCTGACGAAGGCCTGCTTAACAGCACCCCTGTCAGGATAATGAACAACAGGAACGGCCAGCTCGCATGTGAGGGGGAGACGAACTCCGAAGGAAAGATAATGTGCGGCCTCAACCTAAACGATAACTACAACATCTTCTCCGAAGGCCAGACCCTTCTACAGGACGTCGAGGTACCTAACTCCCTTGTGCTGGGAAGAAACCTTGAAGCCAAGCTCGTGAACCCTGAAGGAAACCCTGTGATCGATACGGAGATTCGGGCTTACGAGGCCGGTTCCGGCAGTATCGCATGCCAGGGCAAGACCAACGATCAAGGAATCCTAAGATGTGGTCTGGAGGAAGGAGCAGTCTACAACCTGAAAACCGCGGAAGGACTCGAACGCTTCAACGTCGAGCTCCCAGAGGAAACCACTTTACAGCACTCTGACAGCAACAGAATGCTTAACCTGACCGTGCTGAACGCAACAGGTCACGAGGTCGGTGAAGGAAAGAGACTCTCAATCCGGAACTCGGATGAAGCGGTGATGTGCAGCGGAGAGACAGGACCTCAGAGCATGATAAGATGTGGTCTAGACTCTTCGAAGAGCTACCAGATCGCAACAAGTATCTACTCCACAGAAAAACAGGTAGTCCGAGCCGGACTTTCCACACCAGACGTGATCGATCTCCAGCCTAACACCGAGGTAAGACTTCTCAACTTTACAGGAGCTCCCGCAGAGAACACCTCTGTAAGTATCAGGGAAAACGTTACCGGGAATAGGGCTTGCTACGGAAAGCTCTCCTCAGGCAACCTCACATGTGCACTAGAGGAAGGAAAGCAGTACAGGGCAACAGGATACACCGGACAGGTCGACTCCGGCTATACTACAGTGTTCAAACCCGGAAACCTATTGCTTGAAACTCTGAGGATCGAAAGCTTCTCTTCAGGAGTCGAAAGTGACAGAAACTACACAGTCCGATCAGATCACAAAGTATGTGAAGGTGCTTCAGGGGAGGACGGGCTTCTATACTGCAGCGTGATATCAGGCGAAACATATGACATCAAGAATAGTTTCCTCAACGTCACAGGAATCCTTCCAAACCGTTCAATCAGGCTGGGCGACGGAGCAGCCAACCTGAAGCTTACAGCTTTCAGCGAAGTGCGTAACTTCGGTATAACCGATGGAAACTTCAGCTTCCCAGTCCAAGTCGAAAACACCGGAAGCTACGCTTACAACCCTGTGATTGAGGCTAAAGCGACCGAATCAGGCTGGAAAGGATACAGCTCAGAGATCAGAAGCGTTGCACCAGGTGAAAAGGTTAACTTCACCGTAGACGTGTACGTTCCGGATGGTGCTTCCGGTACACATAACGTTGACATAGACTTCAACTGGACGGATCCTGACGGAACTGAACACATGCTAGAAGACCCTGGCAGTATCAGAGTAGTCAGCACCGGAAGGCTTGAATCAGATTCAAGCATAGATGCTACGGTCGAAGAAGGTTCGGACTTCGTGGAGATCGGTGATATCAACATCTCAAACATCGGTAACGCGCCGGCCTCCGCCAACTACACCGTTACAGGATTGAACTGGTCATTCGGCTTCGATCCGTTCCCACCTACAGACATACCCATAGGAGAATCCAGAAACGTGACCGTGTTCGTCCAAGTACCAGAGAACACTCTTGCAGGAACATATGAAACCAAGATAGATCTTATCGAGGAAGGTAGAAAGGATGATGAAGTAAATCTATCCATAAACGTCCCAGAATCAAGGGAGTACACCCGAACACCTACTGACTTCGGCTCATTAGAAGCACCGATCGGTTCAGAGGAGAAGATCGACGATCTCGAAGTAGTGAACGCCGGTAACCAGAACCTGTCCTTCACCTTAAACAAGGAGGGAGAGAACCCGAGCTGGATCGAGAGAGGTCCTAACGATGACCAAGTGACATTCACTCTTTCCCCCGGCGGAAACAAGACGGTGCCCGTGAGGTACGATGTTCCTCCAACAGGTTCAGGAGGCGAGTACAACTACAACCTCACACTTGACTGTTCCGGATGTCAGGAAAAGAAGGCCTCCCTAACCCTAGATGTCGTCGATGTGCCACCGACAATCGAATCATACAACTACGGTCCAAAGTACCTAGAGCCAGGAGAAACGATCAACTGGACGGTCGATCCTGACGACAACGACGAAGTTAACTCCACTTGGATCGACATAATCGGCGGACAGAACATTACTGCTAATGAAACAACCGACTTCGGCTCGCAGGAGACCATCTACGAAGCTGGATACACGCCGGAAGTAGAGGAGGGCCGGTTCGAGTTCCGGATATACGTAAACGACTCAGCAGGCCTCAAGACAAGAACAGACATCCTTGAGTTCGAGGTGGTTCCATCCACAACTATAGATACAGAGCTGAACCAGACGGTTTTCCAACTAAAGAACGTAAACGCCTTCTCGGGCGAATCCAAGAGGTTCATCGCCGAGTTCTCGAACACCGGATCACAGACAGCGAACTCGGCCAGCTTCAGCCTGGAGAACCTCGGAACAGGGTGGAGCACCACTACCAATAGCACAAGCCTTGGAAGCTTTGATCTCGACGAAACTAAGTACAGAGAGGTAGAACTAACCGTTCCAGCAGGAACATCGCCAGGCACATACCTTCCAACAATCAACACCAACTGGGAGAACGCCGATGAAACCTCAGAGAACACCATCAGAAACTTCAAAGTCGAAGTACTAGAGAACGCCGACATGGAGGCGGAGAGCGCCAAGACAGTTGAACTTAATGATGGAAGCTCAACAAGCACACAGATAGAGATCGAATCAGTCGGCAACAAGGATATACAAAACCTTGAAGCCAGCTGTATCTCAAGCGAGGCATGTAACGAGCTAAACTTCGGTTATGAGACGCCAGATACAATCAAATCCGGTAATAAAGGTCTTGTAAACGTAACAGTTTCAGCCCCCGAAGGTTCTCCCGACAGGGTCTACACACCGGCAATAGAGTTTAACTCGGACGAGGCAACAGCAGAGACAGATCTATCGGCCACAGTAAGGAAGAACCTCAACCTGACGCTATCCCCGAAGAACTACACGGTCGGCGCAGGACCGAACACAGAGCTTACTCTCGACGACCTGATAATCGAAAACACCGGCAACCAGGAGCTGGAGGTAGGATTCCCGACCACCAGCACAATCTCGTTCTCACCCTCCGAAGCCCAGTTGGATATCTCCGAGTCTGGAAGCTTCACTCCCGTAATCAGTACTAACAGCTCCGCAGGCAACTACACCCTGAACCTAACGGTCTCAGGCTATGACCAGGAAACGTTCGAGAGGGAGTCCAGAAATCTCAAGATCAACCTGACAGTTTACGACTACAAAGCATACCTTGAGTCAGGAGGCGCCAATAACGTTGAAGCAGGCGAAACACTGGATATCCAGGCTTCAGCCGGGTTCAGAGGCTCCCCCGTAACCTCAGGCCTCAAATGGAACATCTACATAGGCGGGAAGAAAGCAAATGTCGAATCAGAGTCCTACGATACGAACTGGAATATAGCGGCCGAGGCACCACAGCTTAAGGACGGAAAAGTATACGACATGAAGATCGAAGCCGAGTACCCAGATATCGGAGCCTCAACCACTCAGACAACACAAGACCACGTAAGCTACACTGATCTTTCGCCTCCGGTATTCGAGAGCGTTTCTGCCTCCGACTCCGGAAGCAGCACTTCCTCAACGCTTTCAGCTGACGTCTCAGATATCGGTTCAGTGGAGGATGTAAGGTCGGTCAACGCAACAGTCCTCACGCCTGAGGGAACCAACTTCACGGAGGAGCTGGAGTACAGCGGAGGCTCATGGACCGGAGACGTCAACTTCGAAAACGAGGGTTATTACGATGTCTGGTTCAGGGCTGAAGATACAGCAGGAAACATTAATACGACAAAGACCTTCTTCCAGGTCTACGAGCTCAAACAGGTATCAGGAAACATAAATGATCCTTCCGGGAACGGGGTCGAGGTCGATATGGATCTGAAGCGTCCAGGTTCATCCTCAGTAGTGGATAGGATCTCGGCACCGGAGGGAAGCTATGACCAACAGGTAAGATCGGGAAGGTACGATGTAAGCTTCGATATCAACAACTCAAAACGGGTGATCGAGCTTCAGGACGTGAACAACTCGGAGCTTGAGGACCCTATGGAGATAGACCCGGATATCAAGCCATCCTACGTCAGCATAGATCCGGTAGCTGATGAGAACGAGCTTTCCGGATTCGCGGTAAGGACCTCAAAGCTTCAGAACAAACAGGGTTCGGTCTCCATAGACTACTCAGAGTTCGAGAACGAGCTAGGTAACGTCAACGACCTTGAAATATACAGGTGCGGCGACTGGTCGTTCGAGAACAAGGCGGACGGCTGTAACTCGAACTGGACCAAGCAGGCAACAGGTGTGAACGCAGATACTATGATGGCGACAGCCGAGATAGACTCATTCTCCGCCTATTATATGACCGAGGACACCGGAGAGACATCAGATGGAAGCGATAGCGGTAACTCATCCGACGGATCAGGTGATGGTTCGGGCGACGGTTCAGGTACCGGTTCCGGCTCTGGCGGAGGTGGAGGCGGAGGAGGAGGTGGAAGCTTCGATGGAGGTATAGATGAGGACGAGTTCCAGGAAGGAATCCAAGACCTACTTGACGCACTCCAAGACAATAGAACCAGTTCACTTCTACAGTTCGGAAGCCAGAGTATCGAAGCCTCGATCAAACCCGGAGAAGAACAGACAGCAGTTGTATCAATAAGCAACTCGGTCAACGTATCCCAGAACCTCGAAGTTTTCATGAGCGATAACATAAGACAGTTCCTGGAGACCGACAGAAGCTTTACGATAGAAGGCGGTGAAAGAAAAGACCTCTCCGTGCTTATATCTGCCTCTCAATCTGCTGAGCCTAACTCATACTCAGGTTACCTAGAAATCACGGGCGAAGCCGTGGACAAGCAGCTACCTGTCAATATCCAGATCGTTCCACAGGACAAGAAACTGCTCGATCTTACGGTCAACCCTGTGCTTGATACTGTTAGACCGGGAGATGATCTAAGGGTTGAAACCTCGCTTTCAAACCAGGGATACAGTGAAAACGTAGATGTCGATGTAACGCTCGAACTTGTCGACACGGAGACACTGGAAACTGTTGCAAGAACTTCAAAGACTGTTGCAGTATCTACAACTCTCGACAAGGTATTCACGCTTAACGTTCCGGAAGGCACCAAGTTAGGAACCTATGAGATACAGGCCTCGGCCAACTACTCGAACAAAGAGGTTCCTTTCCAGGCACAGGCAATCAAAACCGTGAACATAGATATTCCTTTCTGGGAGAGAACACTGCTCGGAATAACCTACTCAACAATTGGACAAGGTACAGGAATGCTTGTCTTCCTCTCAATACTGGGATACACAGGATTCATCTACATAAGAAAGAAGGAGCTGGAGAAGCAGCGTTACGAGGAGAAACTAGATATAGAGACTCTGCCTTCCGGCGGTTCAAGACAGGCGTTCCTCGGAAAGCTGGCTGAAAGAGGTTCCCGTTCGTTCCTCGAGCTGGAAGAGATGACCACTCACGCCTTAATCGCTGGTGCAACCGGCTCCGGTAAGACAGTAACAGGACAGGTAATGGTCGAAGAAGCCCTCAAGGAAGGAACCAACGTAATCGTATTAGACCCAACCGCTCAGTGGTCCGGCTTCCTCAGAGAATGCGACGACAAAGAGATGCTCTCAAAGTACGATGACTTCGGGATGTCGAAAAGCCAGAGAACCGGGTTTGACGGAAATATTAGAGCTATCGAACCCGGCGAAGAGATCGATATCAAGCCTTACCTCCAGCAGGACGATGATGGACAGATTATAGTGTTCTCGCTGCACAAACTGGACTCCAAGAACATCGACGAATTTGTGGATAAAACAATACAGCAAGTGTTTGATGCAAATCTGCCGGAAAGCAACGAGCTAGATACCGTAATCGTCTATGACGAGGTCCACAGACTGCTGGAGAAGTTCGGTGGTTCAGGAGAAGGATTGAAACAGCTTGAGAGAGGAGCAAGAGAATTCAGAAAATGGGGGGTCGGAATGGTACTGCTCTCACAAGTCATAAGCGACTTCAGCGGTGAAATCAGAGCCAACATCGGAACAACGGTACAGATGCGTACACAGTACGAAAATGACCTAGATAGAATCCAGAACAAGTTCGGTATGGACACAGTCAAGTCTATTGTCAAGGCAAATATTGTTCCGGTATGCTACAGAACTCGGAGTACAACCGTGGACGGCCATACTTCGTTAACTTCAGACCTCTACTACACAGCCCTCACAGATTAAGTGATGAGAAGCTAGAGAAGTACGAGGAGTACAACAAGAAGATCAGCAAGCTCGAGGACAGGATTGAGGAGCTGGAAGAGCATGATGAGGATGTGTTCGACTTGAGAAGCGAGCTACGGTTAGCGAAGAAGAACCTGCGTAAAGGCTCATTCAACCTTGTTGAGATCTATGTTGAAGAAGTGAAAGAGAAGATGAAGTAGTTAGGCTACGTCTCTAACTTTTTCAGCTATCTCTTCTGCCAGCTTGGAGTCAAGTGCTTCCGGTACGATTCTGTCTTTTCTCGGTTCGACGAAGCTCCTTATTGCTTCAGAAGCAGCCAATTTCATTTCTTCATCGATCTCGGTCGATCGGGCATCTAAAGCTCCTCTGAATATGCCAGGAAATGCAAGAGAGTTATTGACCTGGTTGTCGAAATCAGATCTGCCTGTGGCAACGATCTCCGCTCCTGCCTCTTTAGCTTCGTCAGGCATTATCTCCGGTTCAGGGTTGGCGCAGGCGAAGACGATCGAGTCATCGCTCATCCTTGAAACCATTTCTTTAGATACAATTCCGCCTGTAGAGAGACCGATTAAAACATCTGCATCCTGTACCGCGTCTTCCAGACTTCCTGATTCTTCGGAAGCTAGTGTTCTCTCTGCCAGCTCTTTCTTGTACCTGTTTCCTTCATCAGTTCTCAGAATGCCGGAGGAGTCGACAGGCACAATATTTTCGGCTCCCGCATCCAGCAAGATGTTTGAGACAGCTATTCCTGATGCGCCGGCACCCAGCACAACGATTCTGGAGCCCTGCAGCTCCTTTTCGACAAGCTCGAGGGCGTTTCTCAGGGCCGCCAAAACCACTATGGCCGTCCCATGTTGATCATCATGAAAAACAGGGACATCCAGCATGTCCTTCAGCTCTTCTTCTATCCGGAAACATTCAGGCGAACTGATATCCTCAAGATTTACACCTCCCAGAGTAGGTGCAATATTTTCAACCGTATCGATCACGTCCTCAGGACTGTTCGAGTCAAGAACTAAAGGGAATGCATCAACCTCTCCGAACTTCTTGAAGAGATTGCATTTTCCTTCCATCACCGGCATCGAAGCCTCAGGCCCTATATCTCCAAGACCTAGTACCGCT
>JBEQBQ010000015.1:0-29282 GCA_041639695.1 Candidatus Nanohaloarchaea archaeon
GAGCATGAATTAATGGATGAGGATGTACTTGAGTTAAACTTGAGACATCTTAGCTGAATAAAAATAAAGAGAAAGATTTTTAGGAGTTATTCTTCGTCTGCGCGTTTTTCCTGTTCTCTTTCGATCAGGTCTCTTAACGCGGATGCTAGGAATCCTAGTGTTATTGCGTCGCCAACGATCTTAAGCGAAGGGAATGCTAAAGGACCCATCTTGAGGAAGCCTCCCTGTGTGTCGATCAGTGGCGTGAACATCATAATTGAGAACACGCCTGTGGCTGCCGCAATCTTAATGCTTAGTTTTTCCTCGAAGTCTTTGTGGTATACATCAAGGTACCAGATTGTGAGCATCGCGGCCACGAGACCTCCTCCACCTATAAATGCACTGATAAGTGTATAAGTCTCCATACTCTCGAATTGGCGAAGCTCGGTTTTAAACCTTCCCTCAAACGTATTACAAAAACTGTTTATTTGAGATTCTAACTCCGATATGTATTACTTTTTTTCTAGCGGAAGTAACGGAAAGGTACGTCTCCATGTTTTAAACTACCGGAAGTATTATAGTTCCGTGAGAACTCCGAACACCGTTATAGAGGACGCGAGGGTGCTAACCGCCGACTTCCTGCCCAACAGAATGGTCCACAGGAACTCACAGCTCAACGAGATAAAACGCTGCCTCGAACCCATACTCGACGGAAAGAACCCTAGAAACATGCTTCTCTACGGACCGCCAGGAACCGGAAAGTCCACGATGGCAGAGTACGTAGTCGACGAGCTCCAGAAACACTCCTCTACAGTGGTCTGGGGAAGCGTCAACTGCTGGAGATACCCTTCAAGGTTCAAAGTATACTACAACCTGCTTCAGGACATAGGAGTCAACCTGATACATAGAACCGGGACTCCAACCGACGAGCTGGTCGACAAGTTCAGGCAAAAAGTCTCAGGACGGCCAAGCATAGTAATACTCGACGAGGTCGACCAGATAGAGGAGGAAAGAATACTCTACGACTTCGCAAGAGAAAACAACATCGGGCTGATAATGATCGCGAACAAGGAAACCGCTTTATACGATGTAGACCAGAGAATAAGATCCTCACTGGAAGGAACAAAAGAGGTTAGGTTCCCCGCCTACCCGAAAGAGGAGCTGGTTGACATACTGAAGGATAGAAGGAAGTGGGGTCTGAGAAAAGAAGCTGTGGACAACCAGCAACTAAACAGAATCGCTTCAAGAGCGGATGGTGACGCCCGGGTAGCGATAAACGGTTTGAGAATCGCTGCCGAAGAAGCAGAGAACAGGGACATGGAAGAGATTACTGACGCGATAGTCGAGAACGCGCTGCCTCAGGCCGAAGAAGAGAACAAGTCAAAGTCTGTCGACAAGTTAAACGGACACCAAGAAGTTCTCTACGAGATTATTAAAGAGGAAGGCGAAATTTCACCGGGCGAACTCTATGAGGAGTACGAGGAAAGAGTTGACGAGCCTAAGACGGAGAGGACTAGGAGGAAGTACTTGAAGAAGATGGATCACTACCGTTTGATCGAGTCGGAGGGCGAAGGAAGATGGAGAACTTACACGCTCCAGAACTGAGGAAGTATCATATCACGTCCTTGACAGTTCCGCGCTTTATTTGCTAGCCTCTTAAGGCATTCAAACGCTCACGGATGAAGTTCTGTTCGTACATCTTGATTACCTGCTCGTATATTTTGCAGGCCGCTATCAAGAATCCTTCTGCTTGCCTTACGTTACCTTTTTCCTTGTATTTCTCGGCTTGTTCAACGCATTTATCGCCGGCATTACGAAATTGCTTAGGGAGAACATGAGATAGATTCGGGCCGTTTCTCTTCTCTTTTTTAGTCTGGGACCTGAGTTTTCTTGCTCTTTGAATTAGTTCATTATACTCTGACATCAAGCCTCACCTAGTTGTTGATAGAGCGCCCTCAGATCGTGGCTATCCACGGTCATCAATACCTCGTACTGGAGTATGAAAGCCCCTTTTAGAATGCCTTTAGCTACTTCAGGATCTCCCGACTCTTCCGCTTCCTCTCTGAGCAACTTGCATGTGTTAATGAATCTTTGAGGGATGAGAACGTCATGAGAAGGTTTTAATTCCTCCAGTTGTTTTTCTATCTTTAAACACCATTCTAGCTGCTGAGTCGCGATTTTTGCTCTATCCTCTGACTCCAGTATTTTATCGATATTGGGAGGTTTCAGCATCATTATCCGGTTTATTCAGGGTTTTAATAAGCCTTCACACTTTTCTATCGGAACTTCCGGCAGCCTCCTCGTTTGTTTATAAACCGAGTCTTGTCCTTTGCAACATATGTCAGCGAACATTCGTGCCTACGAGGATCACCTGGAGTACCTTCCCAAGAAGGAGAAAAAAGCCGTAGACCAGCTCCTAGACACTGAAGAGGAAGACAAGGTTCCTATGATGATCGTGAAACAGGTCGACCGCAACAAGATGTATGAAGAAGAGGAAAACCACACTAGATCTAGGATGCGAAGAAAGCCTTAGAAACCTTTATGAACTCCGCAAAACGATTAGAACGGTTTTCAGGAGCAAGGGTTTATAAGCGTGCAGGGGAATTCTTAGCATGATGCAAACCGATTTCATGGACGAAACCGGTCGACAGATTCCGGTCGAGTTCGAACAGGGAAACATCGTTTCCCGCGCGGTAAGCAAACTAATGGGTTTCAGAAACTAGGGAGGGGGCCCGACCCGAGATTTCTTCTTTTCTATTATCAAACAAGTTAGTTACTCATGCTCCAGCTTAAATCTTTTCGATAAAGCTCTAATACCGTACAAATAGTATTACTGTATATGGGGAAGGCGGACATACTTGAAGGCGCAACTATTGACGAGCTTTATATCGAGATAGAGGGTTCTGGCGAGACTTACGAGGCCGTTAAAAACCAAATTGAGGAGCTGGGTATAGATTACAGCGAATCCGAGAACCCGCCAACATACATTAATAGCGTAGTTATGGAGGTAAATCCTGAGAAAGGTCTTGGAGGAAAATTTGAAGGAGAAGAGGCGTTGGATGCCTTGAACGTTTTACTCGATTAGCTCTCCGTTCACAACTCCTTCCTGGCCAGGCCGGGAAGTGATTCTGGCCTTTCCTTCAGAAGTTGTTACAATTGCGCCCTTGGTTAGCAGCGAACGTCTTACGAAGTTAGGGTTGGCATCGTTCTCCTCAACCGATTCGATCTCCGCGTTTACAACGCCTTCGTCGGTTGCGAGGTTGATTGTCTCCGCGCCTTTTACGACGTTCTTCTTGTTTCCTCCTCGAGTATCTTTTTTCTCTACCTTCTTTTCATCGAGCTGCGGTTCCGAGAACTCTGATCCCAGATCGTGTTTCCGGGACTTTCTGTAGCTTCGTGTTCTTCCGCCCGTTTTCTTTCTTCCGTTCTGTCTGTGCCAGATTGCCATACAGTAAAGCTCTAGCTGAAATTTTATAAAAACCTCTCTAACCCTTCAACTCCACGGATATAAGGCGTTATATCCGGCTCAGCACGTGGAACAGGGCAGGGTTTATATAAGTTGTAGGAGGAACATCGGTTATAGGTGTTTCTAAGATGGGAGACAACAACGACGACGGAAAGAGGCCACTCGACGTACTAGATACTGCAAAAGGAGATAGAGTAATCGCAAAACTGAAAGGCGGCCAGACAGTTTCCGGCAACCTGAAGGCTTTCGACCTCCACCTCAACATGTGGCTCGAAGAAGCTTCAGTCACGGACGAAGACGGAGGACAGACAGACTACGGAAAACTCTTGATCAGAGGCGACAACGTAATACTAGTCAGCCCGGAGTGATTCAATAATGGGATTAAACAAAGGAAAACGTAACAAGAAGACTCACGGCAAGTGCCGCAGATGCGGCAACAAGTCGTTCCACCTCAGGAAGAAAGAATGTGCTTCCTGTGGATTCGGAAAGACAAAGAAGACGAACAAGCCAGAGAAAAAGAGGAAAGCATAATGGAGAAGAACTACTCGGTAATCATTCTCTCCGCAGCAGGAGACTTCCTCGTAGAAGAGGAAGACCAGCTTGAGAAGAAGGAGAAAGGCGTAGTAGCCAGAAAGCCTTACATCTACACTGAAGAGGATGAGGCTCAAAGAATCGATGCCGAGAAGATCTTCGTTCCGTACAGTTCGATGGACAACATCCAGTACGGCGAGTTCGACATAGAGACCGTCGAGCTCGAATAAAAAAGTTCTCCCATCACTTAATTTTGATGGGCCCGTAGCTCAGTCTGGCAGAGCACCGGCCTTTTAAGCCGGGCGTCGCGGGTTCAAATCCCGTCGGGCCCATATGTCAAGATACATGTTCTTCCATGAAGATGGAGTTCTGTACTCGGAGAACGATGTTCCTCAGGCCGTGACCTACGGCGACAACTTCTCATTCCAATACGTTTTAACGCCTCTAGAGGAACATGAAGAAGAGATTTCTATATCTACACAGGATAGCTGGGCGATGGACTACAAACTTCCTGTCGAGAACCTAGAATGGAGACTCAAAGAGCAAGACAACTGGAGTCCTGAAAACCCAGCTCTGGTTGAGTTCTCAGTAGATACATCCTTTGAGAGAATTGAGGAAGTAGAGAACGTTGATAGCGAAACCCTTGAAGATGCAGCCCCTGAACTACTAGGGCAGGACTACACGTCTATGTCAGCGGAAGAAATATCTAAAGCCATAGGAAATGAATTTAGTTACAGCATGAGAGATAGTATAGACCGGGAAAAATTCCTTGAGCAGAGAAAAGGTGTCTGTAACCAGTTTGCGGAGCTAATGGCGGTTGCGAGACCCGAATGGATTAAGCACAACGGTTACGCATGCAGAGACGATATAGATATTTCTTCAAGAGAAGTAGATTTCGTAAATCATGCCTGGGTTGCCGATAGACAGGAAAAAAGCATTTACGACCCAACACCCGTAGTGGAAGGCCATCTTGAACCCGGAGAGGTTGAGAGAGGTGCACACGCTTACTTCCTGCAGATCCCTCAGCCGGCTGTAGAGTTAGACGGAGAAAGAATTCCAAAGAAGATCAATAGACTTGGAGAGTCCGATACGCAGAATTACAGAGTGGAAGCAAAAACAGAGTAGTTTTTTAGAAACCTATACTTCTCTTAACGATTCTGCCCATCCTGGTAAGTTTGCCGGCGATACTTAGACGTCCGACGTAAGCTCCGAGAAGTGCTTCCCCCTCGAAAGGCATGACCTCAGCTAAAGCCCTCCCGATCTTCGCCTCACGCATAATAGAGAACACCGGAATAACAAGCAGGAAGTCAAGCCAGTGCTGTTCGAAGAACTGTCGTCTTGAAGTTGCTAAGCGTGCAGCAACAACAAGTCTTGCGCCGAAATAAATAATCAGACCGTAGTTCAAAATGTTTACCGCTGTTCTCGTGCCTGAATTAACGGGTAGAACAAATGTGACTGTAAGTATCGATCCTATACCAATCAAGGCCAGAGGAAGCAGCTGGTCGAGAACCTTCTTGGCTTTAGAAGCCTTTCTCTGGGTGAACCTGGATTCAAGGCCTTCCTCGATGTTCTCTACGCCTTCACGGTAGTCGTCCTCCAGACCCATTAACTCTTTGTTTAAACCGGGCGCGTGTTAAAACTTTCCGACATAGAACTTGTTATACACTGAAAAGTCGGGTAAGGAGCGAGGCCTTTTAGAATGTTAAGGTCTAACCCATGTTTGTAAGGACCGGTAGCTTAGCCAGGTTATAGCGCCACGCTGATAACGTGGAGATCCCCAGTTCAAATCTGGGCCGGTCCATCTTTCTCCGAGTTACCTTTAGATTTCAACACCGCTAGGTAGTCGTGTCAGCCATTCGAGTTATCTAATCAAAAATGATTTTTATCTTCGAGTCCTCAAAACAAGATATGGATAAGAAGATTGTTTTTTCCACAGTATTTTTGTTAGCTACTGTATTCGGTCTGCTATTCCTGGTTGCGCATATAGACTCCTCTGAAGCCTTCCTTGGACCAAAGGATGAAGTAGTTATTGTAAATGGAGAAAAACCTGAAGGAAACGCTTTCGGAATGAGGAGCTACGGATCAGTTGATAAACGACACGGCGTCTGGAGGGTGAAAAACTTCACAGTAAACAATACAAGGGAACTGGATCTAGATATCTACGCTTCAGGCAGAGTTCCTTCGGCATTCATGGTTATCAACAGGAACACCGGACGGGTTGTGGACTATGATGGTCAGGGCAACTATGAACCTATGTTATATGAGAGCTCGAACTCTGAATACGGTAATAACATCCTGAAAGATGTGCATAATCTAAATAGACATGTTAAGCCGGGCCGGAACTACACTCTTATCGGAGCTATGGGAAGAAACGGCAGATTGGAATTAAACCTTGAGGCAGATCTTGTCAAGAATGATAATACCGAAATCGAATCAGTTGACAAGCAGAAATTAATAGATCAAGAGATAAAATCCCTGGAGAGACAGATAGAAAAGAAAGAATTTACTAGCTGGCGAATCGATGACCGGAGTTATTATGAGTCTGCCAGCAAAGATGATCTTGATTACGGATCCTCTTCTCTGGCTTTAGGTGTCTTATTTATGGAGTTACGGCTTGAGGCCACCGAACTGAATAATACGTTTAAGGAATCCCGTATGAAGAAGCTGGACGAATTGAGGGAGAAAGCACTCTCGAAGATTGCCAGACACAAGGCTTCGATATGGCTTTCAAACCAGAAAACTGAAAACATGGTGTCCGAGATGTTCCGCTCTATGGATGTAGGTATCGATAATCATCTTGAAGGCGTTGAAGTGGAACAAGATGTTGAAACCTTGGAAGCCTACAAGGAGCCAGCAGACTTTCAGCCTGAAGTGCTAGAATACGTACCGGTCAAGTCCGATGACGAGGTGGATCCAGCCTACCAGAAGATCTATAAGGTGCCTATAGAATGGTCCGGAGTCATAGAGATGGATCCATATAATGGGGGAGAGACGATCAGTAGAAAGTTTGATGGACGAATAGGATGGATTAATGTAGACGTGGCCTGGCCGCCACCATCCAAAGCCTCAATCAGCGGTTGGAGCGTGATACCGAATCCCTAATCCAACCGGAGAGTTCATAGGTTAAGAGACCACTAACTATCAGGCTCAAAGCTCAAACTTTCCCTTACAAGCTGCCTTCAAGCCGTATATTACTGCTTCCTCGTCCAGAGAGTTTTCCTCGACTATAGGTTTCTGGTTCATTAAACCATCTTCAACTTTTTCCATAGGTTCTTCGACCACTTTTTCGAAGTGGTTCTTGGCTACCGCTCCCCCGACCCATATCACTTCGGGGTTGAACAGGTTCACCAGGTTTTCGAAGCCTCTGGCGTTGCATTCCTGCATCTTTTCGATTACTTTTTCTGCGGTTCGGTCGCCCATCTCCTGTTTGTCGAATATCTCCCTCGAGTCTTCATACTGTCTGTTGAAAAGCTGTTCGGCCATTAAAGGCATCCTGTCGCCGGAGCTGTATGCTTCCCAGTGATCGCAGCCTCCGCAGCCACATTTCACTCCGTCTTTACCTATCTCCATGTGGCCAACTTCTCCCAGGTTTCCACCCCAGCCCTCAAGTATTTCACCGTCCACAATAACTCCTGCGCCGATCCCCGAGCTGATTGTGAGGTATATCATGTCTTCCGCCGAGTTCCTTCCATAGTAGTATTCTCCGGCGACTGCCGCGGTTGCGTCGTTCATCATTTTTACGTCTCCATAGGACGAAAGCATTTCCCTCAGGTTGAAGCTGTCTTTTGACAGGTTTGGAGGGTAGAACTCTCCTTTCGCCCTATCGATAGGTCCTGCGGCCGCCACAGCCACGTGTTCTAGTTCACCAGTTTGCCGGTCAGTCTCCCTCATAACTGCGTTGACAAGTTCATCTGAGTTCTCGAGGAAATAACGGGTGCTGTACTTTTCAACTGTCTCAAAGTCGTTTTCACCTGCACCTATAACAGTGTTTGTAGCTCCTATGTCAACGCAAAGAAATGCCATAGAAATAGTGTATGAAAAGCTGGCTTTTAACATTTCCTAACTTAAACACTTGAATCTATATAGGGGTGTATCTCTTCGGCGTAAAGCTCCTCAAGATTACGGTAGGATTTCACGAAATTGACTATTTCACGGTCTTCCGGCTCTTCTTTAAGACTCTGTGCATTAGATGCAGTCTGCTTGAACCATCCTGACAGCGAAAAGCGATAAAGTTCTTCAGGCCTTTTTATCGCACCTTCTGCATATTCCTCTCTCTGCTTTAGTTCAGATAGTACTTCTGCCCAACGTGGAAGAATAGAGTCAGCTATTTTAATCCATTTTTCCGGGCCCGACTCCGAGTCGTAGTAGTCTTCAAGCTTCTCCCTTTCTCGGCCTATAGAACGTTCAACGGACTGTATATCCGGCTTAGTAAGCGGAGTCCTTTTCCTAATCGTCCTCAGGCGATACTCCGGTTCGCTCATTTGAAGCACTTCTTCAGGAGAAAGGTTCAGAGGACCATCTCGTATCTCTACATCGGGGCTACTGTAAGTTCCATCTCTGTAACCTAAGGACATCAAGAATGTTATTCACCACAAAATAATAAAAGTGTATAAGGACGGGATCAGGCGTACTGTTCCTCCAGATACTCGACTATGTCATCGCTCTCCGGCATCACAACGTCTTCGTTAGGATCCACGAGCACCGGAACGTTTGTCTGTCCTGAAACTTCTTCCACCCTTGAACGATCATCGGGGTCAACAGCTCTCGCTATAAAGTCGATCCCGAGATCGGTCATTTTCTGTCTTACTTTTGAGCAGAAAGGGCATCCTTCGAACTGGTAAACTTCCAGCATCTGGTCTGGCTGTGTCATAGGTTAAAAAGGATAGGAGATGGATAAAAGGCTTAGTCTAACTTGTCGGTAACCTTCTCCAGGAGTTCAATCTGGTTGTCGTGGGTGAGAAGCCCTTCAGTATCCTCCCGGTTCAGGAAGAATCCCGAGTCATGCTCATCATGCGGGTTGTTAGTAACATCAATAATTGCATCATTTGCGACTTTAACCAGGAAGCATCTGTACTCTCGTTTGATTTCCTGTCCTTCGTCTTCAAAGCTCCACTCAAGAACCTCGTCGGTCTCTTTTACATCCTGAACTTGGTCTTCCTCTATACCTGCTTCCTCTTTGAGCTCGAGCCTGGCTGTTTTCTCGTAGTCATCTTCTTCGAGGTGGCCTTTGGGTAGTTCCCAGCCTTCCCAGTTCTTCTTCCTGTTTAGTACAGCGAATCTCGGGCTTCTACCGGGTTTGTAAGCTACAATCACCACTCCTTTCTCTGTTTTCACTTTCCTGGACCTCCGTGCAGCTGTTTCCTGTTTCTAATGTAGAGTTCGGCGCCAAGTACGAAGAGGATGAAACCTCCGATTACAGCTCCGGCTTGAACCCTCAACGAGTTAAGGCTTTGACTCGACGAGCCCGTAATCATCATTATGAAGCCTGCTATAACTCCTAGAAAGCTGAGGAGCATCAGTATTTCGCCGGCTCTTCTTTTCGTGGGTCGATCCACTGTAGTCGTGAATCCTTCACGTATTTTAATGAAGCTTGTGACGCTACGGCAGAAAACCCTGTGAAACGGCAAATAGTTTTTATAGCTGGTGTACGTGTTTAGTATTAATTGGTGTCAACATGATAAAGCGTTTGAAGGAGCTATTCAGCAACCTTTTCAGCGACTCGGAAAAGGACGATATCAGCATAGGGATATACGGCCCTCCAAACGCAGGCAAATCTACGCTAGCTAACCAGATTTCTCTAGACTTGACCGGCGAGGATATGACAAGTGTTTCTGAAGTACCTCACGAGACAAGAGCCGTTGAAAAGAAAGAGCAAGTAACTATCGAGTCCGACGGACAGTCGATCGACATGAACCTTCTCGACATGCCAGGAATCTCAACCAACGTAGACTTCAAAGACTTTACAGAACACGGCCTGGAAGAAGACGAGGCCAAAGGAAGAGCAAAAGAAGCCACGAAAGGAATCGTGGAAGCAATCAAATACTTGGACGATGTTGATGCCTGCCTTGTAATATTCGATGCTACAGAAGATCCTTACACACAGGTAAACGTTACTATTATCGGCAACCTTGAAGCTAAAGACATTCCGATTCTCGTACTTGCTAACAAGGTAGACCTTGAAGGCGCTGAACCGGAAAGGGTTAGAGACGCTTTCCCGCAGCACCCGGTACTCGAAATTTCCGCCAAAGAAGGCACAAACATCGACAAACTTTATCAGGAAATAATTGAAAGGTTAGGCTAATGGGCGAAGAAGGAGTCACGATTGAGTTTCTCTCGAAGGACAAGCTCGACAAGAGCTTCGAAGAGAAGCTGGAATTCGTTCTCAACAAAGTGAAGGACGACGCAGTACTTGTCCTCGGAGAATCATGGACTCCCGAAGAGAAAAGAGAACTTATCCAGGCATCCATGGAACAGGTAGACGAGGACTTTCCCGGAGTCGAATTCATGGGCCTAGAATCGACCGACTCACCGTTTGAAAAGGCCAAAAGCATGTTCTACTCCAAGTTCATGAAAGAAGAGTACAGGAAAGGAATGACAATAGTTGGAAACGCACGTGTAATGGAAAAGGTCCAGGAAGAAAGAGACTCCGTATCATTCCTGGCTAAAATAGGCGAAGAGGAGGAGAAATAGATGCCTCACCGTTGCATGAACTGCGGAAGAACATACGAGGAAGATTCTGAAGAACTTATATCCGGATGCGAATGCGGCTCCTCACTTTTCATATTCGAAAAAGAGTCGGAAATCGATGACGAGGAAGTCGAAGAGGTCAAGGAAGATATCGAACAGCTAAAGCAGAAAGGATTCGAGGACGGGGAAAACATTAAATTCAAGTTCGACTTGGACTCTATTATAGTCGAAGAGGAAGGAGTATACAACATAAACGTCTCTAGACTGCTGGAGGAAGTGCCTCTGGTAATCCGGAAGACAGAAGGCGTTTACCACGTACACCTGCCTTCCGCATTCAAGCCTGAAACTGCGGACATAAGTCCGGAGGACCTTTCATGACAGATGAACGACCTAAAGACCGATTCGGACTGCCGAAGATGACCACAAACCAAGAAGTAGCAATATCCTTCGCGCTTTTCACACTAGGAACGCTGCTTATACTTTCAGTTCTCTACCCGCTATCGAACATAATGGAGATAGGTCCGGCCTACATGGGAGTTATAATGACCGCGACAGGCTACTTCTTCGCGATCGAATCCATCAGAGAACTTGAAGAGAAGGATCACTTCCTCTCAAAGAGGCTGATGAATTCAGAATAAACCAAAAAATAAAACCTTTCCTTTCTACTATTAACTCATGGCAACAGAAGAAGTGGATCTTGACTTCGAATTCTCAAACGATGAACTAGCTAACTTCCTTGAAAACTTCGCCGAAAAGGTAAGAACCGGAGAGGTCGGACTCTCATTCAAGGGAAGGAAAGAAGTACATATCGAACCTAACCAAGATAACAAACTTGAAATGGAGTTCAAAGAAGGCTCGACATACAGAAAGCTTGAACTTGAAGTCCAGCTACACGAAAAGATGGAAGCAACCGAGGAAGGAAGAAGAAAGATCGACGTAGAAGTCGTCTAAACCATACTCTCTTTTCCTTTTACTGTCCAAAGCTTTCCAGTATCTCTATCATTCTCTCGTTCTGCTCAATAATCCTATCAAGCTTCTGCTCAACACCAGAAGCATCTATACCACCTGAACCCTGTGACTTTTCTTTTGAGGATGTAAGAGGGTTGTCCGAATCGGATGAACTTGAACTTCTCTGATTACTTGGTTGTTTTTGAAGTCCGTCTTCCTCCAGTACCTCGATAGGTGTGTCGTCCCCGTCATCTTCCTGTTCTTCGGAAGATTCCTCAGCGGCCTCCTTCAAGGTGTCGAATGACGCCTTATTGTTGCTGTTTCCGTTACCTCCTTTGTCCTTAACCGAGTCCTTTACGTTGTCATAGTAGCTCATTCATACCCTCTCCTACGCTAGATGTAGTATTTTCTTCTTTCTCTCCGTCATCGACCAGCTTTTCAAGAAGACGGATGATCTCTTGGTTCTGCTCGTAAATATCTTTCTTCGTAACTGAATCCGAGTTTTTGGAGCTTTCAAGTCTTTTCTCTGACTTTTTGCTTGATCCGAACTTGGATTCTACCTCGGAATGTAGTTCGGAGCCCGAGGACTTATCAGGCACATCTATCCTGACCTCTCCTTTCGCTTCATCTCTGTCAAAAAGACCCATACCTCAAACTTTGTGCGGCGTCAAATAAAAGGTTTGCCGGCCTACTCAAAGCTATGGAAGCAAAGGTTAAACCAACCGAAAAACCTGAAGTATTGATAGAAAACCTTCAGAAGAGAACTAAATCAGTTAAGAAAGAAGGCGAGAATCTCATAGTCGAGTTAGATGATGCAGAGAAGCTTGAATCTGTTCCCGGTATTGAAAACTTTACTGTTGACGGAGAAGAGGTAGAAGGTATCGGCGGAAGCCCTGTAGACGAAGAGGCATACATCCGTATCGAATCTAGAGAAGATGCGGTTAAAGCTTTTCTTGCCACGTTAGACGGATACGATCTAAGGGTTCTCGAAACAGATAGAGAATGGGACCTAAGAAACCTGAAAAAATACAACCCCGATATCAAACATCTCAAGTTCAATAAGCCTAAAGAGGTTCTGGGTATCGAGAAGACTGTTACCGATCTTGATTCGAATCTTGAGAAGGTTGAAATTGATACTAATGAATCAGATATAGAGCCTATTTATAGGCGTTTCCTTACGTAGTGGAAAGGTTTTAAACCATCTACGGTTTAAGTTTTGATTGGTAGGCATGAAGGACATCGACTTTGAACGCACGGAATACGTCACAAACAGAGAACTTGAGAACGATGAAGGAGAGGAAACAGGACAGCTACAGATGTTTTCATACGATAACGAGCTTTTCCATTACAAGATGACGTGTCCGTACTGCCAGCACGAGTTCGAAGGGAAACAAGAACTCGGTGCCAGACCTTGGTGGATCGAATGTCCCGAATGTGAGAGAAGTACCAACGTCTACAGGATTAAGGACAAGAAGAAGCGGGAAATCAAAGACAGAGGACCCGATGCACCCGATGACGTAGACGTGACCTAAGAAATGATAGAAAGAGAGGAGAAAGGCGACAAAGTCTTCTGCACTCTTGAATCCGAGGACAAAAAACTTGAGATAGAGATAAGCTCAGGTATACAGTCTTTAGCATTTATTGAGTCAGAGGATTTTGATTTCTCAAAAATTCTGAGTGGTGAGGACAAGAGAATCCGGCTTAACCAGTTAGGTTTGAGGTTGAAAGACAAGGCGAACCTCACCAACATAACCGAGGAAGATTTCTCTATAGTCCTGTTTGAAGGAGCGGAGCTTTATGCTGTAGACCCGTGGTCTGAAGAACCGAGACAGTTGTTCTAATCCATGCTGCCATCACTGTCTCTTTTGTAAACCACTATTTCATCGGTTCCGTCCGAGCCTGTTCTTGTAGCAGCAAAGAGCACTCCATTATCCGAGGTTTGTTCGACATACGTAATATCCTGGTTTACTGAAGATAGGGTTTTGGTCCATATTTCTTCGAATTCAGGGCCATACTTAACTATTGACAAGTTATAGTCAGTTCCCCCCTCAGGATCCATGTAACCTGCGGTGTATGTACCGCCTTCCTTCCTCAACTTGGATCGATGAAAGTTCCAGCTTGAGCCGGCGCTGACACCGCCTCTCACAAGTTCATCGACTTTGTTACCCGAACTATCAAACTCAAGCAGCCATCCCCTAGCCCATGTCTCAAGATCGGTGCCAGTGATTAGATAGTTACCGTTAGAGAGTTGATCTATGTCGCCGAACTCATCATAGCCTGATCCTCCAAAGGTTTTGTTTACAACCAGATTGCCTGAGCTGTCGAACTTGAGTAACCATCCTGCTTTATTACCTCCGCCATAGCTACTAGTTTTACCTACAGCGAGGACTCCTCCCGAAGACGCAGTTTCAACACCGTGAAGAGCTTCATCATCTAGTCCTCCTACCGATTTGTTCCATTTTACATTCCCGGTTTCGTCAGTTTTCACGACCCATGCATCGGAGTTACTGTTGGAGCTGTATGACTGGGTTTCTCCAACCATCACCATTTCACCTGACTTATACTTCTCAACATCATAAAACGTATCGGCATCAGTTCCGCCGTAAGTCAGGTTTTCAATAACTTCGCCCGTCCTGTCTACACCCAGCAACCATGCAGCCGTGGTACCCGTACCGTAACTGTTGGTCATTCCGGCCATGTAATAAACACCGTCAAATTCTTTGAGGCCTCTAACCGTATCTCCCCCTGCTCCCCCATAAGACTTGTTCCAAACAACTTCTCCTCTGCGATTTATCTTCACCAGCCAGCCATCAACCGGACCTGAGGCATAAGTCTGAGTGATGCCAGAGATTAATGCGCCGTTATTTTCAGTCTGAGCTATTCCCGCGACTTTATCGCTCATAGATCCGCTTATTGTTAAGTTAAAAGGCTCCATCGGCAGCACGGCGACTTCATCCTCTTCAACCGTCTCTTCCACCGGCATATCCTCCGACTGAACCTCCACACTCTCAACTGTGCCGTTACATCCTTCGACCTCAATATTTTCTATTCCTCCCGGCGGAATACCGTTATCGAACCTTTCAACAACATAACCGCCACCGCACTTGGCGATAACCGAGTAGTTAGAGAAATCGGTTGAACCGGTCTGCCTTACGTTAATCTGAACCTTCGACCCGTTTTTCAAGACGTTTGACACATCCAACCTTGTCTGTGTGGCGCTTTGGATTGTTTCTGCTCGGTCGGTTTGACCTTCCTGAGTGTTTTGAAGCATGTCGCTCGCCCAAGGACCAAAAAGAGAGGCGGCTGTCATTGTAAAAGCAATCAGTATAACTGCGGCAATTAGAGGCGAAACACCTTTTCTCATGTTCATAACTAGTAAGGGCCTCTAGTCGTTTAAGAAATTGAACCTTATCTTAGAGCTTAAAATCGGATTAATTTCTGCTGAGGTAAGAATATCTTCTCTTGATTCAGCCAACCGATGATCTCGGTTGCAAGCCATTCACCATACTTTTCTAGATCATCTATGTCCTCAATAGTTTTCCCCGTACCACTGGATTTCGATAGAGGTTTTCCGTCCCCGTCAGCGATCATAGGCGCCAGGAAGTAATCAGGCGTCTCCCCGCACGCAATTTCAGTAATTTTTTCGACCTTCTCAATCTTGGAGGTCTTCATCTCTTTCTGAGCTTTCCTGTAGTCGCCTCCAAATACGTGTACCGCCACGTTTCTTCCTGGATCTCTTACCGGGTCAACAAGGTAGTATGCTCCTTTCTTACCCGAAAGATTGTCGGCCGCGAAGCCTTCACCGCATTCCTTATTTCTGCATGCGAACACTAGCTCGTCGGTGTTTTCTGAGTATGCTGCGCCTTTCGAGTGTGAGAAACCGCAGTCGCACACGTTTGTGACTGGCGATCTGTACCTTCTGCGGAAACCGCCTCCGAACACCTCGTCAAACTGTTCCATCGAAGAAAGTACTGTTTTAAGCGCCTCGTTGTACTCTTTCTCGTCGTTGATGTTCGAAAGATACATAGGATCTACTTCAAGCCCAAGCTCTTTCTCCAGACCTTTGAGGAAAGGTTTTATCTCGTCCACTCTATGCTCCGCGATGTTCGAATGCCTTTCACAGCCACATTCTCTTTCAAAAAACAGCTTCATAACATCCGAGTTCTCCGGCTTATGGCTCTCATGGATGTGGGCACTCCAGTCCGTATCACAGCACATCAGCTCCAGCTCCAGACCCAGTTTTTCAGCTATAACAGCCGCATAACCTATAGACAGAAGATTTCCGACGTGCAGCTCTCCTGAAGGCCTGAAACCTACAGCCACTTTTTCTCCCTCAGGTTCAAGATCCTCAAAATTTGAAGTCCTCATAACCCCATTTTTAGATTGAAAGCTTCAAAACCGTTGCCCGACAATAATGGGCCATGAAGCCTCTAAAGAAGATCCGTTCAATTATCAGAACGGTTAGAAGTGCGTTAATCTTCCTCGGAATCCTCAGTGTGTTAAGAAGAGCCGGAGAGATAAGAAAGGAGCTGTATAAACTGAAACCCAAAGAAAAGACCAGCTGACCATTTCTCCACAACAAACAGCTTAAGAACAGGTCCAGAACTAACTTCTACATGAGAAATCTTAAGAAGAAGCTGTACCAGGCCGCGCAGATAATCGGTATAATCTACCTACTAAAACAGCTCTGGTCAAGAACAAAGAAAGTGAAGAAAGTGGACTAGTAAATAACTTTACCAGATTCTAGCTCGGCTTTTACCAGTTCAGGAAGCGAGTCAGCGCCCGACCAGCCTCCAAAAAGATTCGAAACCGGCATGTGGCCTACTTCTATAGAGTGGTGCAACTCCATTCTCCGAAGTTCAGAGAACTCTACCCCTGTATCGATCTTAAGTAAATCCCTGTCATCGTAAGCCCTAACCACAATATCGTCAAGACCTTCCTCCTCATAGACCAGTTTGAAGAAGTAGTCTCCAAGCAAGTCATCTTCCTCCTTAAAACCTTGTTCTCTCAGACTGAATTCAATATCTTTCAGGTTGTAGCGGTTAGAGAGATTATCTATTCTGTAAAGCTGCCTCTTACCGTCCCACTCAATCATATCGTACTCGGGAGAGCTCCCACTAATCATGGAGGTATAAAGAGAAACCAAAATATTAACGTCTTTCGACCGAAAGAGAAATTATGGTACGTTTCGAGACTATTGAGAAAGAACGTAAAGACTATGGAAACTTTCCTGGAGAAAAGTTTATCGAGGTAAGCCGTAACAAGGCGATCCAGGATGACGGCGAGGAGAACAGTTTTATCCAGATCGCGACCGGTTACTACAGCGATGAAGAAGCTCAGTACAAGAAAAGATTTACAGTTCCTACAGATGAGAAGGCTGTCGAGCACGTGGTCGAAAAGCTTCCTGAGATGTTTGAGAAGGAGCAGGAGTAATGGAGGACTATCTAGTTGCCGTCGATCCCGAGGAAGAGGAAAAGCTTAGATCAGCCTATCTAGCTGAGGCGGAAGCTGTCAGCCAGGCATGGAGCGTTTTTGCTGACGACCTGACGGACACCGCTCTTTTGCTAGAAAGAGGTGAGCGAACCGGCATCAAAGATGTAAGATTCAACCAGAAGAAAGATTCAAGGATCGACTTCGAGGTGCTCGCGGAAGACGAGGACTGTTACGACTTCAGTGTTTATGCGGAAGAAACTGAGACCGGTTACGGTCTTAGAAATATTCAGAAATGGGCTAGTCCTCTCGGTCCTGAAGAGAAAAGACCGGCCTTAGATTTGATGGAGCAGTTAACCGAGATATAGAAAAACGTCGCTCTCCACAGTTTATTCCCTTAATTTTTGGTCTATCCTGTTATACCTTCTGGAATTCCCGATATGACTTCATTTCTTACTTCAGTAATACACCCTGAATCTCTAACTCGATAAATGCTTTCCGTAGAATATCCATGAAGACGCCAGTATTCTAGAATAATACTTAAAGATTGGCACCATCGTTACACCATGGTGCTAAAAATAGGGATTTCGGAGCAAAAAACTGCTCTAAACAGCTTTATATCTCGATTCAGTCGTTCAGAAACTGCTTCGGATACTGCCAACGATGCTTCAATCCCAGAAAAACCTTTCTCTGAGTATACAGAGAACTATGATCTAAACGAATACGAATCCAACAGGTTGGACATCGCTTCTCAAGCAGGGCTTGGCGCAGAGGACGCACTCAAGTTTGCACTACCTCAAGAGACTGCTGAAGATCTTCTCCCTGTTGAGGAAGATTCAGAGAGATTCGAGAGCCCATACCACAGAGGCTTTTCCGATGAAGAGATGAGACTTGCTCTCGAAGGCTTCTATGATGAATGGATGAATCCTGAAGAAATAGCGGACAAAGTTGCGGACAGAAGCCCCTACAACAGAACCTCCCCTACCATAAGAGGCAACCTGGAAAAGATTGAAGATATCGACACGCCTTCCCCTGCAGCAGTCTCCCAACAGGAGGACCGTGTTGAAGAGGCAGGGGGCCAAGAAGCACGTTTCAGATACGAGCGCGTAGACTTTTTTCGGGATGGAAGAGATTACGTGATGAGACAGAGTATTCCAACAGGGGATGAGCTAAGAGATGATACCAAGGGCTATGAAGTAGTTGATGAGATCGATGACAAAGAACTTGTTGCATGGCTCTACGGCGAAGGTCTTAACGAGCAGGAGATAGTTACCGCGGTTATTGTTAACACCGATAACTCGGATATAACAGAATCAGAAGTCAGAGAATACAGAGCGGATGCAGATATTTCCGACGTGGCCGAAGAAGTGCTTGAATCCAAAAAGGATAGAGATGAGTTAAGCTTTGTATAGACATTTTTAGTTAAAATGAAGCTCATTAGGAGCCGGGAATTCAACCGTTCCCAAGCCCTTAGAAAAACCTTGAAAGGTTCTCATGAGCAGGCATTTTCCAGCATCTCTCACAAAGACACGGAACGCCTATAACAATAATTTTGGCTCAGTAACGTTATATAGGCAGACGGCTCGATACAGGCAAAAGCCCGGATCTCAGTTAGGACTCTCACCGATACCTATTAGACCCGTAGACCATGTAGACGGCTGCAGCACCCACAAAAGCTGTATAGAAAGTCCAGTGGATCGAACCCTCAAAAATCCGAAGGTGCTCCACCAATCCGACTAGAACAGTCAGAGCTGAAACACGGAGAGTCCAAGAACCTATAAACACCGAAAGCTCTTCCTCGTCCTCAAACTTTTCGGGACTGTAACCTGCTATAAGCATGTTCATACCCCTGTACCTTATCAGGAACCCGATCAGACCTATGAAGATCCCTGCCGCGACTGTAACAACTGCAGCTTCCATGGACCTTCTTTAATTATCTTCAACTAAAAAAGTCGCCTGTTCTAAAGAAATAAATCAGTTCCAACCACCTTTTCTGCTATATGATTCCTTTTGAGGAAGAGGCTAGCTTGACCGCAAGCGAAGATTACGCCCAGGAGATACTCGAATCAAACTGGGAACACGTAGTAAGGACTACCCCAGGAATGCTGGAGGATCTTGAGCAAAAGTATCCGAAGCTTTGCGACCTTATAAGCCAGAATATTCTGGAAGACGCCGGCAAAAGAATAGACAACATTTTCAGGACAGGCGTGCCCGACTTTCTCACGTTCAACGACAAGGGCGATTACAAGTTTGTAGAGGTGAAGAGCGGAGACGACGGTTTGAGGCATACGCAGCTCGACTGGCTCCGTGAATTCGAAGGTATCGAAGCCGAGATATGGTTTACCGAAAGACGGGAGATAGAGAAGAAACTGGACACGGAAAACATTTCGGCATACACGTTCCAGGACAGGAAAGGTGAAAGCTCTTCAAGCCAAATAATTGACGAGAAAGATTCGAGCTACCTGGTTGAGTTACCGAAGACTTTGGCTTCGATAATCGGCATTTCCAGAAAGGATAGCTTCGAGTGGCGTCTGAAGAGTAAAAACGAGCTTATTCTAGATTCAAAGTAAAAAGTATAAGCAAAAAGAATCAAAGATTAATTATGGATAATATTGAGTTCTGGAGAGGCACCAGCTTCAAGTTCTTCGCTCAGAATTTTCACGGAGATAAGTTCTTCAACCACAACAACTCAGCTTACAAGGATCTCTATATTACCACCGATAAGAAGATGGCGAAGAGGTACGTCGGTAAATCTCAAATGAGAGGAAACGCCACACTCTGCGTGCTTTTGAGGTTCGAGATACCTAGAGACCGGGTTTACGCTACGGAAAACTACAAAGAACATGGATATGAAGATGTGGAAAGGATGATGCAGGATATAGAGAGAAAGATAGAGGATGGCGAACAGGTTATCCTTCAGCCTGAGACCGGCCTTGAAAAATACAAGACAAAGTTCCTGAAGACGAAATACCTTGAACATCTTGAGGAGTTCTATGCCAAAGGACCTAAGGAAAAAGAGGGCAAGACTATAAAGATTAGAGGTAGTCCGAAACGCGTGGAGCAATTTATAAAGTCGGAAACCTCCTAGAATTAGAAGAATAACTCACTCTGCAAAGGGATAACTCCCGTCCTAATATAAAAGTGTCATGACTAGATAGCAACTGATGAACCGGATTGAGGAAGCACCTGAGTTCGAGGAGCTACGTAAAGTCGTGGAAGGGATCTGTGAGGTAGCAGACGAAGACCAGCTAAAGGCTCCAGCCATCGATGAGGTGGCGGAAGAACTAGATACTTCTCATGCTACGGTTCGGCGCTGGGCGGACGGAGACTACAACCATGCCGCGAGAACAGCTGGTTATATACCTAACAGAGGTATGAATATAGGAGATTTCATGGCGGTCTACGATAAATTGGGCGAGTCCGAGGACAAGGTTACGAAGCGAGTTGTGGAAGAGAAAGCACCCATCTCTCCTGTAGGCCAGTGGGACAATAACATTACACACGCCCAATTGCGGGAAAAACATGGGATAGAACTCAACGAACTTCAGGAACGTAATCGGAAGGGTAAAGAGAATGAAAATCCTTTTCCCGGTAAGATCTACGGAGATGAAGAGGAGAACCTTGAATATAAGATTAGAGGTGTTATATTCAGATATCTGGAGGATGAAAACAGGGTTCCCTCAGACACTGAATTGACTGAGAATGTTGGCTATAGGGAGTTTACTGGCGGAACTTTGAGAGAGATTGCCGATTTCCATGCTGACCCCGCCGTTGCTGAAGGTAAAGCAGGGATACTTTCGGCAGCGAGAGAGAATCATATATTCGACTTCTGGGTCGACGAATATCTAGATGTGGACTGGACAGGATACCAAGATATCGAAGTCGATATGCTAATGGACTTGAAGATGAACGACGAGGATATAAAAGAGAGCGAACTGAACGCTGTAGCAAGAAAATACAGCAAATGGGTAGATTTCAGCAGGTATTCCCGACGTTAATAGAATCCATCTACTTTATACCGCTCTTCACACATTTTATCCAAATTCTTTTTGACTCCAACATTCCTTTCCGCTAGAAATTATTTAATCCAGAACGTAGATTGATGTAGACATGGAGAACTCAAAAGTTCTGATCATCTCCGCAGCCACAGTCATCCTGATACTGGGAGCCCTCCAGTTGATCCCCGAACCTGATCCTGTAAGCGATAACCAGAATCCCACTACTCCAGAGGACGGGAACACGACTGTAGAGACTGTCGCAACGGATTTGAAGGTGCCCTGGGACATCGAGTTTCTGTCAGACAGGAGCATGTTGGTGACGGAGAGACCCGGACAACTTCTCAGGATAGGAGAAAACAGCACCACCTACAAAGTGGAAGGCGTTGAAAACGTGGGAGAAGGAGGACTGCTCGGAGTGGAGAAACATCCTAATTTCAGTGAGAACCGTTTTATCTACCTGTACCAGACGACGGAAACCGAGGAAGGTTTAACCAACAGAGTGGTTAAATATACTTTACAGGGCGATGAGCTTAGCTCGCCTGAAACGATTATAGAGGGTATCCCCGGAGCAGTCTATCACGATGGTGGCGCCCTGGCTTTCGGTCCGGACGATCTTCTCTACATAACCGCGGGAGACGCCACCGAAGAGCAGAAAGCACAGAACCAGGAAGCCTTGAACGGGAAGATACTTAGAGTTAACGCAGATGGTTCGATTCCTGATTCTAACCCATTCGGAAACCCGGTGTACAGCTACGGCCACAGAAACCCTCAGGGCTTGACCTGGGACAACCAGAACAGGATGTGGGCGACAGAACACGGCTCGACAGCAACAGACGAAGTCAATCTGATCGAACAGGGAGCTAACTACGGCTGGCCCGATATCAGGGAAAGTGAGACCCAGGAAGGTATGAGAACGCCTGTAGTTCACTCGGGAAGCACTACGTGGGCGCCGGCAGGACTGCAGCACCACAACAACAGTCTTTACTTCGCAGGTTTGAGAGGTCAGGGACTTTACAGCGCAGAAATTCAAAATGACGGGTTAGGAGAGTTAGAGAAGCATCTTGACAGCGAATATGGCAGGCTTCGTGCCATAGCTGAAGGACCAGACGGCGACCTCTACATAAGTACTAGTAATAGGGATGGCAGAGGCCAGCCACAGCAGAACGATGACAGGATCCTGAGGATAGATACTGAAGGTTTGAACGATTAAGACTAGTTTTCCTGGTACACGTTCGGTTCATCATCAGGGAAGATTAGAATTATACTTATCAACTGATATCCTGTATTATGGCAGATGCCGGAGATGCTATCGATAACTATCTTTTGTGGGAGCTTTCCAAGCAACAGGGCATTCAGAGGATGATTATCGAGGGTCATGCTGACGGAGAGGAGTTGAAAGAAGAAATTGTGGAAAGAGTCAGGAAGGAATATCGAGAAAAGGATTACAGTCTAGATGAGAAACTAGAAATGCTAAATGAGTTAGATAGCAATCCCGACTACAGAAATAAAGTATTCAGAGAATGCTCTTGGAAGAAGGAAACTATAAAGGTAGAGGATCTAGGAACGACTCTACCTCATGCCGGAGACTTACCTCCAGAAGTGATTTCAGGTTCTCTTCCGGAGGTTGTGGGGTTTGTGAATGAAGCGGATCCGGACGAATACAAGAGTGTTAACTATATAATGAGTTTGAAGAACGTTCCTGAGGTTCTGAATGAATTTTTACCGTGGGTCTTAACTCTAGGAAATAGATCAGATAAGCGAGATAGGATGAACAAAGTGCATGCGGAGAAAGACTGGGACATAGAGGACACCCGGGGCATGATTAATGACGGAAACCACCGGACGATTGCCAAAATCTTAGCTAATGACCTAGAAAAGATAGAGTGCTATGTGGGCCGCCGATAATCCGATAAACCAGATATAAAGTTACAGAACTTTTAACAAAAACAAATCCTCAAAGCTCTTCTTATGGGTACTTTAGGTGTTTCAGAAACAACTAGAACTATCCTAGTTGTAATCGCAGGCATAGGGTTTGCAATCTACGGCGGATACAGTTTGATGCAGCAGGACTCAGCTCTCGAGAACGCGGAGCAGATTAATGTAACGATAGACTCAACAGACATTAATACCGTTTCTCAGAGACGCGGAGTTGAGTACAAGCCTACCGCATCCTTCACCTATACATATAACGGCGAGAGGTACACCAGCGATAATATCTATCCTTCAGGTATCGCACAGGAGTTTAACAGTAAGGAGGATGCCTCAAATGTAATCGAAGAGTATAATACTGGCGAAACTGTTACTGGTTACATCAATCCTGAATCGCCTGGAAACGCATTTCTCGTAGACGAAAGCAGTAACACACCTTACGTTATGATTGTGATAGGGTTAGCGATGGCTATGATAGGAGTAGGTTCTAAGTTGCAGGGTTAGATGTTTTTCTAATTATACACCTGCTTTTTAATTCAAGAAAACGGAGGATATATTATGAATTTTAGTTATCAGGAAGAGCTTATCAGCGGTGTTGTAAGCACCTTAATCGGCGTTGCAGTTACTTACGGTATTTCGATGGCTATACCTACCAACGAACTTGCTTGGGCGTTGACAGCTGTAGGATTCGCAAGCTTCTTCTCAGGATTCTTCGGAAGCTACTACAGCGATAAGAAACAAGAGTAGCTTCTACAGTTCTCCATTTATCTGATTTTTCAGTCCTCACCTGCTAAGAGTCCGTATCCGAATACTATTGTCCCGATTACTGCCAGTCCGAAGCTGGGTAGAGCCAACTGGTTATCTGCAAAGGCCGCCAAGAAAGCAGCAAGAACGGTCAGATACACACCGATGCTCCTTGCTTTCTCACTTCTATTCATACCCAAATTAACTTTTCTTCTCGTTTAAAACCTAGCTATGGTTTCGACTGCTGGTATAGAATCCAGGCTACAGCAACCAGAGTGATGAGAAGAAATGCTGCAGTGAAGAAGCCAAGCTGACCGCCAAGAAGACTCGATAAACCAAGAAAGTCAGTTCTCTTAATATAACCAAGTCCAAAGAATATTCCAACTACAAGTGCTGCAGCACCAAATCTCATCCCGAGATCCTTTAAGAACTTCCTGAATGTAAATCTGTTGGACATCAGTCTAAACACCCAGTAAAACCTCCTTCATAAAAACTAGTTTATTTCTCCTCATTTACAATAATTATTGAATGGCAGAAATCCAGCAGATCGATCTTGACGGCCTAAAGAACCAGTTCTGTAGCCTATACAATATCGAAGCAGAGACGGAAGACCGGACTTACTTTTTCGCTTTGAGACCAGTTATTACAGTTGTTAAAGAGGGGACAACCGAGAAACTGTTGAGCCAGGAACAGAATCAGTTTTGGAAGAGATGGATGAAGAATCAATTAAGCAGTTCTACAAAGAGAAAGCGAAAGAATATGGAGAGCGACAGAGGGAAAAATAGGGAAATTAGCCCCAAAGTATGAACTAATAGCTCGTAGCCCCCGAAGGCCTTCCGGCTCAGAACTAAAAATGTTGAGCTAAAGACAAATCTCCTTTTCGGCCGCTCAACTACTCTCCCACGAGCATCTTCAGAGTGATTTCCAGCCCACAAATTTCACATTCCTGATCGGAAATCAGTTTCTGCAGCGGTGTCACATTATCACATCGCGGACATTCGAGCGATTGCAGTTGAGCATTCTCGGTGGCATGATAAGTACCTACATCTGACCTAGTAACGATCTGCTCAGACGTGTCAAAAAATTAAGAGATAAGAGTAAGCTTCTTACTCTAGACTTAAAGAATAAAATAAGAAGAGAGACGTGTAGTTTTTCCTTTTCTAAATCTCCTTTCTCTTCATCAACTGGGCGTTTACCGCAACTATAACCGTGCTTAAAGACATTATTACCGCTCCTACTGCCGGCGAAAGCATTACACCGATAGGTGCTAGAACTCCTGCTGCCAAAGGAATTGCTAATGCGTTGTAGCCTGTGGCCCAGAACAGGTTTTGCTTCATCTTGCTGTAGCTTACCTTACTCAGATTTAGCAGCCTGGTTATGTCAAGAGGATTGTTCTGGACAAGGATTATGTCCGCTGATTCAACTGCGACATCCGTTCCCGACCCTATCGCTATACCTACATCTGCTCTTGTTAGTGCGGGTGCATCGTTAACTCCGTCTCCAACCATCGCAACCATTTTATCCTCATCCTGAAGTTGCTGGACTTTCTTGTCTTTGTCTTCAGGCAGTACTTCCGCGAAAAACGTGTCTATATTAAGTTCTTTTGCGACGGCCTCCGCAACTTCTTTTGAGTCACCTGTCAGCATCGCAACCTCAACACCCATTTCGTGAAGTCTTTCTACTGCTTGCCTGCTTTCCTCCCGGATTACATCTGCAAGGCCTACAGCGGCGACAGCTTCTCTGTTTCTAAACAGGTAGACAGCTGTTTCAGCGTTTTCAGCCGCGTCCTCCGCAAACCGTTCAAGTTTTTCAGGAATATTGAAGTTTTCTGCTTCAGCCAGGTTTGGTCCTCCGACGTAAAGAGTTTGTCCGTCTACTTCTGCCTTTACGCCTTTGCCCTTGATTGCCTCGAAGCTTTTTGCGTCAGGAACTTCTATTTCTCTTTCTTCCGCGGAGTTTCTAACCCCTTCAGCTATTATGTGTTCGGAGTCGGATTCGACCGCAGCCATTAACGAAAGCGCTGTTTCTTCAGACAGGTTTACAGTCTCTATATCCACGACCCCCATCTCTCCCTCGGTTAAAGTACCTGTCTTATCGAAGATCACCGTGTCAAGTTCCCTGGATTTTTCCATCGCGATCCTGTCCCTTACAAGTATGCCGTTTTTCGCTGCCATCGAGGTATTGATAGCCACAACTAACGGCACAGCTAAACCTAATGCGTGTGGACAAGCAATTACAAGAACAGTAACAACTCTTTCGATTACGGTAACACTGAAACCTGCTGCTATTATCCATGCAGCGGCTGTAACAAGTCCTGAGCCTAGTGCTATGTAGAACAGCCAGCCCGCTGCTTTGTCGGCCAGCATCTGTGTTTTTGACTGGCTTTGCTGAGCCTCTTCCACTAGGTTCATTATGCCGGATAAAGCGGTTTCGTCTCCTGTTGCAGTGATCTTTACTCTGAGACTTCCCTGTTTGTTTACTGTTCCGCCGATCACTTCGTCCCCTATTTCTTTGTTTACGGGCTTCGATTCTCCTGTTATCATGGATTCGTTTACGTTGCTTTCTCCCTCAAACACTTCTCCATCGGCCGGTATTGAGCTTCCCGGCCTTACAAGTACTTTGTCGCCTTCCTTCAGTTCTGAGACCTTTACTTCTTCCGTCTCACCGTTTTCAAGTATTCTTTCTGCTGTATCCGGCATTAGCTGAGCGAGTTCGTCCAAGGCTCCTGATGCCTGTCTGACTGAACGCATCTCTATCCAGTGGCCGAGAAGCATGATGTCGATCAAGGTTACGAGTTCCCAGAAGAAGCTGGACTGAGTGTCTAAAAACAGGGCTGCAAGGCCGTAGACAAATGCGACAGTGATTGCGAGGGAGATAAGCATCATCATGCCGGGCTGTCTATCTTCGAACTCGTTTTTAGCCATCTTGAGGAACGGAAGGCCTCCGTAGCCGAAAATTATGATAGAAAATACAGGCACAATTAGATTGCTTCCTGTAAAAGTCAGCGGAGTGTAGCCAAGTAGTCCTGAGACAAAGCTGCTGAAGTAAAGGACCGGTATAGAGAGTATTGTGGATACGAAGAACTTTCGTTTGAACATTTCCTCGTGGTGCTTGTGGCCTGAGTCGTGGTCGTGTTCGTCTTCCATCTATTTTTTACCCTTCCTGTTCCTCTTCGGTTATTTGCTGGTATAGGTAGATAATTCCGAGTATTACAAGAGTCCAGATCGCTATACCGAATAGTAGTCCGTACCAACCCATTCCCCACATGTTGTATCCCATCATCTCTGAGGCGGAGTGCATCCAGCCTCCATCATTCCACATCATCCCCGTTCCACGTTCTGATTGACTGTGGGCTAAGACAGAGGTTGCCAAGGTTAGTGTTGAAACAGTCTGGACTAGGGTTTTTCGGAGCATACCAATTTCACCTATCATATATTGAAACGTTGATGTTTAAATTTCATACCGTGACTCACCCAAGCTCGATCCGGATATTATCGCCATCCCCGATAATGTATTCCTCAGGGGTTTCTAAGGTTTCTCCATTTGCCTGAACCGTGAGATTTGCAGGTTCTCCATTACAACTGGTTTGCCCGTAGATGCTGTCCTCTGTAAATTCTGTTCCAAGCTTGTCTAATACCCAGTCAAGTGTGGCTTGTTCCTTGTTTCTTCGGACTCCTTCAAGATGGAACTGGGTTTCTCCGTGTGTATGAGCGAGCATCGGTCCGCCTCTCGGAACACGGTTTTCTCCACAAACCGAAATCTTGTAGCTGGCGTGCCAGTGAACAGGCTGTCCGACACCTATGCTTTCATTTGTGACGGGTTGAGAGCCACCGATATTCTGTGTTGCAAGGAAACCTCCCCCAATAATCAGTGCTCCGAGAACTGCAGCTATTCCACCGTATTTGATCTTTTGTTTGCGGCTATGTTTCTTAGTCTTCTTTTTCTCTTTTAACTTGTTGAGAGCGCGTTTCTTACCGTTCTTGTCGTGGCCCGACATTTCTTCCCCGTGGTTTTCAAGTTCGTGTTCAAGGTTTTCCGCTTTGCTCGAAAAGTTCTCGTTGCAGTATTCACAGTTGTTTTCGCTCATTATCTGATTCTCCCCTTTAGTTGTTTGTCCATTTGTTTCTCCAGGTTTCCATCTTCTCCACTTCTTCCTGCTGGGCCTCTATCATTCCTTGTGCAAGTTCTATTACTTTCTCTGATTTACCGTTCTGGACTTCTGTTCTTGCCATCTGGATGCCTCCTTCGTGGTGTTCGATCATCAGTTCGGAGAACAGTAAATCAAATTCTCGGCCTCTTCTTTGGCTTAATTCGTTCATTTCTTGCTGTGTTGCCATTCCAGCCATTCTGTGTCCTCGCATCGGGCGGCTGAAACCTGCTTCCCTAAGCCAATCACTCATCTTCTGGTTTTCCTCTGTCTGTGCCTGAGAAATATTCCGGGAAAGCTCAAGTATATTTTGGTTTTCTGTCCTGTTCTCTGCCATTTCAGCCATCTCTATCGCCTGATCGTGATGGATTATCATCATGTTCATGAACATCAAATCCGCCCTGTTGAAATCTGAAGCCTGGTCTGAAGCCTGGTTAGACGGGTTAAACATTCCGTAAGACAGTAGGAGAGCTAATAATAGAGCACCTATAACCGCGAATAGTATTTTCTTGTTTCGGGCCTTGAAATTCATTCGACACCACTTTTTTCACATTTTGACATATCACATATTGAAGTGTCGGTTAATTTTATAGCTTTCTCCAACCCAACCACAAACATGTCTGAACCAAACCTCAACCACACCTACCGGCTTTACACACTACTTCTACTGAAAACAGGTTCAAGACACGGCTACGAAGTAATAGACAAGATAAAAGACATGACCGGCGAAGAACCAAGCACCTCCCACATCTACCCATTCCTGACAGAACTCGAAGAAAACAACTATGTCAAATCGGAGAAAGGTAGTAGAGGTAAGAAAACATACTCGCTTACGGAAGAAGGCGAAAACTTTGTAGCGGAACAGCTCGACTCATTCGGAGAAATGCTTCACGCCGCCATAAAAGACGAGATAGAAGAATGCAACAACTGCGGATGCGAAATATACGACAACGGCCACACAGAAAACGGAAAAGTTTACTGCTGCAAACACTGCGCCTCATCAACCGAATAATACAACGTCGGCAAGAAACCAGAACATGTTCAAATCCCTCCAGCCACCTAAAAAGCGCTATACTCGGCTGACGAAGACATATTTATATGTATCAAGAATAATTCCCTTCCTATATGAATGCGTTGGAAAAGGCCAGAAGAGAAGGTTTCTGTGTCTGCTGTGGATATGACACGATGGAAGAGGAGAAAGCAGGCACATATTATATCTGTCCTGTCTGTTTTTTGGGAGGATGACGCAATAGATACGACAATCCTGAACAAGTTTCAGGGCCCAACCACATCACACTGAAGAAGGCTATCAAAAACTTTCAAGAAATGGAGCTTACGACGAAGATAGTTTAGAACACACAAGGGACCCTAAGGAATCAGAGAACCAACACCCGGACTGGCCTTGAATTTTGATTAGAGAGAT
>JBEQBQ010000016.1:0-22937 GCA_041639695.1 Candidatus Nanohaloarchaea archaeon
ACGAACAGCTGAGAGAAGAGGTATTGGCCTACATTAACCGGTTGAGCGACCTATTCTTCCTGATGGCACGGCACGAAAACTTTCTAGGAGATGTTGAAGAGAAAAATCCGGATTACTGATGAACCCCCAAGGTTGTAATTCACGGCGGAGCCGGGAACTGGGATGAGAAAGAAGAAGAGGCAAACAGGAAGATAGAAGACATAGCTGACGAATTAGATTTCAACCGTTCTTCGACCGCTCTAGACATAGTTGAAGATGCTGTTAACTTGATGGAAAGTGAACCGGTCTTCAACGCAGGTAGAGGGGCGAAGCTACAGTTCGATGGAAAGGCACGCCTAGATGCTTCCATTATGAAATCAGATCTTGATGCAGGCGCAGTGATTGGCATGGAGGAAAACATCGAGAATCCAATTTCTGTAGCAAGGAAAATTATGGAAAAGACACACCATGTAGCATTAAAGGGCAGACAAGCAACCCATTTTGCAAGAGAGTTTGGTTTTAATAGCACGGAAACCGTTACAGAACAGAGAAAAAGAGCAAACAAAAAATTCCAGGAAAAAGCCGGCGATCTAGACTTTAGAGAAAAAGTCAGAAAGTTGAAAGAGCTTGAACAAACCGGCACTGTTGGAGCTGTCGCCATAGACCGAAAGGGTCGGATGGCGGCCGCAACATCTACAGGCGGGAGATACGGTCAGATGGCAGGAAGGATAGGAGACACACCTATGCCCGGTAACGGAACTTACTGCAACTCCGAAGCAGCGGTATCTGCCACAGGAGTCGGCGAAGCAATCATAAAGACCACGCTCTCACGTAGAACCGCCGAAAATATTGAGAAGGGCATGGAACCCGAGAAAGCTACGAGGAAAGCTTTAGAATTTCTCGAAAACAAGACAGGCAGATCAGCCGGGCTTATAACTATAGATAAAAAGGGTGGAATGGGTTCATGGTTCAATACTGACGCCATGGTCTGGACAGAAAGAGAGCTGAGCTAGTTACTGATAATTTCAGCTGCTTTTTCTATTTCATAATCAAAGATTCCGTGCTTGGATCCCTCAAAAATCTTTTTCTCGATAGCACCGTTCAAACCCTTGAAAGTTTCCGAAGTGGTTTTAACTCTTTCAATAGGGATGTGAGGATCGTCTTCGCTACAACCGATAAATACAGGCGTCTCTCCAAGATCTCCCTCGAAATCTCTTACCTCTTTTCCGATCAGTCCTCCGCTCAAAACTATAAGACCTCCATAAACCGCGGGATTAGATGCAACATACTCTGAAGCCAAGCAGGCGCCCTGTGAAAAGCCTATTAGGTGTACGTTTTGTTTCCCCACTTTTTCTGCGGCTTCCTCGACCAGCGAGTGAACCTTTCTGAGCGCAGAATCCAGATCAGGCTGATTTCTTTCACGTGTTTCAAGAAAACTTCTTGGATACCACTGTCTTCCCGCAGCTTGAGGAGCTATATAAGCTGCTTCCGGCAACTGCCTCTCCAAGTTCATTATACCGTGTGCGGTAGCACCTCTGCCGTGCAAAAGGATTACTGCTTTCTCCGCATCTTCAATATCTCCGGATCTGAGAACCTCCTCATCGCTGTGAACATCTTTCATTCTACCACCTCTTCATCGAACTCAGGAAGATTTTCAAGAATCTCTTGTCTTCGGCCCTGTAGATTTTCCGGCAACACAAAGTTGGTTCCAAGCTCTTCAACTGTTTCATCCGCAGTATAGCCCGGCCCATCACTTGAGAATTCAAATAGGATGCCGAAAGGTGTACGGGCGTAGACAGAGGTAAAGTATTTACGTGAAATAGCAGGGGACGGCCTCAAACCCAGCGATTTTAACTCTTCCCGGGCTTTCTCCACTTCTTTCTCGTCCCCGGCCTTGAAAGCCACGTGGTGCACCGAGCCTTTACCCATAACGCCAGGAGAGTCGTTTTGATTGAGTTCAAGCTTCGATCCGTCCTCCAAATTAAACAGTTCATTTTCTTCAGACGCTCCAAGTCTCTCTAAAAACGGTTTTACGTCTTGTTTACCTCGAACCGTTAGCGTGACGTGGTTCATTCCCTGGATTTGATTTTCTTCAGGCACTTCACTACTTTCCCAGGGTTCGAACCCTGTCTTTTTGGATTCGACTAGCCTCAAGTTCAGGCCGTCCGGATCTTCAAAGCTGAGAGACTTTTTTCCGTGCCAGTCTTGCTCCGTGTAATCCAGAGATTTTTGCTCCAATCTTTTCTTCCAATAATTTATAGAGTTCTTAGGGATTCTAAGGCCTAACTCTGTAACCATTCCCGCTCCTTCTCTGCCCTGTTTCTGTGTCATTCCGGGGAAGAAGGTTATACTGCTTCCCGGCGTTCCCTTTCTGTCCCCGTAGAACAGGTGGTATACATCCGGAGCATCGTGGTTAACGGTTTTCTTCACCATTCTTAATCCGAGAACTTTCACGTAGAACTTGGCGTTTTCTGTGGGGTCGCCGGCGATCGCGGTAAAGTGGTGTAGGCCTTTCACTAAGCTCATACCCCTTAATCCTTGTTCAAACTGTTTATACTACATGGCTACCCTGATGTAACCTCTAACCGTTAAGAAGTTCTCTACCCCAGTCTAGAAATAATGGAGTGGCGTTACATCCCTTTCCAACATTATGATCCAAGGTTCAAGACCGGGCTTAACTCTGCCGCAATTGAATCGGTATCGGAAACAGGGAAGCCGATAATATTTCTCGCAGGGTGGAAACCCGGATGCGTTAACATAGGTTATTCTCAGAAGGTTGAAGAAGAAGTCGATCTGGAAGAGTTTGAAAAGCGGGACCTTGTTCTTGTAAGAAGACAGGGCGGGGGAGGAACCACTTACTTGACCGAGGACGGGGAGATTACATGGCATATAGTCGCTCCAGAAGACTACTTCCCTGATGACGTTAACAAGATCTACGGAAAAGTGTGCGGTGAAATAGCAGAGGCTTTAGAACAACTTGGGATCGATGCGGAGCACGAACCGGTAAACGATGTTGTTTCGGAGAAAGGAAAGCTTTCCGGAGCCACACTCAAAAAAGAAAACGGTGTGGTCTACGTCGCAGGCACTTTAATTTACAAAACAGATCCTGAAGAAATGTTCACGGTTTTAACACCGGACGAAGACAAGAAAAAAGATAAACAGATAGAAAAGTTCGAGGAAAGAGTCTCCTCCGTTTCAGATGAATCAAATGCTTCTTTCGAACAGACAGAACAAGCCCTAAAGAATCAGTTGCTGGAAGGAAAGAAATGGAGTGAAGGTTCGTGGACTGAGGAAGAGACACAGAGAGCGGAAAAGCTGGCGGATAAATACTCTTCGGACGAATGGCTTTACAAGAAATGAATGAAAGCTACAGAGTTCATCAGACAGAACAGGGACAGACCGCGGGTATAGTGCTTGAGACTGCAGAAAGAGCTCTTGAGACAGAAGGATATTTCAGATCTTCTATAGTCCATGATGAACCAGCTCACTGGAACCTGAGCTATGTAAGCCAGCTTATACCAGATGTACCAGAAGAGAGACAGGAAAGAAGATTTTCAGGTGGCGGCGAGTTACTTCACGAAAACACTCTCTGCGCTATGAAGGCAATTGAGACACCTTCTTCGAAGACTAGAGTTGATTACGAGAGAAACTCTTTCGCAGCAGAATGTCTTGAAGCCCTCGAACAGACAGGCGAATACAACCAAACAGGGGTGCTTGTTGATGGAGAGGTAGAGGGAGCAGATAGCTCAGAAACTATAGCTTATTTTGCGCCTAAAGAAGGCGATATTTATGTAAGTGAAAGCGGCGAGCCTAATCCTTTGACAGATCCGCAGCTTATCGGACTAGGTCTTCCGGATATTGATCTTAAGAACGGGAATGTGGTGGTTGGACGTGCATGTCTGTACGAGGATCTTCCTGAGTCCCGACATCTTTACCCGGAAGAGGACCTGAACTTCAAAGACTGGGAGACCTATCTTGACGGCATTCAACCTGTGGATAACTCAAGACAGGTGCTTGAAATCCTTGAAGGACCTGACTCTAGACATTTGGAGGCTAAGGAGTTTGCCGAAGATTCGATTGTGCATGCTAACAGATTGATGGAGCGGAGGGAAGAAGAGTTGAAGAACGGTAAGGGAAGGCCGGCCTATCCTTGCTTCTAGACATACCAGTTAAAAAACTGAAGCCTGAACTCTATCTTACAGGTTTGCGAGGGTAGCCAAGTGGTCAAAGGCGCAGCGTTGAGGGCGCTGTCCTGTAGAGGTTCCGGGGTTCAAATCCTCGCCCTCGCATTACAGTCTTCTACTTTTTAACTCGATCACGCATCCATAACCAGCAAAATCTACTCACACCTACTAACCAGCCAAATAGAAAACCAACAAGCAAAATTCCAGATATAGATCATTCCCTCCTCCAAAACCAATATAGACTCCCTCTTGAAGAAGTATTACTATGTCAGAAATTGTGGAAACCGAAGATACACCTCACGGCAAACCAAGAGTCAAATGCACACGAAAGGAGCAAGAACACTTTACGAACTACATGAACCGGACGGAATGGAAGCAGAAGAAATAGCCCAGCAATACCCACGTATTACTGCTGAAGATGTGAAAACAGCAGTAGAATACATGAAGGAAAAGAAATAGCCCCTAGTCTTCGTATATCTGTATTCCGTCTATTTTCTTGAAATGTTGTTTGTTATCCGTCAGTATTTCCAGTCCATGCGTCTTCCCGGTTGCACCTATCATGGTGTCTATGTCGCCGATTAACTCGCCTTCCTCACGCAGTTTATTTCTAATCTTTCCGAACTCTACCGCAGTCTGTTTCGTAAATGAAAGAACGGTTACTCCCGACAAGAAATCTTCTAAAGCGTTCATTCTCTGTTCTCTGCGGTCAGAACCTTCAATTCCCTCCACAAGCTCACCAACCGTCAAAGTGGAGATGTAAAGTTCTTCATGATTCTGAAGGAACTCAACTTTTTCATCGACTCCCTTCAGGTAGTCTACCGCTCAGTCAGTATCAATCAAGTAACTCATTCAAAGTTCAACCTTGTCGCTTACCGACCTATTTCTTTCCTCTCTAATCCTGTCCTTGAACTCTTCGGCATCGAAGTCACTCCATGAGCCAGCGGATTCCTCGAATCGTTTCCTGTTACCGGATATCTTCCGCTTCACAGCCTCCAGTTCTCTTTCAATATTCGAGATTCTATCACTCAAATTATCAGTAGCCATAGTAGACATTTGTAGTTTAATTTTCTAAAAATTAACCCTTCCACCACCCAGTCAACTTACAACCACTAACCGCCCAATCCTCCGAGCGAACAGAGTTCAACCTCTGAATCTCTGACCGAGACAAAGAACGATTGTAGATGCGGGGTCCATCCTCTTTTACTATACCCTAAGTCCATCTTTCAGGAAGACTGCCCTCATCCCCAATCTGTCTGATAGCAAATGGGTATTCCTCGTTACCCCAAAACCCACTGTCTCCTCTATTAATGATATTACCCTATTGATCACCTCCATCAGAATAAGTCCAGACAAGGGCATTTACCTTGTCTACATCAAGAGAACTGTCATCCGAGACTTTCACATATTCACTATTAAAATCAAAACCATCCTCCACTCTTCCTTCTTCTCCTACCCCTGGCCGAAGCTTCCATACTTCGACTCCGCCGAGCAGATAGAAGTCATAGATAGAGAAGGAAACTTAGAGTATAGCCAGTCCGTAAGGAAGTACGCCTCATGTAACCAGAACAGCAAATGCAAGGATGGAGAGTCGGCCGATTGCTCAGACTGTAACTCAGAAAACAGCGAGGAAGGTAACGGTTTAATCTCTCAGCTAATATTCTTAGTTACTGGACTCATCTAAGAAGAGGTTGAACAAAAATCTAGCAATTGAGAGCGGTCTTTCTCGGAGCATACCCCCACGTTCTTCTCGTCGGTAGAAGAAACCATTTGGAATTATAGAGTTAGCAACCCCCACAGTTTTAATACAGTTTGTCTTGATATGATTCTTGAAAGTCTATATTTACAGATTTACTATCATTAGCCGCCACATGGTAAGCAAACTTGATTTAAATGCAAAACAAACAGATCTGTTATTATGGCCGAGAAACCTGGCTCTGATGAAATATACTGTAGTAGTTGCGGGGAAATCATCAAGAAAGAGGCCGAAATCTGCCCGGAATGCGCAGTCAGAAATAAATCAGGAGCCCAAAATTCTAGCTCGGGAACCTCCGGTCTTGTCGGAGAGGATACCGGTAGAGCAGTTAGCTGGGTAGGCGGTATATTCTTCCTGCTTGGCGGAGCGGGGATGGCAGCAGATAGCACTATATCAGGAATTATATCTATAATAATGGGCGCATTTCTTGTACCTCCTATAAGAAAGCGTTTTGAAGACATAATTGACTACAATTTCTCCCAATTGGCCGTCATAGGGATTGTGTTTTTCGGAATGATTATTGTAGGTGCATTTACACCTTACGACGGTGGCGATATCAGTTCTTCATCAACGCCAGATGTAGATCAAGAACCGCAACCTGTTCAGAACCAAACCAGCCAAGAAAAAGTTCAGGATGAAAGCGAGAAACGGACACACTCGATGGATGAGGAATTTAATGTAGGAGATGTACGATATCAGGTTAACGACGTTTCCCTAAGAGATAGAATAGGTCAGACAGCAGCAGGAACATTTATGGGTGTAGAAGCGAACGGCCAGTTCCTTATCGTAGATATGTCAGTTATGAACGAGGCTGATGAGTCTATCCGGATGAGAACCTCAAGCCTAAAGTTGATGGTTGGAAATGCAGAGTATAGCCCCAACACCGAAGCATCAATCTACATGGACGACAGCTTTACCTTCGAACAGCTTAACCCCGGTGTGCAGGTAGACGGCCAGATCGCCTACGATGTACCCGAATCCACAACTGCCGACTCAGTAAAACTCAAGGTCAGCCCTGTAGGACTGTTTTCGATGGCAGAGCCTCATTTCGTAAACCTAAGCAGCTAAAAAACCCCTTCCAACCCGATCAAAACAATTTATCAGGCCTTTTAGCCTCTTCTATTTCGTCTCCTACAGATTTTTCCCTCTACAAACTCTCCTGCTTCATTCACAAGCCTTTCTTTCTTACCTACTTCTCTCACATTTCTATTTCTGTGCCGAATCTCCGCAGTAACTCCGAAGTGATCTATATCAGAAGTGTATTCTTATGTCGCCGTACTGCAGTTCTTCCCCGAGATTTCCATTTATTGATCGGTCTTCCAGTCCCCGCCTTCGAACCCTGATGCGGTTTCAGGTCGGGAGAAGTAGTTCACAAAGGGTCTCCTTTTTTGTCACGCTATGGAACCATTACAAATTTTTACATCTTGATGGTTGAACGGTTCACAGATCTTTTGTTTCTTCCTTTCAGTAGATGCGACCCCGTTACTTGATTTTACATTCTATTCTACAGAATTGTTAGGCAGAAGATGTCGACCAAGGAGAACACCAAAGCTTTAGATGAGACAGTAATCCTAATCGCAATCACCTATCTACTGGTCGCGGTATTCAGCCACGGAACAACAGTTCTTCCGGAAGTAAACCATGGGTTTGACCCAGATTTCGACAACGACAACCTTTCCACGACAACCGAAATACTTGACTACTCCACCGATCCTTTCAATCCCGATACCGACTCCGACGGACTGAGAGATGGCAAAGAGGTTTCAATAGGAACTTCGCCCTTAAAGAAAGATACTGACAACGATTCGTTGTCGGACTTCAAGGAAACTCAAATCTCATCATCACCTCTCAAAAAAGACACTGACAAGGACGGTGTTGACGACGGTTTAGAACTCGAGAAAGGTACAGATCCTTCCGACAAAGACTCGGATAACGATAATTTAACCGATGGTGAGGAGCTCGAGACCGGTACAGACCCGTTAAGTAAGGATGCTGATGGAGACAACTTGACCGATAGCAGGGAACTTGAACTCGGAATAGACCCTACAGACTTGGATACTGATGACGACGGTCTTGACGATGGAGAAGAGGTTGAGAGAGGTCTTGAACCTGCGGAACCTGATACTGATAGTGACGGGGTAGAGGACGGGGAGGAAGTCGAGAACGGTTTGAACCCGAAGAAATCTGATTCCGACTCTGACGGTCTTGACGATGGAGAAGAGCTGGAAAAAGGCACAGATCCTCTTGATGCGGACACTGACTCCGATGGTTTAGAGGATGGAACCGAATTAGAGGAAGGTACAGATCCTTTGAAGGCTGATACCGATGAGGACATGCTTGATGACGGTAGAGAAGTAGAGCTAGCGACGAATCCTGTTAATCCGGATACGGACGGCGACAAACTGATAGACGGTGTTGAAAAACTTATCGGAACCTCTCCCTTAGTAAGCGACACTGATGGGGACAGTATACCGGATGGCGCTGAAGTCTCTGAATCAGCTCCCTACCCTGATGCCGACCCCCGAGAACATGATATCTACGTGGAGCTTGACTGGATGGAGGGCTGCGACCCGGACGACTACGGGCTTGACGAAGCAAGAGAGGTTTTTGAAAAACGGGGTTACAACCTACATATCGTTGAGAGCGATGAGCTTGCTGCCAGAGAAAAGATTGATCCTGACACGATCGAGGAGATCGCAAGGGACAACTTTGACAACATGAACAAAGGATATCATTACGGAATAGCTTCGAGAGATGTCTATAAAGAAGGCGAGTCTGTTGGCGGAGTAGCACTTTATGATAGACCTTACTTTGCGTTCCAGCCCTGTGGCACAAATCGCAGAGAAGAATTTGTGGAGAAATCGGGTAGAAGCACTTTCGTACATGAGCTCGGACATTCTCTAGGCTTGGGGTCGGGCGTTTTCAAAGGTATTGACTCTGAAAAGGTCTCTTTCGATCGCTACAGAAGTGTTATGAATTACAACGCGCCTTACGATTATATCGGGTTCAGTCCGGGCGAACCGTTTGATGACTGGAAGAAACTAGAGGAGGGTATGTTCATACCTCCGGTAATTAACTTAGATTATAATGTTGACAGTCAGAAGGTCTTGAGAGAATATAATTAAAAAATAAAAAATTGGAGAGATTAGCCGAAGATACCGCCTAGAAGGTTTTGAACGAATCCTGGCCTGTTTGAGTTGCTATTACCCGGATTGTTTCCAGCATTCTCTGACTCGCCTTCAACTTCGATCTCTGTTCCGTTGGCTTCTACTTCTGCTTCAACTTCTGTCTCGTTTCCATCTCTTTCAATTTCTACTTCAACTTCTCCGTTTCTATTTGAGTCTCTTGCTTCTCTAGCTCTGTCATTTGCCTGTTCAGGCAGTTCTTCCCTATTCTCTGACTCGGAACGAAGCTCGTTGAGTTCTTCCTGCAGTTCTTTTACCTTTTCTTGAAGTTCTTCAATTCTTTCTCTTGCTTCTTCTAGGTTCTGTACAGGTTCTTCTTCAGACTCTGTCTCGTTCTCTGCTTCGTTTTCAGGCTCTTCTTTCTCTGCCTCAAATTCCTCCTCAACTCGGAATGCTTCTCCTGAAGATGCGTCTACACGTACTTCAGCTTCTGCATCCAGTCCGGAGATAATGAACTCAAACTTGTAGTAGCCCCCTTCTTCCTCTGTCGAGGACTCTTCCAGCTCCCATCTGTCGGTTGAAAGTTCTGATCTAGCTGTCTGGAGAGCTTCTTCCTCAGAAATCTCTATTGAGGTACTGTTGTCTGTACCGTCATCGTTACTTTCGTCCTCTTTCTCTTCATCTTCGGTCTCTGTCTCGTTCTCCTCTTCATCTGTATCGGAATCTTCTTCAGGCTCTTCTATATCGTCGCCGTTTTCAGGGCCTGAGTCCTGTGCTACAGCGGGTGCGACCGCCAGCATGAGAGCTGCGGCAAGCACCAAAGTCTTGGTTGTTGATTTCATCGTAAAGAAAAAATTGAAAGAGCTAGTTGAAAAAGTGAGAGGGTTTCAGGACAGGAGCTCTCTAATCCTGTCTCTGAAATAGAAAGCAGCACCAAAAACTGCTACTATTGCTGCTGCTGGAATTAAAGGCGTGGAAGAACCTTTATCCTCTTTTTCAGCGACTGACGCATTAACAGTGGTGTCCTCTACGTACACCCGAGTATCCTTGACCCCTCTGATCTCGAAGTCAAGCAGGTAGTCTTTCGCTACCGCCCCAGACTCTGTCTTAACCTCAAAAACTGCTGTACCTGTCTGGTTGAGTTCCAAGGTCCCTATGTACTTGCTTGAGGAGCTGTAGCTGAACGGCAGATCTGCAGAGTCAAGTACACGGATCCTTGTCGATGAAGATTTTTCAGATCCTATGTTTCTTAGTTCAATCTCTAGTTGCCGGGTTTCTCCTACCTTTAACCCGGTTTCAACGTTCACTACCTCAAACCGGGGTTTTCCTGCCAGATTGAAGCTGAAGTCAGCTTCTTCTGTAATTCTGGAGGTTGGGTCGCTGCTGTCAGCCGAGTAGGCGATCTCTGTAGGTATATCAACTGTTCCTGTCTTTGCTCCCGATTCTATATCAAAGTTGAAGTTGGCAGATTTTACCTCGCCAGGACCTATGTTTCCTACTGCCTGTCTTGTGGAGAAGCTGGAAGTCTGGTCGAATCCTTCCGGCAGTTCAGTATTCAAAACCACGTTTTCCGCGGTTTTCTCTCCGTTGTTCACTACTTCGAGCGTCATCTTTGCGTCTTCCGTGTCCGGCGTTAAACGCGAGGGCGAAGTCTGAAGGTTGGCTAGGTTAAGCTCGATGTCCTGACTTTGGACCTGAACCTCTACTTCTCTAGTTACCGCAACCCCTCCTTGAATTACCTTCAGTTTGAGGTCGTTCATGCCGTCAGGGGCATTATCTGCGACCAGTAGTTCTGTCGATATCTGGTATTCCTGTCCCGGAACTATGTCTCCCAGAGAATGGTTTCTCTTCCTGTCCGGTTTCAGTTCGAAGGGAAAGGAGTCGACTATCTGGACCTTGACGTCTTCAGCCTCTGTGTTGCCTGTGTTCCGTATTTTAAGGTTTATTTCTGCGTCTTCACCTGACTGGACCGGAACAGGATCCGTGTTGATGATTGATGGCTGTATTTGTGTTGATGCTCTGTCGGATGTTGTTTGTGCGGCCGCTCCTCCGACAAGAAGCAGGACCGTTGTGAGAAATGTGATTGTTTTTGTTTTCATTCTTGAGTTTCACCTTTAGCATTATTTTTAGAGATTAGTTTGGATAATGTGAATTTTTCAGTTCCGAAAGTGAAGTAGCGATCCCATATAACCAGGGCTGAAGGTATTACGGTAAAAGCGGAAACATAAGCCATGGTTGTTGTGAGTGTAAGTAGCGTACCGAGGTCAGAGAGGAATGTAACCCTTCCAACGTTCAAAGACAGGAAGCCGATGTTTGCAGCGATTAAACCTACCGTCATAGGAGTTATAACGCCTTTAATTGTTTCTTCCATCGATTCTTCTATTCCAAAGCTTTCTCGTTCCTCTATATAGCGTGCAATTGGCTGTATACCGAAGTCTATAGCAACCCCGATGCCCATGGTTAATGCGCCGGAAGTAGCCGGACTCATATTAAGGCCTAGATAACCGAATATTCCAAAACCTGTTGCAATACCGAATATCAGGGCCAATAAAGAGGTCATACCGTAAAATATTGATCTAAAGAGGATTATTACAACCATAATTACTCCTAGAACTGCGACAATACCGGTTATCTGCATGGTTTGCTGTGTCTGATTCTGGAATGCCTGATCGATGTACGGCTGACCAGTATAAGTTATCTCTAAACCTGCAGGTTTGTCATGCGCTCTAACAGTCTGTCTTATGAGATTTGCTATCTCTGTTTTCCCACCGTTTGACAGTTCGTAAGTGTTTACTTCTATTTTAGCCGCCGAATAATCGTTGGTTATGAATTGGCTCCATCTCTGCTGCCCTAGCTGTTGGAACGTTCTGCGTGACTCAGATAAACCGGAGGGTATGTCACTAAACAGGTCTGAAGGTCCTGAAACTGTCTGGACTTCATCAATTTTCCTCAAATCGTTGGAAACTGATTTGAAAAATCTCAGAGCCCGTGGATCCCTCATATCCCTGACTTCTGTGGAGTTGGCATGGTTTGGGCTTGTTTCGGCCAGTACCGTGTACCTTGTTCCGGAGCTGCTGGAGAACTCGGCGCTGATCCTATCATATGCCGCCATTACAGGCACTGAATCAGGTAGTATATCTTCCTGGCTCATCTCCTCCGTCTGGACCATGGATGCTCCGGAGGCAAGGAAGAAAGAAACAATAAGTGCAACGGCAAGCACTTTAACCGGATTTTCTTCTATGAGGTTTGCGTAGCTTTCGAGCGCAGAACCAATTTTCCCATTCATTCCTTATCACCCTTCCATCTCTCGTATTTTACAATAAGCGCTGGCGTAAGTAGAAGTGCGGCCATCAAGGTCAGTCCTTCCCCTAGGGCGAGAGTGAGACCTAGGTCTCGCATGAATGAAATTGAGGCGAGTAGTAGAGCTAGGAAGCCTACCAGGTCTGTTGTGGATGATCCAAGGATCGCCCTTCCGGTATTTGGAACCGCGGTCATTATTCCCTGTTCGATTCCCCGTTCATTTGTTTCCTCGACTATTCTCTCTGCGATAAATGATCCGTATTCGACACCGAGACCCAGTAGCATGGAGCCTATAGCGATTGTTGCTATGGTCATAGGTATACCTAGTAGGCCCATGGCACCCATGGCCCATAGAAGTCCTACGAATAACGGTGCGAACGTGGCTGTTCCGTAGACCAGTCCTCTCACCGCCATCAAGAGAACCCATATCAGTAGTGATGCGATCGCTATTATCGTTACTGTGTCTGAGATAAGTACTTCGGATAGAACGCTTCTCATTACAGGCACTCCGGTTGTTTGAACATCTATACCCGGGTATTTCGGCGACTGTTCAATATTTTCCTGTATAACTTCTGTAGCATGTTTGATGTTTTCTTCAGTCATCTCGTTTGATAGCTGGATGTACATGGTTGTAGCAGTGTAGTCTCTGTTTGTGAAGCTGGCCGAAGAACCTCCCAACAAGTTTTTGACCTGTTCTTTCGACTCAGGATTTTCGTTGAACAACATAGCCATCGAGTTTACTGAGCTGATCGCAGGTTCGTTCTGGAGTTCATCTTCTAGGAAGTTTAATGTCCTGATCATCCTTGGATCCCGGACATCTGTCACATATTTTTCTTCCAACTGAGTCTTGTCCGTCTCAAATAGAACTATTATTGAGTCCGGGCTGCCGAAGTTCGACTCTACCTTGTCTTGGGCCTCTATGGCCGGTATATCGTCGGGCAGACTTGATTGGAAATCTGTCTGGAGCTGTATCTGTGGAAGCCCTAGCGCCAGAATTACAGTTAGTAAGCCGCAGAAAGCTATGATCTTGTTTGTATGCTCCAGGTGTGCTTCGGCGAGCATCTGTAGTGGCGGCTTCATCAACATTAAGTTGTAGTGAAACCCAACCTTATAAATCCTGAACGATCGTTCAGCGTCCAAAGCTTATTACGGCCTGACCCCCAATAAAACCTGTGAACCGGCAGAGAAACTTCCTGATACTGCTAAATTTCGTATCCTAATAGGAATGATGCTCTCGCCCTACGCAGCCTACATACTGATGGGTCTTCTGCTGGCCTACGTTGGAATGCCGCTTCACAGGAAACTAACCCAGCGCCTGTCGGGCAGCCTCTCAGCAGGCATCATAATAATGCTAGTAATACTTTCTGCAGTCATACCGGTAGGGGTTATGGCCGGTAAAGTAGTTACAGACGCTCAAGAAGTTCTTGAAGACACCCAGAACCTGGGAATAGACTTTGATCCTATAGAGGAAGAATTAGAAAGTCTGACAGGAAGAAACTACGAGATAGACGACGGCATACAGAGGGTTACACAACGGGCCACCTCCTGGATAACCGGAAGCCTCTCAGGCATACTAACATTCGCCTCAGGACTGGCGATCGGCCTGACACTGATGTTCTTCTCCATGTTCTATGGACTGAAGGATGGCAGAAGGATAATATCATGGTCTAAAACTCTGGATATAATGACTGACGACATACAGGAGGAACTTTACAAGAAGACGGGCAGAACCACTATGGCCATAATGAAAGGTCACGTTATCGTGGCAATAGCACAGGGCATAATCACGGGTATAGGCTTATGGCTTACAGGAATACCTAACATCGGCTTCTGGACTCTTGCCATGGTATTCCTCGGCTTTATACCGTTAATAGGTACTATGATCGTATGGGTTCCGGCCTCAGCATGGTTAGCGCTTACAGGACAGATACCTCAAGCCGCATTCCTTGTAGCATGGGGGCTGATAATCGTCGGAGCTGTAGACAACATCCTAAGACCTTACCTGGTTGACGAGGAGGTAAACGTACACCCGATCTACATCATATTCGGAGTTATTGGCGGCATCAGCGTCTTCGGGATCGTAGGGCTTTTCCTCGGACCTGTAATCTTCGGGATTTCGAAGAACCTTTTACAGGTATACGTAGAGAGATACGACACGCTCTAAAAAACTAGAATGTTTTTACCTATTTTCTCAGATTGGACCCAACAACTGTACCAATAAAAATTTGAACGTGCATTCAGTTGTTATGGAAAGCGAAAACTCGAAAGACCAGATAATGGACGCCACTTATAGAGCGCTCTGTGAACACGGTTATAGCGATCTATCGATTCAGAAGATAGCCGACGAGTTCGAAAAAGGAAAGTCACTGATCTACTACCACTTTGACGATAAGCAGGACCTGATGAACTCTTTCCTTGACTACATGATGGAACAACTCGAGGACGGCGAAACTTTCTGCCTCGAAGGACTGGAAAAAGAGGAAAAATTCGACAAGATGCTGGAAAGCAGTCTTGGGATCGGCGACGAAGAGATGTGGGAGTTCAGGAAGGCCTTGATGGAGATAGAGGCTCAGACACCTCACAACGAGGAACTGGCAGAGCGTTTCAGCAGGATCGACAGCTTTGTCCAGAAAAAGTTTGAGGAAAGCCTGGAAGAACTAGAGGTTGAAAACCCTGAGAAACGGGCTGAACTACTGGTTTCAACGATTGACGGATTGATCAGCCGGAAGATGGGGCATGGAACACCTGAAGACCTTGAGAAGACAAAGAAAGATATCAAACAGACCTTCCTGACTTAAACAATAAGAAACCATTTCTTCTTATGAGAAAACTTTTTGGCCCGACAATCAGCGTTTTCTCGGTTCCAACCGCTCTAGCTCATTCAGGATCTCACGGTGCAACAGAAACAGTTGAGAAAACCGGCTGTCTAGGGGACTCAGTTTGCCACTCCGCCGTCGATTTTATGGGTTACGGCCTCTTCGGAACAGTTTGATTGGATGGAGCATCGTGCTTCTTTTAGGGCTTTATGGCTGGAAAGAGCTCCGAAACCGAGATATATTATAAGGGCTTTAAACTCAATTAACTATCGTGCATTTATCTGACTGGGCTCAAAGGATAGATCTCGGGAAAGAAATTCAGGAAGTCTATCTACACTCCTTCCTCTTCAGGCTCGGCATAAAGCTCGTAGCAATATTCCTACCACTCTACATCCTGGAGCTCGGCTACAGCATAGAAACGGTAATACTCTTCTTCATGGCCTACTACGGCGCTTACGTTTTTTCCAGTCTTTTCAGTGCAGAGATAGCTTCAAGATTTGGCTACAAGCACACGGCGCTTCTGGCAAGCCCATTTATACTAGTCTTTTATCTGGGGATAAGGATGCTTGAAGGCGGAAGCCTTCTGATCTATCCTATGGCTGTCTTCGGCGGTTTTGCGTTCAATCTCTACTGGATAGGTATAAACTCCGAACTGGCCGTCAGCAGCCACAGCAAGGACAGAGAGAAAGAAGCAGGATTCTTCTTTTCGATGCCTTCTCTGGCCTCGATACTTTCGCCTTTGATAGGCGGCCTGATCCTCACGGTTTTCAGCTTCCAGACCCTTTTCCTCGTTACAGCTCTTATAGTCGGCTGCTCCTTCATACCTTTCCTGTTCTCCAGTGAGCACCGGGACGGGATGGACTACAGCATAATCGAATTTATTGAGAAGGCGGAACTGAAAGATTTCGCTACCTTTATCGTTAAAGGTGTTAACTCGATTGCGAAGAAGGTTCTCTGGCCTCTTTATCTCGCTGTGGTTATTCAGGGATCCGTGAACATCGGTGGAGCGGGAAGCTTTCTCTCACTTGGAAGCGCCGTGACCTCCGTTATGATCGGAAAGGTGCTGAACGAGGGCAACAGAACCCGGATAATAGCTATAGGAACTTTGGTTGCATCGGCCTCCTACGTGCTCATGTCACTGGTCACGAAGCCTTCGACGGCTTTCATGGTCTCGGCGATCAACGGTTTGAGCTACACCGCGATCCTTATCCCTATCTACAGCAAGGCGATGGATCACTCGGAGAAAAGTGATGTGATAGAGTACTTCGCGTTAAGAGAGGTGGCGCTTGCGGTCGGAAGAGTGTCTGCACTAGTACTGCTTCTGGCTGTGATCAGCTTTCTTCCTCAAGCGGTGGCTTTCAGGTACGGCTTCCTGTTCTTCGCTGTAGTTGTTATAGGCATAGGTTTCATGGGAAGCAGGATGGACTAGCTGTGTTAAAGCTTCAGTACTACAAAATTCTTAGATGATGAGGTACTGACATCGTCTGACCTCGACAAGAGGGATGATGACGGTAACACCCACTGATTCTCTACAGCATCAAGATAAGGATCAGCAGTGAGGCAGCCCCTACAACGTTTACTGACAGCTCTATCAAGAGCTGGACCCTGTTCTCAACGTAATGAGATAAGTGCTCTTTAAAACCCTCTTTATCCGGCCTGAAGGTGTTTAGATCGGCCGTTGATCGATCAAGCGGGTAAAGACTATACTCTTTTCTGTTAAGAGGGTACAAAAAGTAAACTCCGACCGTTCTGCCTGTCAGGTAGTCGGTAAATATATGGAACTCTGTTATCAGAAATATCAGGAGGCCTAAAGCCGGCCAGAGATAGGCCGCCACTAGAGAGATTGCAATCCAGACTACGGGAAAGTGAAGGAGTGATTTGTGGTGTTCCTCAAAGTCCGCCTCCCAGAGCAGATCGAAGTCCGGAAGTATAGATAGAAGACCGGAAAAAACCATCAAACCCCCTGTAAGCTCCAAGCCTGTCGAAAGTACAACGGCCAAGAGGAGCGGGAAGGCTGCGAAAAAGTGGGAAAACGGGAACATGAAAACGCATTCAATCAACCAAATTAATAAGACCGACTGGAGAGCCTCAACGCTAATTAAAAACTTCGCTTCCAAGTCTTCGATGGAAGCCAGCATTTTCTCAAACGAATGTTTCGTTTGGTGGAGGTAGGTTAGCTGGTCTATACTCCGACCTTGTGGCGGTCGGGACGCGGGTTCGAATCCCGCCCTCCGCCCTATACAGATTATTTTCTATCAAAATCTCGCTAGATTTTTATCAATTGCCTATAATAACAGTTTAACAAACGGGTAATATAATGACCGACACACTAGAAAGGGTTTCTGAAGGCTTCAATTCTGAGATGGATAAAGAAAATCTAAGAGACGAATTTATGGACGACTTTGAAGACTTCCGAGAGCTACTTGAAGACGGAGATATCCGCGCAGCAGAAAGAAATGAGAATAGCGAATGGGAGACTAATCCAAGAGTAAAAGAGGGGATTTTACTGGCCTTCAAGCTAGGAGAAAACGTTCCTTTCGAAGGCGGATACATGGAATTCCAAGACAAAGACACACTTCCTCCACAAGAAGAACTCGAAGACGCAAGAGTAGTTCCTGGCGGATCCTCAGTTAGAAGCGGGGCATATGTGGGCGATATCATCCAGATGCCTCCATCATACATCAACGTAGGAGCATATGTTGAAGATGACACAATGGTTGACTCACTGGCCCTAGTTGGATCGGCCGCACAGGTAGGTGAAGACGCCCATATCTCAACTGGAGCAAAGCTTGGCGGCGTCTTGGAACCAGTTGGCCAGTCACCCGTCGTAATTGAGGATAATGTGTTTCTGGGAGGAAATAGCGGAGTTTATGAGGGCACCACTGTACGGGAAAACGCAGTAATTGCCCCTAATGTTGCGCTCACCTCTGGCACCACTATCTATGACGAGGTTCAGGATACCAGTTACTCTGCGGAGTTCGATGAGGACGGAAACCTAGAGGATCCACTAGAGGTACCTGAAAACGCAGTCGTGGTTAATGGGGCAGTAGAACACGGAGAAGCTGATGGACGGACCACCTATATAGAAGCGCCTATCGTGGTAAAATACAGGGACGAATCCACAGAAGCCAGTACAGCGCTAGAGGAACATCTGAGATAGACCTTCTAGCAAACCTCTTCTCCCTTTTTCCTTCTATTCAAGCAATCCTAATATTCCCAGCAGGTTACAACCCACTTCCCCCTATACGAGAGCTTTTTCCAGACAATCAGACTTTTTATTTAGTCGAGCTAATTGCTTTTCTATGCCTTCAAGAGAAGAGGTATTGGACTTCCTGAACTCTGAATTAGATACAGAGCATTTCAACAGTATCGATGATGCCGATTTCAACGGCGCACTGGTGAAAGGATCTAGAGATGTGGAAAAAGTCGGTCTGTGTACAAACACTACGTTTGAGAATATAGACTCTGCCTCTGAGCTGGACTGCGATATGGTGCTCGTTCATCACGGCGGCTGGAAAAGATTTGACATGGATCTTTTCGAGGAGAAGAAGCAGGAAATGAAAGAAAATAACCTTACCTGGTATATCGCCCATCAAACACTTGACTGCGCAGACGATTTTGGAATATGCGTGGCATTAGCCGATAAACTTGGTATAGAAGTAGACGGGAAGTACTGTGAGATTCAAGGTGGACCTCACGGACGTCACGGCCACCTAAATATCTCCAAAGACGAGTTTCTCGAAAGACTGGCGAAAATAGAACCTGGTTATGAAGTTATCGGAGAGATCGAAGATATAGAAAATCAAAAGATAGGTGTTGTAGGCGGGGGCGGCGGCGCATTCGGCGATATCGTCAAGGAAACAATCGACATAGGATGCGACGTCTTCATTACAGGCAACACGATGTTCGCAAACGAGATCTACGCATACGAAAAAGGCTTGACGATGATAGTTCTAGAAGAAACCTCAAGCGAGAGATGGGGCGTTTACGCGCTCGGACAACATCTTAAAGGAAACTTCTCAGATATTGAAACTGTTAGAATAGATGAGAAAAACTGGTAAAAAAGTAGAGAACCTTTTCCCCGAATACAAGGAGAATTAAGGGACGATCTCCCCTGTCTCTCCTCCGAACATTTCATCGTAAGAGTCTTCGTGCATAAATCTCGCGTGTGCAGGAGCCATTCCTGTGAGTTCTGATGAGACTTCGAGTAGCTGCCTGCTGGTTGCGTTCAGGTCCTCTGGCTCTAGAGCCCTTCCTTCCTGAGAAACCGATGTCGTCATGGTTCTACCCATAGCGTAGGAGATCGCTGTACTCATATGTGCTTGGGCTTCTTCAGGCAGTTGATCCGGATCCATACCTGCGTAATCGTCTAGACTAGTTTCGTCGTCGATCGCAGGGTTGTTGTCATATCCGTCAAAGGTGCTGTCGATTTTGCCTTGGTCGTATTCTAGTTCTGTTTCTTCGTGTTCTGTGAGCGGTGTTTCTTGGGTGGTTTTTGTTCCCATTTCCATTACGTCTTTCAGAAACTGGCGTGATGGAACTTCAGGATCTTCTGTATATTCTGTCATGGTTATACAAGTACTTTGTTCAGCCAGCCTTTTAATTGTTTTGTTACCTAATAGTAAATACAGTTTAATCCTTCCTCTGAAGAAACCATACCGAAACAGCGAACAAGACCAGTCCGAAATCTCTAACCGCTAAGTCCCATATACCAAGCCTTGCGACCTGTAAAGTGATTATCGAGAGCCAGAAAGCTGTCAGACCGGCAAAATACTTCGTCTTTCTGCCATAAACCAGTCCTAATCCCAGAAATGCCTCGAACAACCCTCCAAGCAGGACAAGGTTTTCCGCTGATAGAGGAACTAGCTGCAGTATTATCTTTGGCTCGTAACCTGTCCAGTACTCGAGGATAAACAGCTTCGAGAGACCGGCTACAATCATGAATACGCCAAGCAGCTTTGCGGGTACGTTCTCGACTTCGATGTCGGGCATAACTCTGTAGTTGGATGCGGAAAGAGTTAAAACCCGCGGAAGCCCATTTCCAGTTATGAGGATTGAACTGGTTCTGCTGGCAGCGGTTATACTGGCCTCGGGTTGTGTAGGTCAAAGCACTTCGAACCCCGGAAATCCAGCTGAACAGCCAGCAGGGACCTCCAGTCCCACAAACATCTCCACAAACAATACTGTTGTCTACTACACCGACAGAGGTTTCCAGCCTCAGACTGTCGAGATCGAAAAGAGGGAGACCGTTACCTGGATAAACAACGCTTCGACCTCGATGTGGGTCGGCAGCGACAGGCACCCCAGACACACCGAGTACTCGGGCAGCTCCACGCTTGAGCACTGCCAGAACGGAGATCAGAACCAGCCGGCTTTCGACCAGTGTTCGACAGGCGACCGTTTCAGCTTCACATTCGAGAAAACAGGTGAATGGGGCTACCACAACCACCGGGCCGCAGGAGACACCGGAACCGTAGTGGTTAACTAGAAATTTCCTGACGGTAAGTACAACCGTAATAAACCATTCTTCTCATTAATTGGCATGACAGAGCTTGAAGACGCACAGCAGAACCTTGAAGAAGCACTCCACGCTATAGACAAAAAAGAATATTTCGAGAGGTTTGAGAACCCGAAACGTTTCGTCGAGGTCAACTTTCCTGTCGAAATGGATTCAGGCGAGAAAAAAGTTTTCAGAGGGTCTCGTTCACTTCACTCGGACATTAGAGGGCCTGGTAAAGTGGAATCCGCTTTTCCGAAAATGTTTCCGAGGAAGAGGTCAAAGCCCTTTCCATCTGGATGTCACTGAAGACCGCGATCGCCGATGTTCCTTTCGGAGGGGCCAAAGGCGGCGTGATAGTCGACCCATCAAACCTATCTGAAAAAGAGGAGGAACGGCTTTCAAGACGTTATATTGATGCTGTAGCCGAGGTTATAGGTGAAGACAGGGATGTTCCAGCCCCGGATATGAACACTTCCGGCCAGAACATGGCTTGGATGATGGACGAGTACAGTGAGGACAACCGGGAACAGATCCCTGGAGTTATACCGGTAAACCTGTCGAAGTTTTCGGTTCTAAAGGCAGAAGCGAAGCCACAGGTTACGGCGCAGCCTACGTTATAGAAAGACTTGTGGAGAACGAGGATCTGAACCCAAAGACCTTGATGTAGCTGTACAGGGATTCGGGAACGCTGCAGCACCCGCAGTACAGAAACTGGATGATTTAGGGTTTAACGTGGTTGCGGTCTCAGATTCAGGCGGGGCAATCTATAGAAAAGAAGGTTTCGACTACGAAAAGCTGAGTGGCTGTAAACGCGAACATGGAACAGTCTGCGAGATCGGTGAAAAAGTTTCTAACAAAGAGCTGTTGAGCTTGGATATCGATATACTTATTCCAGCAGCGCTGGAGGGCGTGATTACCGAGGAGAACGCAGGTGATGTCTAGGCAGATTATATCGTTGAGATTGCGAACGGGCCGGCCACTAGAGATGCGGATGAAATCCTTGAGGAAAACGGTGTGAGAATGATACCGGACGTTCTTGCTAATTCCGGCGGCGTCACCGTTTCTTACTACGAATGGGTTCAGAACCGGACAGGCGAATACTGGGAGAAGGAGAAGGTACTGGATAAGCTCAGAGAAAATATTCAGTCGGCTTACTCTGATTTCGAGAGTTTGCGAACGGAAAAAGAAGTCTACGGCAGGAAAGCGGCGTACATGATAGGTGCAAGAAAACTGGTCGATTCTCTAGAATTCAGAAGCTGACTCTAGTTCTAGCGAGCTTACTACTTCCTTCCATCCCTCTTTTTCTGGATCGGAAGCTTCTATTCTAATATCCTTTCTGGGCTCTGTTTCCGGGTTAGAACGCCAGGGAAGCCTATCTGTTATTGAATTATTGGGGTAGCTTAAGCCTTCACCTTTAACTTTTAGGTTAAAGTCTGGGACTCTGGGCTCTACTGAAACAACCGGGTCTAAGTAGTCAATTTGATATTTCCGGAACTCCTTTTTCTTTGAAAGCCAGACCTCGTCTGCCGAACATTCACCTAGTTGTTCTGACATTTTCTCCAGATTCTTTAGGCCGACCCTGTGAACATTCTCTAATGCATCAAGTTCTTCGGGAGACCCATTACTTACAATTATAGAAAGTTCCTCATCCTTAACCTCGTAATGTACCTCGTAGACATTCATTCGGTCTTTTATCTCCGTCCCTAGTTCTTGCATGAAGTCTACGAATCCTTTCACGGGCAAATCGGATTCCGGCATCTCTGTTTTGTAGTATCTTTCTTGATAATCCGACATCTTGTGTCACCATACAACAACAAAACTTATACCTGTTTGTGTTTGTCTTGTTCTGCCAGATCACTTAACTCAAACTATTCAACAACATAAATATGAAAGTCGCAGGCAAATGCCCACCGGAAAGAGAAGAACTCAAAGAGACAGAGAAAAAGGGATTCGAAAACATCGAGCTTTACATAGAAAGAAAGCACCTTGACTCGATGGACAGAACTCTAGAGAACCTGAAAAACTCCGGTTTAAACGTTGTATCAGTGCACACCCCGCACGTTAAGCTCGAGGAGAAAGATTATCTGAGGAAAACCGACCGTCTTGCAGACCAGCTTGATGCATATCTTGTCTTCCATACCGGGAAATACGTGCATACAGAGATACCTGAGGTCGAAGAGATCGATTTCAAGTCGAACTACGGCTATGAGAACCAGCCTGGTAGCAGCGTAAGATGTCTCGAAAACTGTATATTGAACAGAAATCATGAACTTGTTCTTG
>JBEQBQ010000017.1:0-12422 GCA_041639695.1 Candidatus Nanohaloarchaea archaeon
AAACCAGTGCTGATTCATCTGAAAACGTGAATGTGACGTTTGATCTGGATGCAAGCTCTATAAGTAATGGAGAGTACCATTTGGATGTCAACGGAAACAGTCTGGACACCTTCTCCACGGGCAACCTTTGGTGGGATTACCAAGACTGGGATCAGAACAGCGGAAACAACACCTTTACAGTGGCTTACACAGGAACGCAGGCTTCGCTCTCATGGTCCGACAACTCGGACAACGAGAACGGCTTCAGGATTTACTCGAACGCAACAGGAAGCATGTCGGAGATTAAAACTGTAGGAGCTGACACAACTTCAACAACTGACACGACAAGCCTTGACTCTGGAGAGACAGTTAAGTACAAGGTAACAGCCTACAACCAGTTCGGAGAATCTACAGGAACAACAGACACAGTAAACATTCCATAACTTTTCTTTTCTCTAATTCTTGATTGTCTGGGAACTGTACGGATACTTCTTATCCTATTGGCTTAAGAAAAAAATTAAAGGATCTAGCTAATTACTTCCTCAATCTCATCTCTACCTGTTGCTGGAAATCCATCAAGTGTTCGGTTATGCACGCGAAGCCTTGGTGCGGATGATCGAAATAAGAGAAGTAGTTGTGTACAGAACCATCATCATAGCTTTTCGTGCAGATGTGGTGTAAATGGTCTGAGGTTATGAACTTTCTCCAGACATCGAGAACCCTTTCATCGTCAAGCTGTTTTACCTTTGATTCAAGTTCCTTGATCTTTTCGAAAAGCATCTTCTGCATAGGGTTACCTAGCCATGCACTTGCATCCATTTCCTGGTCTGCCCAAGAAACTGTGTTGTACTCGAAGGCATCAAACTGGCCGACCGGGTCCTGCTGTGCAACCTCTCGCACCTTCGCGAACTCGAGATTGTCATGCTTCAGGACCTCCTGTGGCAAGGCCTCGAGGAACCATAGAATTCCCGTGCCTTCCCAGTGGTGTTCGCCAAAGGTTTCGTAGTCCATGAAAAGATTTAGCATATCTCCTTGACAGGCAGAAAGCCATGCCGCATATTTTTCCGCGGTCAGAGGCTGTTCATTCCACCATTCGGCGGAGAATCTGTAGCCTACGTCATCTGTAAGTTTCCTGTCCCTTAGTAGTATGTTGTTTCCTTCCTCGGTCACGAAGTCGGGTTGTGTATATGCGTGGTGTGAGGAGCGCCATCCAAGAATCCGTGGAACCCCTTCCGTAAATATACCGTCATAACCAACTTCGGAGCTTATCTTCCCGATCTCATTATGGTAGATCAGCTCGGTGTTCGTCATGACTTGAGGCCTAGTATTGAATGTATCTTCGATAATATTTCTGTGAGTTTTGAGCTGGTTCCTGAACTCGTTTTTATCGTTAAACAAGCCAGCTAATGAATGGTAGTGTGCCTGACCGATGAAGTCGATACTCGAGTCAGGGAAACGGTTAAGCATGTCGATTAGTTCGGGGTGGTATTCCTTGGCCTGTTCGATCCAGCTTGAAGAGATTGAAAAGTTGACCTTTAACTGTCGGTCTCTTCCCTCCATTCTCTTGGCTTCTCTTAGGAGTCTCTCGGTTGCAGGGAAGTAACAGTTTTCTGCTACATCTTTGAAGAAGTGTTCGTTCTGTTCATCGTCAAAGTACCTGCCATATAGAGTGTTGGCGTCTTCATTTACTCCATCTATTCTAAGTCGATGGGGCTGGTGAACCTCGAACGATAGGGTTACAGGTAGCATAAGCGAGACTTCTCGCGGTCGTTTATAATCTGACAGGTGCGAAGAAATGAAGGGTTAAAAGTGAAGTTCAAGAACTTTAGTCTGTGAACATTCAAACCCGGCCAGTCGAAGAAGGAACCGAGATCTCAGTCAAAACTGATAACGAGATAGCGGTCGTAGTCAACGACGGAGAAGAAAGAATCTACCTGCCGGAAGCACGTGGATCAGACTCGACATACTATGTCGAAGAGGTCGAATCACTTCTAGAGACAGAAAACGGATACAAAGTCGTCCATAAGGGCTCTGTCCAAAACTCGGATATTGAGGTTCTGGGATAACTGTTCCGAAACCTATCCCTTATCAACAAGCCCCTATCTCTAGTTTACATGAAGAAGATTTCTACAGAACAGCTTGAATCTATGCGTGAAGACCATGAAGTAAATCTTGTCGACGTCCTATCTGAGGAACATTACGAAGACGAGCACATCGAAGGCGCGATAAACATTCCTTTAGACGAGATCGCCTCTAAAGCAATAGAAAGATTTGACAAGGATGAAGAAATCGTAGTCTACTGCAAAGACACAGAGTGTTCTGCAAGTCCTAAGGCTGCCAAGAAGCTTGAGAAACTTGGTTTTGAAAACGTGAAGGACTACGAGGTCGGATTGAAAGGTTGGAAAGAGGCAGGAAATTCAACGGCCTAAAGAGCTCGGTAATGCTCTAAAATCTCCTGGGTCATGTCCTCCCAGTTTCTAGAAGAACCTTCTACCTCTTTTTGCTTATCTAGAGCTTCTATAAGGCCTTCCGATATGGAGGTCGAATCAGGTTCTACAGAGACAATTCCTGAGCTAACAAGCTCTTCTACCCCGTTTTCAGTAGCGACTACCGGGGTTCCTGATTCAAGTGCCTCAGTAATAGTTAAACCGAAAGGTTCGTTTATTGAAGGCGATACAAATATGTCGGCAGCCTTGTAGTAATCACCAAGTTCCTTTGCTGGAATAAAGCCGACAAACTTGACATAATCCTCAATTCCAAGTATTTCTACGAAGGTTTCTAGAGACGATGTTAGCTCTCCCTCACCTCCTATAACTAGGGTTGCGTCATGATTTTCGAGGAATTTTTTGAATCCGTAAAGTAGGTGCTCAAGACCTTTTTGCTCCGAATGCCGGCCTACATAGAAAGCCATGTCTCCTTCAACGCCCAGTCTAGATCTTACATCGATACCCGAAGATTCTGGAACTGAAAAACCGTTGTGTACTATTTCTGGTTTTCTTCCGAACTCTTCTTCAACTTCATCAGCCAGAGACTGACTTACTGCAATTAAACGATCGGCTTCATTTGCCGTAGTTTTCTCGAACCTTCTGAGTTCCTCCCAAGGTGTTCTGGAGCGGTTAATGCTTAGAGAATGGAATGTTGCGATCCATTCTGTATTTGAGTATTTCTTAGCTTTGAAACCTGCCTCGGCACCGAACCAGTCGTGTGTATGAACTATGTCAAATTCTTCAGCAATCTCGGCGACTTTACTGCTCATCATCCGAGCTTCCTGGATCATGTCTCCGTCCCCGGTCTCTACACCAATCACATCGTCTCTCTCGGGTGCACGGCTTTCAGGTACCACAAGTTCTACATCGACGTCTTCCTGCTTCAGCTCATCGAAAAGATGCTTGACGTGTATGTCAAGACCTCCATCAATATTCGGAGGATAACCCCAGCCGACTAGAAGAACTCTTTTTCGCACAGAAGTAGTTGAAAGAAGGGTAGTTAAGTTATTACTCGATCCCCATCGAGTTACTGGTCATCCGGATCGAGTTCATCTTATCCTCCATCTCGAACATCGAACGGATAGCATCCACGTTTTCAGGCACCACGATCGCTTCTTGGTGGACCATGTGGATCCAGTGAACTCTGTCTTCATCTACAGATACTGTTTCCTCCCATACTCCTGCTTCCTGCATGTCACTTCTCTTCCTGCCTAGATCTCTCATTTTTTCATGTATTTTGCCTGTTGAATCGTAGCCTTCGCCTGCAGACATAAGTTTTACGCGCGGTTGGTCTCTGAAAGCCTGTTTAACTTCTTCCTCATCGACATTTTCCTCTAGTTCGGCCGTAACCATGTGGACGTGTCCATAAGTGACAGGTACTTTTACTGCGAGTGTTGTAATATCTAGTTCGGGCATAACTGCCTGTACATCCGGTCCGTGGTGTGAAGGAACCTCTGTAACAGGGACAGTTGAGTTGATAGGTCCTCGAGAGTCCTGTGGGATGTCTCCGCCCCTCCTGACAAGATTGGCGGTAACCTTATCGATCCCAAAACCTTCATCGACAGCGCTGAGAGTTCTTGAAAGCGAAGTAGTGTTGCAGGAAACGACTTTCACAAAGTCCTCGCCTCTCGCCTCTTCATAGTTGGCGTCGGCATTAAACTTTACCTCGGCAATTTCATCCGGTGCGCCGCCCTGGAAAACAGCCTTCACATCGTTAGGCTCGTAAAGATTCTCTTTGTTTTTCAGGTCGATTCCAGGAGGCGTACAATCAACTACAACATCAATATCATCAATTACATCTTCTAAGGTTCCGTCAACATGCATTCCTGCATCCGCCATGTTTTGAGCTCCCTCGTCGTTAGAACCGTAGAGCGGGGTGCCGTGTAGAGCGCCGTCCTCGGACAAAATACTTCTCAGCTGTCCTGTTGCCTGCACATCGGATATGCAGTAAAGATTCATGTCTTCCTGTTTTTTGACCGCTTCCGCGACCCTTTTACCGATAGTTCCGACGCCGTTCACAGCAACGTTTACCATGGTTACATCGAAGGATTGTCGGCGCTGGATTAAAAGGATTCCTAAACCAATTTACCGGCATGGAAGAACCGGAAAAACTTCTGGAAAAGCTTTCAAGGCCGGAAAAAAGCCACAAGGGCCAGAATGGCAAAGTAGCTATAGTCGGAGGCTCGGAAAAATACACTGGAGCGCCCGCAATCTCCGCAAAAGCCGCGTTAAGAACAGGGTCTGATCTAGTTGAGATAGTTACTTCTGAAAAAGTCAAAGATATCGTTGCCGGTTATTCAGAAAACTTTATCGTCAATACTTATGCTTCCGGAAACCTTGGTCTGTCCGGACTTGAAACCGTATTAAATACTGTTCAGAAATCTGATGTGGCTGTGATTGGTCCGGGACTAGATTCGCCTGATGCGGAGGCCGTGAAAAAGATTATTGAGAGGGCTGAAACCTCGCTAGTTATTGATGCCGATGCTATCGAGCTTGCGGTTAAAACAGATATTGGAAAAGCAGTTTTAACACCTCATGCCCAAGAAGCCGAGATTATAAAAGACAGATATGGTTCTATAGAAAGCTTTGTGGCAGAGAAAGGTTCTATAGTCGTGGTTAAAGGCTGTAAAGATAAAATCTATGCCCCGAAATCAGTTTTTGAAAACACTACTGGCTGTGCTTCGATGACTGTAGGCGGAACCGGGGATATGCTGACAGGAATAATATCGTCACTGGTATCTCAAGGGTTCGATCTTGAAGAGGCAGCCCGATTAGGGTGCTTGATAAGCGGAAAATGTGGTGAAAGGGCAGCTAAAGAACATGGAAATGGAGCTTTGGCTACAGATATGATCGAAGAAATTCCGGGGACTATGCGAACTTAAGGAAGAATTTCTTACTTCTCTGCCGTTCCATAACTAGCGTTCTCTCTTTTCCACCCGGGCTCAAACTCGTGCTGAATACCTGATTTCTTGATGTCTTCAATAAAATCTTCAAGACTCTCCTTACAGCACTGAGGTGTCAGGTAACGCCACTCTTCGCCGCTTCTAATCCTTCTTCTTACTTCAGTACCGGAGTAGATCTCCTCGTCATAAAGCTCCTGTTTCTCAACTTCGATATCATGGTCGGAGCTCTCAACTATTTCCCGTACTTTAGAGTTTCTTGAGAGAATTGTGTCGGCTTCGGTCTTTTCTAGGAGATTTTTTAGCCAGTCGCTGTCGTCTTCAGTATCTTCGATACCTACAACCTTAGTCTCTGGGAAACAGTCCTTGATCAACTTCTTTCTCTGCTCGAAGCTTAGAGGGTTTTCCTCCTCGCCAGACTTTCCGGAACTGCCTACAGCGACTACAAGATCGTCTTGTTTCTCTATAACTTTCTTGTGGCCTAAGTGAAGGGGTTGGAACCTTCCTAGAAAAACCTTTGTCATTCTTCTTCACCGAAGATCCGGTCTCCAGCTTTCAGGACCTCAGAGCGCTTGGCTTTATGGAAATGTTCTAGATCTCTTACTTCATTAAGTTCTGGAGCTATCAATTCACCGATTTTGATCTTGATCTCTTCGGTCAAACGGTTTTCCTCGACTAGCTCGTCGGAAAGATCTTCTCTTATTTCGTCCCAGAACTCGACAATTTTCGCCTGGTTTACGTCGACACGGCTGGAGTCTCCATCCAGCACCGACTGGGAGTTCAGCTTTGAAAATCCATACATCAAGACTTCCTGCCATTCAAAAGCAAGCTCGTCACCTCTCCTTCTCAAGAACAACATCTCGGAGTAGGCGTGCGCCACTTCGGAAAATACACGTTCCTCTAAAAGTTCGGTTTCCGGGTCGACGGTTACGAATAATGCTTCGATATCAGCTGCGGCCGCGATCTCGTCTCTAGTGGAGAAAAGGGTTTCAACCTCTAGATCCATAGGTTCGAAAACCGCTTCACAAGTGTCTAATGCACTTGAAATTGCTTTCCGGGTTTTCTCAAGCTCCTGGTTCGAAGGTTTGATCCGGTAACTCATACTTCGAAGTTCTTATCCAAACAATTTATTACCTGCCTTAACCACATCCTCTTTCTCAAGTTCAGGGAACTCCTCAAGTTCGTATCCTTGTTCAAGAAGATGCTGGCCTATAAGGTAGCTCATCGAGTAGCCAAGCCAGTTGGGGTATCCGCCTTCAGACTGGTTGATGTAAAGCGGGTCGGGGTAACTGTAATCTCTATCTAATTCTTCTTTCTTTATCTCCTCCCAGAAAGGCTGTATATCCTCTGTATTGTGTTCTAGAGCCCATTTTTCTACAGAGTCTGGATAGATTTTCTCCACGAGATTCTGGGTTAATGCTTCGTCTAGTATATATCTCCAGATCAATAGTTTCTGATCGTTGTGGTTGTGGCCGATCTTTTCGTAGAACCAGCTATGCCCGAATTCATGAACGGTTGTCACCTTAACGTTCTTTTTCCATTTCTCCACGTCCGAGTTGAACTTGAGTTCAATAAATTTGGGATGCCAAGCCATGCCGCTGACACCACCCATGCTTTGCTTCACAAATCTATCTTCGGTCCATGCTATTCCGAAGTCAAGATTCTTCTCTTTTTGCAGAACATCTTCTGCCTCCTTAACCCCTTCTCTAATCAGGTTCTTAGCTTTCTCTATATCGGAATCTTCGGGTTTGAAGTTTAGTTTCATGTCTAATCCCACTTTATTGAACATCCCTGACTTGGTTTTTGTTCTTTCGGTGGTTCTCTCCGTTTCAACATATCCTCGATCACATTTTTCATGTCTCTTTCCTCCACTTCTTGGTCGGGACTCATTTTATCGTTCAAGCGACCGTGGTAGTAGAGCCGGTGCCTCCAGTTCAGGAGGAAAGGGTCTGGTGTGCATGTAGCGCCGTACTCTTCAGCAACTTTTTGATCTCCGTCAACAAGGTAGTAGAAATGCTCGGATTCGAGTCCGTTCTCTTCGATGAATTCTCCCATTTTTTCTTCAGAGTCTTCGGGATGTGTCTCGGCGTTCGGGTTTATACCGACTATAGCGATTGAGGAAAACTCTTCGTTCAGTTTCCTCAGTTCTTCTGTCTGTGCTTTGACGTAGGGACAGTGGTTGCACATGAAGACTACTAGAACGCCGTCGTAGTTGTTCAAGTCCTCTAGATTTACTTTCTCGCCTTTGTAGTTTTCGAGTTCGAACTTTGGCGCGGTTTCTCCGATTTCGAGCTCTGAGTCTGACTGTTTGAGCGACATATCAGACTTTTTTACACAGATACTCTTATGTTAAATCATCAGAAGGGTCAAGAATCCTATAGCTGTTCCTAAGCCCGATCCTATTACAACGTCAGTAGGGAAGTGCTCGCCTAGGTAAACCCGAGAGAAGGCGACTAGAGATGCTAAAAAGTATAGGAGCGGTGCTATACCGGTAAAGGTCGAGGATATAATTGTGGCAAATACGAAGGCGGTTGCCGAATGGCCTGAAGGAAACGAAGATGATACTGATGCTTCTACAACCTGGTCTGAAGGCCTTTTTCTATCGACAACCTGTTTAAGCGACTCCACCAGAATCCAAGTTGTTACAAGGCCTGCACTTAGCGTAACAAAAAGTGTTTTACCGCTGAAAAAGTATGCAAGTGAGGCCAGTACTGTTGAGACAGGTATAGAGCCAAGAGAGGTATAGGAAATCATAAACTCGCTTATGAAACGATTTCTTCTTCTGCTAATATAGTTTACAGCGGCCTCATCAAAACTCAAAAACATTCATCAACTGATTAAAGCTCGAAAATTAAAAGAAGTAGCATTTACTCAAAGCTAGATCGGCTTTCGACTAACGCCCGCAACCTAAAATTAAGCCACTTTGTCTATCTCGCGCTTCCGGTATGGAGTTCTTATTGGCTGTTATTTCTGTTTTTCAAGCCAGTCGAGAAGAGTCTTCCTGTTCTTACCGTTCTTCTCCTTTTGTTCAAAATTCTCTATGTCGGGTGAATCCATGCTGCGGACATCATCCTTCACTTCAGGAATGCTGCCCTTCAACACTTTCTCAGTATCTGGTTTCTTATTTGGCTCGGAGCTTTCAAGTCTGTGACCGCAGTTTGAGCAGAACTTACTGGAGTTCGAAACTTTCTCCCCGCAATCCGGGCAGTAAGAGGTTCCTTCGCTGTTAACCATTTCAACTTGCTGAACAGAGTTTCTCTCCCTGTGTTTTGACTTTGTAAGAATGTTTTTCAGGTTCTTCGGATTTTTGACTCCTGTAAACTCTATTACTTCTCCGGAGGCCGTGTTAATGTTCACGTTGCCTAGGTTAAGAGATCTCGCCACAAGGCTTTGATCTATAGAAATATCTGTTACTAGGTCGAACGTAGCTTCCTCCGTATTACGACTAAGAAACCGGAATTCGCGTATAACTCTGTCGCTGGTGACATAGAACCTGTTGCCTCTCCTATGAAGTTCAGCTATAATTATTACGGGTAGGCCGAGAAACATGAACGGCATAAGCAGAACGCCTAGTACGTACCATGCGCTGTACTGCCATGGGCTTGGTCTGCAGAAAGTTTTGACAGATTCTCCTCGCTGAAGTCCTCCTTCAGGCTCCATAAAAATTGTTGTTTTCCGCAAGGATTAAGTTAGTGTTTCAAGGAGTTCCGACAGCTTCATGTCTTCTTACTAGGTAAACGATGCCTGCGGGTATATTGATTATCCAGAGAAGCAGCAAAAGCATCCACAAACCTTCATCAGGGTTCCAGTCGCTGTTAGCCCTAACATACTGTATGTCGTAGTAAGCTGCTAGAGGTGTTGCTATCCAGGCGGTTAGAACTAGGAAGCCTGTAAGGGATCCTTGAACCGGATCGATCGAAGCAAGCAACACTAGGAAGATCCAGAGAGCCGTGCCTACAGCAACGCCTATCCACCAGTCGCCGGAAACTGTGGTTTCAAAATCTCTCTTTTTGTCTTGTTTAGCTTCTTTGTTTGGGACTCCGCAGTTTGGGCATAGTTCAGCTTGTTTCTTGATAATCTCGCCGCAACTGCTGCAGTAGAGTTCGTCCGCTCCGGGTTTTCTATCTGGCATAATGAATTGTTCTCCTCAACATTCAAAAGATCATTATCTGGTTGCTTGGATAAGCGCTAGACCGAGTAAGGCGTAAGCGGCAGCAATAATCACTAGAGGCGGTTTGAAGGGATTTTCAAGTAAAAGTTTGATTCCGTTCACGTAGCCTAGTCCGAGCATGAATCCTGTGATGCTTCGCAAGATGTTGCTTCCTCTGTAGCTCTTTACATCAGTGAAATATTTTTCTAGAAGCGTCGGAATGCCGAGTAGAGCCACTATGTAGAGTGAAAAAGCGTTTGAAATCGCTAACTGTGTTATTCCGGCCGCAATTCCGGGGTAGATGCCAGTACAACGAGCGCAGAGATTGATATTCTTGTCGAGAAAAGAAAAAGAGTAGCATCGGTAGAAGTCCTCAGGTTCATGGTGTGAGAGCAGGTACGTTGAGGTTTCCCTCAAGCCTTCCCTGAACTCTTCTCTATCCATACTGCGCCTGGAACTCCTCGTCCGACTTCGTTAGGTAGATGATGCCTTCGATGAAACCGATTAAAGCTGGGATGCCTGTCCAGAAGAAGCATAGGTACAGGATTCCAAGTCCGGTATCGCCCAAGTAGAACTTGTGGGCTCCGATTCCGCCCAGCAGGATTCCAAGTATTCCTGCTGTTGTCCGGTCCTTATCTCCCGGAGAAGTTGAAGAGGATTTCTGTCTTACTCCGCATTCCGGGCAGATCTCGGCATCTTCCTTTATGACTTCGCCGCAGGAGCTACAGTATTGTTCGTTAGCTCCTGGCGTTTCTTTTTCTGCCATAATTACGACTTTCTGTTGAGTTTTATAAAAACTCGGTAAAGGCCTTGCTAGGTGATAAAAACGACCGGAGAGAACTCATTAACATGAAGCCAGATCAAGACTCTCCGATATTTCGAAACGGAAACTCGTTAATCCTAGCTTACGATCACGGCCTTGAACACGGGCCTTCAGACTTTGAACCAAATCCAGAAAGCAAAGACCCAAGACACGTCTTTGAAGTAGCGAAGCATGACGCTGTAACGTGTCTGGCGGTGCAGAAAGGTGTCGCAGAAACTTATTATCCAGAGTATGAAGATGAAGTTAACCTAATGGTGAAGCTTAACGGCAACTCAAGTCTCGGAGAACGCGAAGACTACTATTCTCCGAAGCAGTGCTCCGTGAAGTATGCTGTCCAGGAGCTTGGTGCCGAGGCGGTAGGTTACACGATGTACGCTGGTTCAGACCATGAAGATGAGATGTGGAAAGAGTTCCGCAAAGTTCAAGAGGAAGCAAGGAAATACGGAGTTCCTGTGGTTATGTGGGCTTACCCTAGAGGTCATGGCATAGAGAACAATAGTGAGTATGAAGGACAGAACGATCCGGAGTTGATAGCTTACGCCGCAAGACTTGGACTTGAGCTTGGCGCTGACGTGGTTAAATGCAAGTATCCTGGATCGAAAGAAGCTGTTGAAGAAGCAATATCTGTTACTGGAGAGATGAAGTTTGTGATGAGCGGAGGAAGCAAGCGCTCGGATGAAGAGTTCATATCGGATGTAGAGGATGTTATCGAGGCCGGGGGAAACGGACTAGCTGTCGGCAGAAACGTGTTTCAAAGAGAAAATCCGGAAGAGCTTCTTGATAAACTAGAGAAATCAATATTCTAAGGAGTTAAATCTCTCTTAATGCGCTTTCAATTTTTTCCATATTTTTAATCATTTCTTCTTTGTCTTCGTACATATTTTCCTCTAGCTCTTGAATTTCTTTATCCTCTGCTACCGAATTCATGAGAACTACCTCTGCCAGGCCTGGCTTCAGAAGTTCCTCATATGTTTTCTTTAGGTGATCGGCCCATTTTTCATCGTCAACAGGTTTTTCTGTCCATTCTACGACCCTTCCAAATTCCAGCAAAGCTTTTTCCCCGGCTTTAGTTATTTCCTCTCTCCTAAGCTTTCTAGTCCGGTCGTTGTATGCTTTTCTTTCATAGTTGCCGTCCATGCTTTTACCCAGAAATCCAAGAAATGTGTCGATGTAGGAAAGCCGGTTTAGATAGTTTCTTTTATTTTCTGTCGTTGGAACTTCGGCAAAACCGTTTAATTCGACTTCTTGGCTGAAATAGTCCTCATTATCTACGTCTTCAGCCAGTTCATGCAGCTCTGTATAGTCGAGTTCAAGGATTTCGTAAGCCATACAAGTGATTCTACGTAAACTATTAAATTAGTGTTGTTTCGTCACGGTGATCAATAAGTCGTAGTTCGGTCTCGGCTCATTTCAAAGTATAAACCAATAATCAGCTAACAAAAAAATCATGAAACTCGACAACTCCGAGGAAAGAATCAGAAACATTCACCAAGACTTACTGGACGTTTATGGAGAACAGAACTGGCATGATGATAATGACGGTGTAAGACAGCTACTAATTACGATACTATCACAGAATGTGGCGGACGAAAACACGGCCCGGGCAGCAGAAAACCTGTTCAACGACTTCAAAGACTACGAGGAGATAGAGAAAGCATCAGTTGATAAACTGGCGGATTCGATCAACCCGGCAGGGCTGCCACAGACCAAAGCACAGAGAATCCAGAGAACCTTGAAAGCACTGAGGGAAGAAACCGGAGAGTACTCTGTCGACTTCCTGGGTGAGATGAAGGATTCCGAGGCTCAGGCCTGGCTTGAAGGGATCAAAGGCATCGGACCGAAAACCGCTAGTGTACTACTCAACTTCCACTTCGACGCAGATGTTATGCCGGTCGACACACATGTAGAAAGGATCGCCAAACGGTTCAGACTTATCCCTTTCTCTGCCTCAAACGGAAAAGCACACGAACTGCTGAACGAAGCTGTTCCGCACGATATCAAGAACAGCTTCCACATGCTGATAATCGAACACGGAAAGAATAACTGCTCGGCCAGGAACCCGACATGTGAAGAAACGAAGCTCA
>JBEQBQ010000017.1:12432-20929 GCA_041639695.1 Candidatus Nanohaloarchaea archaeon
ATACGAACTGGTGGAAAACGGCGACTTAAAACCTGAAGAATATCCTCCGGAGGAGATGAAATAATGGACTTAGAAGACGCGATGGAGAACTGGTCATCAGTCAAGAAGTTCACAGATGAAGAAGTAGAAGAGGAGAAGCTGGAGAAAATATTCGAACTGACAACAAAAGCTCCGACCGCTTTCAACCTCCAGCCGTACAGATTCATAGTTTTAGATTCCGAGGAGGCGATGGAGAAAGCCACTAGCTCCGTGATACCGGTGAACGGCTGGGTGAGGTACGCCGACAAGATAGTAGTTTTAGTCGGAGACGAGGAGATAGATTTGAACGCCGACCAGGTACTGGAGCACAAACTGGAGGAGGGCAGAATCGACGAGGAGAAAGCCGACAACCTGCGTAAAATGTACTCCGACTACAAAAACAGGGACAGCGAATTCATGACAGGCTGGCTCACCAGAAACACCGTCATACCCGCCACATTCTTCATGCTCGCATGCAAAACACAGGGAATCGGCTCCTGCCCAGTAAGAGGCTTTGATCAGGACAAACTATCTGACAAACTAGACTTGAAAGACAGCGAAAGGCCTATACTCATCTTCCCAATTGGCTATCCGAAGGAGGAGGACAGGAACTGGAGAAGAAACGGAGAGGAAATATTTGATGTTCTGTAGGTATTGAGCTTTGTAAGATGTAATTTTCATTATATTTAAGGGAGTATAGTCTGATATAGAGTTATGGCTGGTTTAGAGCCGAAGTTGAGGAATTTTTTGCAGAGGCTGAATTCTAAGATTAACGAACTAGACGAAATTCCAAGGAATGAATATTACACTATTGAAGAAGGCGAATTGGGGCACCATGAGAAAGTTGAGTTAGGAGAATTAAAAACCAGTTTTGCGAAGAAATTAGGACCAACAAAAGAATATCAGGAACTAAAGACGACTCTAGAGGGCAATGATCAGCTAGAAAAAATCTTAGAAAACGCTTATACTGATATTGGCGGGATTATTAGAACTATAATTCTAACTTATTTGAGTGAGAAGAAAGATTTACAAGATGCAGAGTTCGACCAAGAGGCTTTCTCCAAAGTTAATGACTATCTGGATAATTTCGTACGAAATCAGAAATCAGAAATAGAGTTCTTCTCAGTTTACTCCCGCACGAACTATTCTGGGCCTACTGTGAATAAAGATGAGGTAAAGATATCAAAAATAAGTGAGAAGCAAAGGAGAAAGATTCTCCACCACAGGAAAATCAGAGGCAATAATGAGCCTGAAGAATTTCTGTTACCAGATTCTGATCAATTGGTGATTATAGCATCTCTTGAGGTAGATTACGAGGACCCATACATAGCATTTGAGAAAAAAGCTGAGCATAAAATCAATAAGATAGAGTCAGTTTTTCGCCTCTACTTTGAGAAGGAATATTTACACCGAAGAGGCACCTATATTCAAATCCAAAATCCTTTTCTCAATAAATTGAATTTTCCTAGCAGCCTTAATGTCTCAACATCCGAAAACATATTTTTTGGTAAAAATAAACTCAGTGAAGAAGAGCTTAGAGATTTCAAAGAATTCTGGGAGGAATATGAGGATTATCTGGAATCAGATAATAACGAAAAAATATCTAAGGCGATAAAATGGCTAAACAATTTACAAGATGATCAAACTGGCCGTCTAATTAATTATTTCATAATTTCAGAACTTACACTCGGGAGTGGTCCAGGGAGATTAAATGAAGAACAGGCCGCCGTCTACCTATTGGATGATGAAAGAAAATATGATTCGAGCAGAGTTAACAAATTTTTCAGCCAGCTGAGAAACAAGAGGAACAAAATCATGCATAATGGAGAAATGATATCCTCTTCTACAGACTACAATAAGATTGACGAGAGAATTAGTTCCAACCAATTTCTCTCGGAAACTCACTCAAATATCTGTGGAGTCATTAAAAACTACATAAAGCTCTTAGAGGAAGCAGATCACGATAGCTTGGGTAAGTTGAACAACGAAATTTCTGAAGATATAACAAAGAAGATAATTGATGACAGCTAGTTTAGTCCATCCTTAAATTCTTCAGCGTACTCTAGGTGTTCTTCTACTGTTTCTTCGTTCATTCTGTTGAGTGTTGAAGTCATGAAGCTCATTCTATGGATATCTGAGATCTTATCCTCGTGTTTTTTGATGAAGTTCCAGTAGAGTCCGTCCCAGTGGTCTTCCCATTTTCCGCCGTTGTAGTGGCTCATTTTTTGGATGTAGTTTGAGGAGGAGATATAGGGTTTGGTCATCATGTTTTCGTAGGCGTACTGGCTCATGCCGTAGATGTTCGGCACCATCACCCAGTCATACGAATCGATAAACATCTCCATGAACCAGTCATAGACCTCGTCAGGATCGATCTCCAGCAACAGCATCACATTACCCAAGACCATCAACCGCTCAATATGATGACAGTACGCATCATCCAACGCATGCTGAATAGAATCATCTACAGGAGGAAGGCCTGTTCTCGCGGTGTAAAATTCTTCAGGCATCGAGTTGTCCGCGTCCCAGAAGTTCGCATCCCGCATCTCCGGCTCAAGCTCGTACATCGCCCTGATAAACTCGCGCCAGCCGATAATCTGTCGCAGAAACCCCTCCAGAGAATTCATCGGATAATCATGTTCCTCATGTGCCTCCAGAGTCTTCTCCACGACCTCGTCCGGTGTTATCAATCCGATGTTGATTGATGAGGAAAGCAGTGAGTGGAATCCGAACTTCAGGTCTGAGTCGATCGCGTCCTGATAGTCGCCGAACTTCTCCAATCTATTCTCGAGAAAGTCTTCAAGGTTCTCTAGTGCCTGTTCCCGTGTTACTGGCCAGAAGAAGTCTTCTACTTTTCCTGGATTGTCTGGGAAGTTGTCTTTAATGTACTCTGTGGCTTCTTCGACATGTTCGGATGAAAACCGGGGTACTTCTGGTTGCTCTATGTCTTCCGGCATCTTCTTCCTGTTTTCCGGGTCGAAGCTCCATTTCCCGTCTTCGGGCTTCCCTTCTTCGTCGACGAGTACATTATGTTTCTTCCGCATCCGTTTGTAGTAGTTCAGCTGGAAGTATTCATGTGAGGAAAAGTATTCCTTGTTGAACTCCATGGATGCGATAAAATCGGGGTTTTCCACAAATTCAAGCTCTGCATCAAACTTTTCGGCTAAAGCCTCAAACTGGTTCCTGATCTTATGGTCTACAGGGTCATACATTCGGATCTCGTCTTCTTCCTTGAATATTTCGGCGATATCTTGGTCATATTCAACGTATTCTACTTCGAAATTTTCTGAATAGGCCTTCATCGAGGCGCGGTGCATTACTAGCTTCTTCCTGTGAAATCTGAAGTCTGTAAAGTATCTAGAATGTTCTATAAGGTATTTCTTTTCCTCTTCTACAGGTTCAGGGAAAAGCTGGTTAGGAAGGATTATGGAGGCCATAAGAGAAAGTGTGGGAAGAAGGTTTTTGGAGGTGGCTTATGCTCTTTCCGCCCATGACTTTGATGTCCGGGAAAGGCACTCTCCACTGATTTAAAGCTTGGAACGGACCAAGTGAGTTGTGAGCATCCAGCCATCGGATCAGTACGAGTTCGCCACCACCATAGTGGAGAGATCGGATGACGATATCCTGGACGAGATCGTTAACGATATCGAGGAGAGGAGAGCCCGGAGCTACGAGGGCACCGATCCGGCGATTCCCAACTTCGACACTATGTACAGCGAGATCGAGGACGCGGCAAGGAACGCTGAACGTCCTGAAGACTTTCTGGAGGAAGTTGAAGAAACGAGGGAGAGCTATCCTCAAGGCCTGCATTTTTTCGGTTTTGAGGTCGGTAAAAGCGATTTCTGGCCGTCAAAGAGGGGATGCTTCGAGAGAATGGTTTTCAACGTTTTTACATCTGCAGCAGAGTACAGAAGCTCCCATGAATCCGAAATTTACACTTATTTCTAGAAAAAATTCAAAAGTTATTTAACTGCCTTCCGATCCTAAGATTTACTGTGAGGGATCGGGAACTTTCAAAACGTAAAGGTATTTCTCCTTTAATCGCTGCGGTTATCTTGATCGCTTTTACTATGACTTTGGCCGGTATAGCCGGCCCATGGTTCTCCGATCTTCTGGAAAACACTCAGCAAGGTACTTCCGATAGGGCCTCGGACGTATTGAGTGGTTCTAAAGCGGGTATACAGATAAGCGAAGCGGACTATGACAGCGGTAGTTCCAACGTGACTGTGACTTTCAGGAACGATGGATCTGAAAGACTCGACGGTTTCTCCGTGACAGCTTATGGATCAAAACCTTCTCAGAAGGTTCTCAACAGCTCTCTTGCTCCAGGAGATATCACTCAGGTTGAAATAGAGGCCTCTGATCCAGATGAGGTCGAGGTAAGCTCCATTAACCTGCCTGTAAGCGATAGAGAGGATATTGAACTGGATCCTTCGGATGGTTCCGAGTTCAATCCTCCGCCTACCGCCGTAAGCTTCGATACCTCCGATTTCGTGAACCAGTCAGGGGATTACATAGAGCCGAGACCGCTTGGGAAGTTCCCGCGGAAGGACTGGCATAAAGATACCAGCACCGGCTGCAGCAACCTCCAGATGCTTGAAAGGCAGGGAGACCTCTACTACGGCTGCGAGACCGGCATCTACAAGGTTGATACATCTACGGGCAATCTAGTGAACAGCTACGCTGGGCCTGAGAACTATGTCGACTTCGCTGTAGATAGCTCTGAAAACATCTACTTGGTTGGACCGGAGCTAGAGAAAAGAGACTCTTCCGGAAACATCCTCTGGTCTAAGCAGTATGACGGTGCTGGAGGCGACAAGCGTAACGTAACACAGGTAGAGTACGACCCTTCGAGCGGAGATGTGTACGCCAAGACGGAGAACAACCGGACGACCGCCAACGCTTACTCGAAGATATACCGGCTTGACCCATCAGGTAACAAGAAGTGGAATGTGACCTCTGCGCTGAACGATGACCGGACAGTGCTCGAAGTTGGAGAAGATGCCGTATACTCCAGTAACGGGCTGGAGGGTGGTATAAGAAGGATTATGAAGTCAGACGGATCGGTCGACTGGGAGTATCCTAACTTTCAGGAGTGGAGCGGGATAAACGATCTTGAGTACGACCAGGGAACGCTTCACGTCGCAGCGGAGATTAACTCGGTGAACTACGCTCAGATAAACGTATCGGAACAGACAGCACAGAACTTCACGTTCTCAGCATCAGGCGATTCTGCAGGAGCTAACGATGTGGATGTCGGAGATTCGTCGATATTCCTTGAGATGAAGGGCGACTGCTCACAAGAACTATGTATGAGGTATCCTCACTACATCCAGAAAAGATCGGAGGCAGACCCGACAAGCCAGGACTGGGAACTCGGCTCCAGCTACCCGTACACGACAGCCATAGAACTGGTTGGAACCAGCCAGCTCTATACGTGGGGTGAGTACCGGAGAAGCGTATCACTCGGATTCTTCATCGAAAAGCTTGATCTTTCAGAGAGCTGGAAGAGAAGGATAAACAAGGCTAGATCCATGCTTCTGTCTTCGGGCAAAGCGACAGGAGATAAGCAAAGAAAGTACAAATCCATAAGATTTGAGGCAAAAAATATATCGCAAGGTTCAATAGCCATCTCCGGGTGCGGAGGCTCTAGCTTCACCAAAGGATCTTACTCGGAGTACAGTACAGCGGAAGACGATTACAGGTGCGGAATGGCTAACTCCAGCAAAATATCTAACGGCGCCTCCACTTATGATCTACATAACTACACCACAAGCGGAGGGTACAATCTAAAGGAAAAAGAGCCGATTAACGGCACCGAACTAGGCCTTAAAATCGATCTCAGAGCATCCAGTCCCTATAAGTCGGTCGGGCTCAGCGATCCGACACTTCTAGAGTAAGAATCGGAGTTGTTGAACTAAAAGTAGTCCATGATGTTCTCGCGGTCGAAGATGTTTTCTTCCCCTACCTGTTTCTTTAGCTTCTTCGCGGTTTTATCCCCGATCAGCCGCTTCAGTTTTTCAAATGAGGCCTCTCTGATAGCTTCCTGGTCTCTTATGCCGTGGTCGTGAAGTTTTCTGGCTCTGACACGGCCGATCTGGTCATACTCAACTAAGTTAAGCAGTTCTTTCTCTATTCCGTGCTGCAGTCTGATCCTTAGTTTTTCAAGCTCTTTTTCGTTCCTAAGGTCTTCCATGCGCGCCATCTCTTTGGCTGCGTAGAGAAGCCAGTCTGCATCCTTCATCTTCGCTCTTATTCCGCCTGGTGCGACCCCGTATTTATCCATTAACTCTTCTTCATCGACTTCGGAGATCCATCCCTGCATAACCATCGAGTTCTTCATACATTCGAGGAAGTGGTCGTATTCTGGATCCCATTCTCTTGGTGTATCTTCCAGCATGTATTTTTCGGCGTCGTTAAATGCTTGTTGGATATCTGAACGCTCATCGTCTTTCACGCGTGGTCTTGGCTGCATCTCGGTGGTTCTTGAAAGCATGAAAAGGTAGGAAACCGGTCTCGTCTCTTTTCCTTGGGCTCTTTTCAACGATTCAAGCATCAGGTTAGCTGAGTCCGGGTCGATGTAAAGCTCTGAAACACGTCTCCCTATCGGAGTTGCATCAATATCTTCGTCAAGGAACTCGTACTCAATTAAGTCCTCTACAACCGATTTTACCTTTGATTTAACCTCTGAGAAGTCGCCGAACTGGTAAGCATAGAAGGTTTTAGAGTAAAAGTCGTACACGTCGTCCATCGAATTACAGAAGTTGGATGCGATCAAAGAAAGGGTGTGCATACGCAGGATAGGCTCCGCAGCTAACTTAGACTGAATTCTTTCCGGTTCTCCTAGAACGAAGCGCTCCAATATCTTGTCTTTTGTTCCAGGATTTTTTGCGATGGATATAGCTTCTCCATAGTCGTCGTACTTCGGTCTTCCGGCACGACCGGTCATTTGCTCGTATTCCAGCACGGGGATGAATTCCATGCCTCTGCCGGTGTAACGTTTGAGGTCGCGCATGATAACTCTGAAAGCTGGAAGGTTTACCCCGGCCGCCAGTGTTGGAGTGGCGGAAACCGTTCTAATCAAACCTTCCTTGAATGCCTGTTCAACAAGCTGTCTTTGACGGGTGACAAGACCTGCGTGGTGGAATGCAGCACCTTTCTTCACGTTTTCCGCTAAACGTTCGCACTGGGAGGTTGGGGAGCCCAGAACGTTGAGTATGTCGTTCGCATATCTTTTCAGGTCCTTTCTCTCACCTCTGGAAATGTCTTCTCTAACTACTTTTCCGCATCTGTCCGAACTTTTCTCGGCTCCTTTACGTGAAGAACAGAAGATTATCGTCTGTTTATCTTTCTCCAGAGTATTTTTAACCAGGTTGAGTGTTTTTCTTCCGTGGTGGTCGTCAACGAAAAATGTCTCGCTTTCGACCTCTTTTTCCTCTTCCTCCTGTATCTCTGTACCCGTCTTAAATGCTGAAGCCCCTGATTCTCTATCCTCCTCAGTTTTTTCATCCGAATCTTGGATCTCATAGTCCTCGGGGTAGAACTCGACGGTATTTCCCTCCATTATTCCTTCCTTTAGTTCGACAGGTCTGTAGTTTGACTCTACAAGTTCTGCGTCAAGCCAGTCAGCCAGTTCGTTCGAGTTCGAAATTGTGGCGCTTAATCCAAGCATCTGGAAATCAAGAAGATCTCTTAAACGGGTTAAGGTAACTTCTAGTGTAGGCCCTCTGTTTTCGGAGGTCAATAAATGTATTTCATCGGTCACGACTAGCTCTATCTCGTGGATCCATGAGGGGTTATGTCTAAGCATAGAGTCTAGTTTTTCGGAGGTCGTGACCACTATATCTGAGTTTTCGAGGTAGTCTCCTTCGTCATCGAGGTCGCCTACGGAGATTGAAACGTTGAGTTCTTCATAACGCTCGGTAAAATCTTCGTATTTCTCGGAAGCTAAGGCTTTCAAGGGAACGATGTAGACGGCGGTGCCTCCTTTTTTGATTACTTGGTTAACCATCGCGAGTTCAGCGATGAAGGTTTTCCCGGAAGCGGTTGGAGACGCGACTATCATGTCCTCGCCCTCCATTAAACCGGCTTCAACAGCTTTCCTCTGTGGAGGATTCAGCTCTGTTATACCTGAATCGATATAGTCCTGACGTATGTTTTCAGGTATCTCTAGTTTTTCTACCTTCACGTTGAGTTATTGGCGCTGAAAGCTTATCATTATCATCTCCTGTAAAAGCTGTTTTTATTGGGGCTGACCTGGATTTCTCTTAGTGGGTTTTCAAGAATACTTAGAGTGTTTACAGGAACGTGTTTTCCCGGAACTGGGAAAGGCGAGGTATAACAGAAAAACCAGTGAAAATTCAAGGAAGGACGTCTACGACTGGGAGCTAGAAAATGCATCTCCAGAGTTTAATGAGGTCTATGAGTGTTTCTCCCATTATTCCCAGCATAGATCGCTGATAAACAAGCATGACTGTGT
>JBEQBQ010000018.1:0-18895 GCA_041639695.1 Candidatus Nanohaloarchaea archaeon
AAGCCAAGAAGCAGGTAGAGGAAGAACTAGAATCAGTAGACTTCGAAACCCAGAAACACGGTGTAGTAGTGAAAGCGGACTCTCTAGGATCTCTAGAAGCAGTTATGAGAGAGATAGGTGATATACCAGTTCAGAAGGCTGATGTAGGACCTATTACAAAGAGCGATGTAATTAACGTCCAGAATGAAGAGCCGGAAGAACAAGCAATTCTTGCATTCAACGTTAAAATGACTGAACAGGGTGAAAAAGCAGTAGAGAATGAAGGGGTTCAGGTGTTCTCAAGTGAGGTTATCTATGAGATAGTCGAGAACTACCAGGAATGGAAAAAAGAACTGAAAGAGAAGAACCGAGAGGAAAGACTCAACTCGATTTCAAGGCCTGCCAAAATCCGTTCGATGCCTGATCACATCTTCAACCAAGCAAAACCGGCAGTTATCGGCGTAAAAGTTGTTGAAGGTGTTTTAACCCCTGGTTCGGTTCTAATGTCTATTGATGGCGACAGGATAGGCCGTGTGAAATCGGTTCAGGCCGAGAACGATTCGCTTGACAAGGCCGAAAGAGGATCAGAAGTCGCAGTCTCAATTTCCGGGGCTACCGTCGGAAGAAGCTTCGAGGAAGGAGATACTATGATAGTCGATGTCTCGGGGGACGACTACCGTGAACTTAGGAGTCTAGATGATCTTTTAGAAGAAGGAGAGAAGAACGTGTTAGAGGAAATAGTGGAGATTAAGGACCGGAAGGATCCTCACTGGAAGATCGGGTAGCTACTCTGTTTTTGCATCAAACTTTCTACGTGTCTCAGGTCCGAAAGGCATCAACTCATAATGAGCCCTGATTTCTTTCGAGACACCCCAGCTCATAGGGTGGTAGTAAGGTGCGAGAACTGCGTGGGGTGCACCAGCGGTATGACCCCAGTTATGGATTAACTGGTTGCCTACGTACTCCCAAGAACGAGTGTTGCATACTGCGAAAACATCTTCTTCAACTTTCGTACCTTTATAGTATCCGAACTCTGTTTCGAAAGGAGCCACTATACCGGTATAACCTTCTTCAATACTTGAGCCCAACATTCTCTTAATCTCGGAATAAGCTTCGTTACCTTCGTTATCAAGGTCTTTAACGTCGTATGACTCTAAAATCTCCATAACATCTTCATCGGGATCTAATTGGTAGAAGTTGAGGTCTACTTCAATATCTCCTAATGATTCTATGTATGGTTCAAGTTCTCTGCCTGCCTCGCTCAGATCTTTAGGGGCCATGCTTATTCCGGCTAACTTAGTGTTGAACGGAAGATCGGAACGCTGGCCTCCGATCGCTTCATCGCCTAGAACGTAAATATCTATGTTGTTGGTTCCTTCTGAGGCTTTCTGGGCTTCTTCTGTACCGTGATCGCTAGGAATTCCGATTTCGTTGACACCTATCTGTCTATAAGCGTTGATAGCGGTGTCGGAAGAGTGGAGGCCGGCCCAATATTTCATGCCTGTGGCTCCGGTTCCTAGAAATTTTCTGCGGCTAATCGAAGTTAAAGGTTCTAGATTACCGCGTTCATCGTCCTTCATCCTTCAGAAGATATGTTTAGAAACTTTTAGAACCTTTCGATGGACTCTCTGGGATTTGAACCCAGGGCCTTCTCCGTGCCAGGGAGACGTTCTCGCCAGACTGAACTAAGAGCCCTTCTTATGTATAAACCAAATTCTGAGGTAAAGCCTAAATAACCCATGAACTTTAGGACATTATTAAGCGTTGGCAGGTAAGCTCCCGTTTATATACATTAAGAAACTCTTAATTCTTGTTTTTAATCTTGGAAACGTATTTATCTGCGAGCCTTGTTGGCTCCGGCAGTTTGTGTTCTTTACAGAAATTCTCAACTATTTTTACTGAGGTATCTGCACTTACCCTATGGCCGGGACTGATGATCAGAGGGTTTATGTAGGTTGAAGGATTATCGTACTGCCGTGATTGATATGCAAAACCGACCAGTTCGCCATGGTAAGCTGCCATATCTTCGTTTGACTTTATCGAGATCTTTTCTTTCTCTTCAAGCCTGTTTTCGAGATCTTCTTCGGGTTCTCCGCATAGAAGGTTTTTAGCCACTCCGATACTCGGTTTGTTGTACAGAACTCCGATGTGGGTTGCGATTCCGGCCTGCCGGAAATGTATTCTTCCGGAACCGTCAAGCATCAAAAGATCGGGTTCAACTGAAAGTTTCTCAAGGGCTTTGACTATCGAAGGTGCTTCCCTAAAAGCAAGAAAGCCAGGTATGTACGGCATTTCGAGGTCGGAGACGCCGTGTACCTTTTCGACCACCTCTCCGTTCTTAATCGCTACTGCTGCGCTAATTGCCTTTTCATCGGTAAAAGCCTGGTCTATACCTACAACTGTTTTTTCGTTTATTTTGTCTGGTTTAAACCCTAGTTTATCTGAGAAAATGGCTTTCCCGCTTATTTTTGTCTGTAGTTGCTTCATCTGCCCCTTTGAGACAGACGGGTCGGCTAAGAATTCTCGATGTTCGATCTTCATGAACTCTCTTTTGGCTATGATACTTATCTAAATTGTTTCTAGTGACTTCTGCTTTCTTTTCACCCGTAGTGAATTCCCGGAACTTCGATGGTTCTCAGATTTTCGTCCCTGTTTGAAAACTCGTCAGTGTTTAAAGCATCCACCCTGCATTCGAGTCACTTTATATGAACATATTTCAGATAAACCTTAAGTATGATTCGATAAACTTGGTTTTTGTCTGGTAAATTGTAGGTAATTCATTATTTTCTTTCGAAGATCGTAGAATTATTAAAGTTTTCTAAATTAAACTAGTTCTACTGGTGACAAAAAAATGACTGAATTTCAACCCGAAGGCATCTATCCAGCGGTACCTACCGCAATAGACGACGATGGATCTATTAGCTACGAAGCACAGCAAAACCACTTAGAATACATAGAAGAAAACGGCGTCCAAGGAGCAGTACTAGCCGGCTGTACAGGCCACGCGGCCACTCTGGGCGATCGACCTGGAGAAGACCTCTACGACGAACACGTAGAATTCGTGGCAAGGAACACTGAGGCCACAGACCTCCCTATCATAGCAGGGGATGGAATGAATTCTACCGCTCAAACAATAGAACTAGCTCAGAGAATAGAGGACGAGGCCGATATAGAAGCCCACCTAATGATCTCACCCTATCAGAACTGTCCTCCACAAGACCTGAACGTAAGACATTATAAGGAGGTTGCCTCAGAACTTGATCAACCGATTATAGCCTATAATGTTCCCGGAAGAACAGGCAGAAATCTTGAACCGGATACCATTATGGAGCTGGCAGAGATTCCGGGAGTAATCGGCGTAAAGGAAGCATCCAACGATCCCGAACAGATAAGAGAAATTGGAAGAAGGCTTGAAGAAAATAGTTACGATGACTTCTTTTTTGGATCGGGTGACGACGCTAGGAACCATCTAGTTTATGATGTCGGAGGAAGCTTCGCCATCAGTGTAACAGGCAATATTGCGCCTGAAGAAACTGTTGAGGTCTGGAGGGAAGGCTACCTAGAAGACAATCCTGGAGAAGCCGAAAGAATGAATGATGAACTGGATGACCTGCATGAGGCCATGTTCCAAGAAGGTGAGAAGAATCCGATTTCCGTCCAGTACGCTGTGAACCAGCTAGGCTTCGACTTTGGAACTCCGAGAATGCCGCTTGACAGACCGCCTAGAGAAGACGAAGAGTTCCAAAACAGGACGGAAATAGAAGAAGAGATGGCCGATCAAGGTCTTCTCTAACTATCTTTCCCTCTTTTTCAGAACCATAAATGTTCTAGTAGACTTTACGCCATCAATTGCTCTTATTTCATCAACTGCCTCGTTTATCGCTTCCGATGAAGATCTGGAAATCTGAATTGAAAGATCATATTCTCCTGCTAGCTCTCTTACCTGTATATCTTCCGGGAAACCTTCTATAATATCGTCTATATCGCTTCCTGTAGCTACCTCAACCATTACCTCGGCTTCTACCGCCGATTCGTCTGAAATATCCACAGTAAACCTTTCTATAGTGCCTTTTTCCTGCATTCTTTCTACACGGTTCCTGACCGTGCCCTCGGAAACACCTATTTTTTCCGCCACTTTGGTGTAAGATGCTCTACCATCTTCTTCAAGTATATCCAGAATTTTTCGATCGGTCTCGTCCATAAAACATAGTTTCTGTTTGAGAACTGTTAAAGTTTCTTCGAACTTCGAAGAACTCAGTAGTCGACAAGCTGTACCTCTTCAACCTCTTCAACTCCGCCCTCATCCCCGATAGTCACGGAGAAGGCTTTCCCGGTTTCTTCTCCAGCCGCATTAAGTACCTTCGTTCCTAGAAGCGATCGTTCGCCGAAGTCCTCGTGTACGTGTCCGTTCATCCATAGTGCGGGTCGGTGTTTCAGAATCATTTCTCTGAACTGTTCGAACCCGATTCTTCTGCCTGAATGGATTAGATCTCCAAGCTTGTGCGGTGGGTAGTGTGATCCTACTATTACTTTGTCCATGTCGTGGTCTTCAACTATCTCCTCAAACTGTTCTTTGACATCGTCCGGGAAGTCACCTCCAATCAAAACCAGTAGGTATTCATCGTCGATATCGGCCTGTAGAAAGTCGTAGACAGGTACATCGTCGCCCTGGATGAAGTCCTCGGAGAACATCATGTCCCTGTTTCCTGTAGTACCTAGACCGGGTATATCTATCTCTTCAAAAAGTTCCTCGGCGTACTCTTCGTTCATGTAGTCGCCTAGGTTTAGGAAAAGGTCGTAGTCTCCGGAGTTTGCTTCTTCGATAGCTGCTTCTTTCAGATCTTCCTTTGCGTGGAAGTCGCTGGTGACAAGGATTTTGAGCGACATAAAATTAAAGTTGAGCCAATATTTTTAACTCCACTTCTCCCTGCTTCGAACAAGGAATGAAACAAAAATTCTTCCTAGAAAAGCTTCCGGAAAGTTTTTCATGGCGTGAATGCTATGAGCTCTACCTTTTAGTTGAGGAAGAGCGTCCAGGAGCTCTGATCATGGATCCGGGATCTGAAGATCTCGAACTCTTGAAAGATTTTGCCGACAGTTTCGATCTCTATTTTGCTGTCAAATCCTCTGATAGAGGCCTTTCAAAACAGGGTTTCTTCGCTACCCGTGATAGAGAACGGCTTGAGATGCTTGAATCCGAAGGAAGGTTTTACGGTCTCTCGGATCGATCGGTCGGAAACTTCCTTGGTTATCCTGAAACCTCCATAGATTACTTCGAAGACAATATTGGCGGGAAACCAATAGAACAGGAGGTCAGGGAAAAACTGTCGGAACTGGTTGAGAAAGGAGTTGTCGAGAAAGAAGAAGTTAATGTTTTGGAGACTGTTTGTTTCGTTCCCGCAGCGAGAAAGAAATCTATACTTGAAGCCTTGGAACTGGGTGAGGAAAGAATGGAAAGGCTGGAAAAAAGTCAGATAGGCTCGAAACTTGTAGAAAAACTGCTGCAGAATCCTATCTATTCCGTTTAGTCGTCAGCCTCTGCTTTATTCTGTAATTCGTCTGTCTCAGTCGGTTCTGGTGAATCGTCAAAGTAATCTTCCTCATATACGTCTCTCAACATCTTCATCCTTGCTACGTAATGAGATTTAAGTCCGGAATCCTCAAGGAAGTCGTTTAATGACCCGCATTTATCTCTGACTTGTCTCTTTGAAACAGCGTGATCGCTTTCATGTAATTCTGTCGCGGTTGGTGCTTCTCCGTTCTCGTAAAGCATTTCGCGGCCGATATGTTCAATTATGTCCTTTCCGTATTCTTTCCTGTTGGGTTCAAAGCCTGCCATGACGAGTGCGTTGTTCATATGTCCGAAGTATTCTTGACAAGTCATTCTAGAGGTGAGGTTGTTGTTCTTCAGGTATTCGCCTGTTGGTGTTTCTCCTGTTAGTTCGCCAACTGCTTTCAGTATTCCTACGATTTTCTGTCGGTCCTGCCATCTGCTATCCTGTTTCTCCAGTCTTTCCTCAAACTTGGAGAGCATTAACGGAGGGGCGTACCTTTTTACAGTGTATTCATTTGCTTTGGCGACTCTGGCAGTTTCCAGCAAATCAAACTTGTCTTCGTTCTCTCTCCAGAAAAGTTGTTTTTGTTCACCTTCTATTTCAACGTCTTCCCAGTCTCTCTAGGGCTTCAAACAGTGCTTCTTCTATTCCATTATTCTGCTGTTCGTATATAGCGACTTGCTTGGCGTATTCGTCTCCCAGCTTGATGTCAAACTTCTCGTTGGGCACTTCAGTAAACTAGATAAAGAGGTTTTTAATACTGTTTGGTAGTTAATCTTCCGAGTGTTCGAGAGACTCAAGTCCATAGCTCATAGTCGCCCCGGCCCTCACCTGAGAAGCTATCTGTATAATATGGGCGATTTCCTCGTCCGTAGCGCCGTGTTTTATGGCTTTCTGGCCGTGTGTATGCACACAGTACTGGCACTGAGTGGCTGCAGCCGCCGCCAGTCCTAGAAGTTCGCGCGTCTTGTCATCAAAAACCGATTCCTCGGCAATCGAGTTCTTCCAGTTCTTGTAATACTCCATCATCTCGGGCGAATTTTCTCTGAACTTTTTCGCGGCATCCATATGATCTTGGTTGAAAGGCGAGCTCATATACCAATCTGGTGGCAGTCTGAATAAAAGAGAGTGCCATTATAGAAAACTGTTTTATTTAGGCGTCTCGCTTCCAAAATTAATGCCTTCCACTAATCAATATCTAGTAAGATCAATCGTTTTCCTGCTGTTTATTGGGATGTTCGGTTTTTCTTCAGTTTCTGCATCTCTGGATCAAAAAGCTTTCGTGGTCAACGACACAAGTAAAGCAACCTCTATAAAGAATATCTCGACCGGCTCCTTCGTTGGATCCGTTCGGGCCCGTTACCCGATAAAAGCCGCTTTCAAATCAAACACTCTCCGAATTTTCGATGGTAACGAATCCGGCAACTATGTACTTCAGAGGGATTCAAAATCAGATCTAAGTTTTAACGGCACAAAGCTTAATCTATCATCGCACTCGATCGATGAAGGCCGTTACATCGTAAACGATACTACTTCGGCTTCTAACCATACGGAGGTCCGAATCGATATATTGAATCCGACATCCGATGTCCTTATCAGGTCTAACGGTCTTTCTGGAGATTTGGAATTTAAGGAATGGCTTAACTACTCTAAAGATATCTCTGTTCCAAGTTCTAATGTCTCAGAAACTTCGCTGGGCGTGGATACTCTCTACAAGGTAAATATCTCTGCTGCCAACTACTGGCTTGGACTGAATGGGTCAGAACAGTCGGTTTTTCTGCCTTCGCGTTCTAATTACGGTGTTTCAAAGCCCAGGGTGAACGATCTCTGGTTCAACTCCTCAAATAGTGTTTCTGGTCGGGTAATTGATGCAAATAATCCTTCCCGAAATTATTCAGGGATAAAACTCAGGTTAAGCTCCCGACTGAACACTATGGACAGAATACCTTATGTTGGGGCACCGCCTGTTAGGTATGATACGACTAACGCCTCCGGAATGTATAGTTTTGAAAATTTGCCGGCTGGTGAATACACGATCGAAACAGTCTCCACTAATGTAACTAGGGCGGACTACAACATGTATGACACAGTAGCTTTGGCCTTCGGAAAATCGGACAAAAGAAATATCTCTGTCTTGACAAACGTTGGAAACATAACAGGCACTATCAACGGTCCTAAATCCGAGGAAATACATTACGGAGTGGTCCTGAATCCGGATAACTCCTTTACTTCGATAATGGAGCCGTTTTCGGATCCAGGCAACTTTAGTGTCAATAGTTTGGCGGTCGGCAACTACAGCTATATTGCCGCCAAGTTCAATCATTCGGGAAGAGTTTCCTACACAACTACTGCAGGGACCTTAGAGCTGAATAGTTCTAACGAGCCGCATATTAACCTGGATTTCCCGCCTGGCATAAAGTTTAATGGCACGGTAGAAGACTCTAAAGGCGACCCAATTTCAGGAGCGGAGCTTATAGTTTCCAACCAAACCAAAGGGAAATACGTCAGTATAGAGACGGATAGTACAGGAGAATTTGAACTAACACTAGCCAATAACACCGGTTACAAGGTCCGTATTGAACCTGCTTTAGAGTCTAAATATGTCTCGAAGAATGTCGATATAAAACCTGATTCTTACTCCAACTCAAAGACGTTCGAACTTTCTGAAGGAGCCAACTTCACAGGCAAGGTAATGGATGGAGGTCAACCTGTTGAGGCAAGAGTTTACCTCGACAACTACTCCAAAGGAATCTATAAAGACGCAAAAACAGGTGGGGATGGCGAATTTAGTTTCAAAGGATTGAAACAAGGCAACTACAGCATCTCTATCTACCCGCAGGACTTCAAGAAAACAGATGTTCACACCTCGGTATGGATTAACGCATCCGGGAATGAACGAAACTTCAGTGTTGAACGCGGGACCTCAAAACTAGAAGGCCACATAGAAAATAAGCAAGGGCAGGGATTGAACGCAACAGTAAGAATAAACGGGTATGACACAGGAATCGATAAATCCGTGGTAACCGGATCTGATGGAAAATACAGCTTTTCAGATCTTCCTTCAAGAGACTCTTACAGCATAGAAGTAGATCCCGCAAAACCCAAATACGGTGAGAAAGAGGATTACACGTTCATAGATTCGGATGAGGTTCTCAACTTCACGCTGTTAGAGACAGAGGGACTCAACGGTTATATAGAGGATAGTGACGGTCAACCGGTTAAGGGCGTAAGTATCTATGCCAGTAACTCAACCGTATCAAGCTATGGTTGGGACACAACTGATAGCGATGGATCTTATTCGATGGAGCTATCTCAGGTAAACCATTCCATACATATCTATCCTGGAGGCAATCTGCAATCCAAGAGTACAGAAGTGAATGTTTCTAATTACTCAAATTCTTTGAAGAACTTCACGCTTAAAACTGGAACCTATCTCGATGGCCAAATTAAAGGTCAGGCAAGTTCCGCTGAAGGTTACATCAGTCTCTGGAACTTCTCAGAAAACTCGTATGGATATGCAGAAATTGAAAACGGAGAATACAACGTAACGGGTCTGAAGAACGTAAACCACACGGTATGGGTTTCGCTCAGAAACAGTTCCTTCGATTCAAAGAGAAAAACGTTGGACAAACCTAAAGATCTATCTAACACGAAGAACTTTACCTTCAGCAAGAACAAGGGCAGGAAGCTTGCCGTGACCGTAACAGGAAACTCGACCGGGAAACTTGATGCCAAAGTGGCTGTCGGAGGTGCCGAGAAAACAACAGGTGACGACGGAAAAGCAGTTTTCGGCTACCAGCCAAAGAATACGGAGAAACGAATTTTAGTTAACAAAGAAGGATACCGCGGAAAGATAAAGACGGTTGAAACCAAGTCAAGAAAAACAGGGTTTGGTACTGAAGAGTTCCAGAACGTTACAGTTACTTTGAACAAGATCAATAGACTGAAACTTGAAGCCAACGTCTCAAAGTCCGGCAAGAGCGTTTCCGGAGCCACGCTAATGTTTACATCAAACGAGACAGGTATCTCTGTTTCCGGTTCAGGTACTACAGGAGGTAACGGCAAGACCAGTATTGAAGGCCTGGCTGAGGGAAGCTACCAGTTGACATTAGTTGTTGGTGAGAACAGTCTAGGAGAGACGTCCACTAAGATAAGACAGAATAAAACAGCGAGCCTGAACGTTTCAGGCAGTTCTCTTGACTCCGAGTACAGTGTCTGGTATGAGGTGAAGGACCAGTGAAGGTTGTTACCTTTCTAATCCTGTTACTCGTGTGCGTAAGCCCGGTTCTAGGTCTTGAGGCAGTAGTCAACCCCAGCAACCCTTCAGATGTGGTTTTGAACAGTTCTAACAATTGGGAAGTCAACAAAACCTTTGATGCTTCAGCTTCCTCCGACGTTAAATCTTACAGCTGGAACCTTTTAGATACTTCAAGTAAAGATTCCGGTCCTATCGGAGAGTTCAGCTTTGACAGGGATAAAAACGCGGTAAACACGTTAAGGTTGACTGTCTCAAACGGAACATCGAGCGATGTAGAAGAGGTCACACAGGTTTTACACGATCAACCTAATGCCTCAATCGATGCATCAAGTACTGATGTAGAGATCGAAAGTTCCGTTGACTTTACCTCGAAAACTGTCAACGTTTTCGATGGAGAACTGAATTATTCTTGGACAATAAACAATACTGAAGAATCTACTTCTTCGAGTTTCAGCTACATCTTCGATAACGAAGGACTCTACACTGTAAAGTTGAAGGTGGAGGATGCGGAAGGCTACTCTTACACGACTTCTCCTGTTTCGATTGATGTGACTAACACTTCCACCTCATCTTCGGATCAACAGTCGGGTTCCGGCGGTTCTGTTTCAGATGTTGAATCTGAAGTAGAGGAATTTAGCTCCATAAATGAAGGTGACAAAGTCGAGCTTGATCTTTCGGATCAGGTTATACACGGTATGTCCGATATAGCATTTTTCTCCGATGATGATGCGGAACAGGTTGAAATAGAGCTTAGAGAGACTGATTCTTTACCTGATGAGCTGCCTGAAAACTTCAAAGTTTACAGATCGACAGAAGTAGAGCTCTACAACTTCTCGAACTCGGATATTGATGGCGATGTAAACATGACGTTCGAGGTCGAGAACGACTGGATAGAGGAAAACCGGATCAACATATCTACTCTAGAGGTTTACAGGAATGACGGCGACTGGGAGAGACTTGAATCCAGTATAGATAACAGCTCCGATACTATAATTGTGAATGCTGAGTCTCCAGGATTTTCTTACTTCGCAATAGGTGGCGAGGAAAAAGAGAATCAAACAGCACAAGACAATATGGCTCAAGATCAGGATCAACAGGAAACCCCGAGTACAACATCTACTGAAAATCAAGACCCTCTCTGCGGAGATGGAGTATGTGAACCAGGAGAGACATGCCGAAAGGACTGTGTAGAACTTCAGAAAGAATCAACTTCTAGCCCGGGAAACCAGACATCAAACAACGACGAGAAAAACGATGAAACGGCATCTAAACTTCCTGTTGTTCCGGTTGTAGGACTTCTTTTGGTGGCTGGTCTGGTAGGTGGTTTAGCTCTGAAAAGAGATGAAATTGAAAGTTTCGTTCACCAGATTGGTGAAGACAACAGGAGAGAGATAGAGGAAAGGCTCGATAAGATAAATGATGAAGTTGAGGAGATGAAAGAGAACGGTGAAAACCCGGGAAGAGGGGTTTTAGCCGAGATTGACAGGGCTGAAGAGTACATAGATTATCAGGACTACGAATCTGCTCTTGACATAATAGAAGGAATTGAGAGAGAACTGGGTTCAAAAAGTGAAAAAGAGTAAAAGACTGAACCAGGGAATTATCTTGTATGGATGAAGATAACAAGGATCTGGCCGTTAAAATAGTTCTTGGTATAATTGCCGGGCTTGCCGCGATAGCTCTATTCAGTGTCTACGATTGCATGAACTCGCCGGTAGTAGAACTGGCCAGAACCGTAGGCGTGGACGGAGGCCTAGAATACTGTATCAAACAGGTGGTTTAACATTCTTTATTCGATCGAAATCCTGTAGTAAGCAGGTTTATGACCTTTAGGCTTCCTATCTGTAACGTTTCCGCCTAGAGATCTTTCCTGATATCTTTTTTCTGGTTTAATTACCCATTCCCAGCCCGGAATATCTCCATCTTCTCTAGCTTCATCCATTTTCTCTCTAAGGTTTCTGGAGATCTTCCGCAGGTCGCCCATGATCTCTTCAGCCTCAGAACCTTTTAGTTCCCGCGAGAACAGCTCTACTTTTAGTACAGGTCCGCTCTGTTTCCTGACGTTCTTTACACCTTCTATGTCGCGGATGTCGCCCAGAAGACTTTGCATGTGCAAGGTCTTAGATTAAATGCTTAAACCTATTTGTCTAGAACCTTAGGATCAGGTATAATGTTGTAAGGCTGCAGATAGCGGTCACAAAGGTTACCTTAAATCCTATCCGGAAGAACTCTCTGAAACTAATTCTCTTCTGATCATGGTTAACCATCTTGAGCCACATTATACCGGCTAAAGCTCCAATAGGAGTGATGTTTGCACCAATATTGCTGCCAATAATAAGGGCGTAGATCTCACTTAACTCAGCGCCTCCCGAACCTTCAGACAAGACTTTTGAGAAAAGAACTGTCATGGGAATATTGTTCATTAGGTTCGCCGCCAGAGTAGTGGCTGCGCCAACCCCTAATACTGCTAGAAGAGCATTTTTTCCTGTGAGAGGAGCTATTAGTTCTGAAATAAGGTCTATGGAGCCTGTTATTGAGAAAGCTTGTACTAAAACGAAGAAACCTATAAGGAACGGAATGATTTCCCAAGGCATCTTGTTGTTGATTCTTTCTAGATATGTTTCTTGACTGGCATTTTTGATTATGTAATCTGGCAGGATAAAGAGGGCAGCTGTTAATACTGCCCAAGATAACCCGATGTGCCAGAGGTTAATTGCAGTGAGCGACAAGAATATCATCGATAGAAGGGTCAGTGAAAGTATAGATATTCCGATAACCTGTCTTCTATCAAGTCTAACTTCAGGTAGCTCGCCTTTACTGAAGCTTGAATCTATTCGGTCTCTAAATATAAAGTAGAGAGCTATAAAGCATGCTAAGCCTCCTGCAAAACCAGGTAAGAACATGTGCCGTACAAAGTCAATAAAAGTCAGTTCATGAGCTGTTGCAGCTATAATGTTGGTTTCATTCCCTATAAGCAGGACCATGGAAAAAATGTTTGCTGCGAAGAACTCTGCCATGAGAAAAGGGAGCGCTTCAAGATCAGTAAGTCTGAGAAACTCGAGCAGAAAAGGCGTAAGAGTCAATATAATTATGTCGTTTGATGTGAAAAGAGCTAGCAGACCTGAGATCCAGAAAACCGCGAAGAAAAGTTTTCTTCCTGATCCGTCAACATTTTCAAGAATTTTTACCGACAAATAACGGAAGAAACCTGTTGCCTCCAGTGAAAGCGAGATAAAAGCGATTGATAAGAACAGCAGAACCGTTGAGAAAGGGCCTGAGGATGTTAGAAGCTCTACTAAACCTGAGCTATTGCCAAAGACGCCAGTGAAAGTCTGCTGAGGTGTTAAAATACCTAGTATCATAAGGAAAAATGCGCCTATCAAGGGAGACCAGTAATAAGGTATATCAAATACTTCGAGGTATCTGGACTCTATAATATCCCTGTTAACGAAAATTGAGACTATAACAAGGAAAAATATCAGTGGTGCAAGATACTTCCCAAGCATTAAGATTTCTTCGTATCGTGGAGAACAAAAAGCCTTTGATTTGTCTAAATCTAGGTTGCTCCACCCGGGATTCGAACCCGGGACCGCCGCCTAGCTTAAGACTCCAGCAGAGCTGGAATAGGCAACGCACAGACCCTTCCAGGCAACGTTTTTCTGTGCGAGGTCCGTATAAGGACGGTGCTCTAACCCCTGAGCTAGTGGAGCTAAACTAGTAGTCGGCCGTTGTCCGGCAGTCATCCTACAGAAAAGTCTTGAGTCATGTAATCTAAAAAAGGCTTCCGAACTTCAGGTTCTCGAGTAGAACTCCTCGGAGGTTAGAGGCGTTCCGTAATCTTTGACAATCGGCTGCAACATCAAGTGTTGGCGGAACATTTCCCATCTTGAGTGGGCGTCGGTGGATGCAACATATTCAAGGTCGCTTTCTTCTGAACGGGACGCAAGTTTTCTCGCAAACATTTCTGCATCCTCTGGCGCATAAAAATTGTCGCTGTCCGTGTATTCCTGTCTAAGTTTGCCGATTATTCTGCCGTTTGCCTCCAAAGTGGCTCCTGTAATTTCGGCAAAATCAAGTATGTCATCTATATAATCTTCTTCAACGACTTCCCGCGTATCAGAATTGGTGAAAATTAGGTCCCAGTGTGAGTGAATTATCGGCGTATCAACAGATTTGTTCTCGGACTCGTAAGTTTCAAAGTCGTCTTCTGTGGAGTACTTTGAGTAAATATTTTCAAGCTGGTTTAGTTCTTCCTCGTTAAGATCAGATGTGTCGTTAAGCTCAAGAATGGCTCTCATATACTCTGCCTGATATCTCTTGGTAGCTTCTCTTAATTCTCTGTCCTCAAGGTGGGAAAGGTTAGCTTTCCTGATGTACTGTGTCTGCTTATCGTGCATATTGCCCTGTACAAAGCCTTCAGGAAGGTTGTGGACACTTACTACGGCATGGTCAAGGTCATTTTCCTCCAGAAGCTGTTCTATGCCGTTGTGAACCCAGCTCTCGTAATCTTTCTCTATACTCATGTTGACGGATTTGAGTGCCTCTTTAGGACTCTTCCCTAGGTCTGACAATTCCTCGCCTCCTGCAGCTTTTACTACAGAATCTCTGGAGATCTGCTTGACTGTGTCCTCGGGGAAATTTTCAGAAGGCTCAGGTATCCCTATTTCTAGATTGTTCCTGTAGTATTCCTTTACTGCATCGAGGTAGCCTTTGAAGTCGTCTACATGTTTCTCTAATTCCTCGCTCGGATTACTGCCAAGATCCCTGATTGAAAAATCCAGGTTGTCCAGCTGGCTCTCTAGCTCGGCAGTCTCTCCGTTCATAGCTATAGAATATGCTTCGTTATCGTTCGTATCGTACAGAATTACAGCCCCTGTATCTTTCCTCGAGTGGTCGGCTATACCTACCTGGACACCTATTTTCTCGGCGGTTTCTATCATTTCCTTTATGCTTCCTCCGTCCGAGTAACTTGAGTGTACGTGACCGTCGAAGTCCCAATCTTCGGTATCAATAAATAGGTCTATAAGTTCGTAAAAGCTGGGATAGACTCTCTCCGGTTGATCTTCATTTATAGAGCGTTCTGTCGAGAACTTACTCTTTCCGGATCCCCCCAGTCTGTCAAGCAGGCCATTAAATGCCATGGTACACTATTGTGTACATAAATACAATCAGATTGTTATACCTGACTGTAATCATAAGGGGTTCCGGGACATCTTAATAAATCTTCCAAGGAAACCTCAAACTGTAACTTTTCTAGGTGAATACTAAACAATGCAGATGACCAACCAGCAACAGCAGCAGTACGACCGCGGGATCACCACCTTCTCTCCCGACGGAAGACTGTTCCAGGTAGAATACGCAAAAGAAGCAGTCAAAAAAGGAGCCACAGCACTAGGACTAGTCTACGACGACGGCGTAGTGCTTGCAGCCACAAGAACAAACTCGAAACTAAAGGTAAGAAACCCTGAGAAAGTCTTCAAGGTCGATGACCACGTAGGACTTGTAACCTCAGGTCTCGTAGCCGATGGAAGGAAACTTGTCGACGAATCAAGGGACGAAGCACAGAGATATCTGGCAACATACGATGAAAACATTCCTGCATCCGTGCTCTCAAAGTTCGTGGCCGACAGATGCCAGCACTTCACACAGTACGGAGGGGTAAGGCCTTACGGAATCTCCACGATTACGGGAGGAATCAAGGATGGACAGCCAAAAGTCTACCAGACAGATCCATCCGGAACACTTAACCAGTGGAACGCTGTTGCAATCGGTAAAGGCGGAAACGACACCACAGAGTACCTTGAAGAAAACTGGGAAGAAGGTCTTTCGGAAGAAGAAGCTATTGAAATGGCTTTAACAGCTCTGAAAGAAGGAGAAGAAGATATCGAGACAGAGAACGTTGAGATAGCGATAGTTGATCTTGAGGAAGAGTACCAGAGGATCGAACCTGAAGAACTTGAGGACAGAGGACTTGGAATAGAGTAATCTATTCCCCTCTCTCATTTTCTTTTAATCTATTTCTAGGCTAATTACCGGAAAGAGCTTTAAGTCTACGACCTGTTAAACAGGTTTATGGACACCTCCGACGCCATAACCATCCAGTATAGAGGCGACAAAAACTTCGAAATACTTGTAGAGCCCAGCCTTGCGAAAGAGGCCAAAATCGAAGGCAAGGATCATGACATACAGAGACTGCTTTTCGTACAGGAAGTCTTCGAGGACGCAGGAGAAGGCAAAAGAGCATCAGTAGAAGACCTGGAAGACGAGTTCGGTACGAAACAGGTTATGAAGGCGGCCGAGGAAATCTTCGAGGAAGGAGACATGCAGCTCACAACCGAGCAAAAGGCAGAGATGCGTGAAGACAAGAGGAAACAGCTTGTCGATCTTGTCGCGAGAAGGGCACAGGACCCAAAAACAGGTAATCCGCATCCGCCTAAAAGGGTTGAGAATGCGCTTGAAGAGGCAGGATTCCATATTGAAGCGATGGACGACATAGAGGAGAAGTTCGATGAGGCGATCGACCTGCTGAGACCGATCATCCCAATTTCTCTCGATGAAAAGACCGTTGCGATAAGGATCCCGCTTGATTCAGCCGGAAAAGCTTACGACCGGATTCAGCAGGTTGCCGATGTTAAGGAGGAGGAATGGGGTAACGAGTACTTCCGCTGCAAGGTTGAGATGCCTGCAGGGGTTCTTTCTGAAATGATGAGTGAGATACAGGAAATTACTGGCGGTCAGGCAGAAATGAAGGAGGTCTAGAACTTCAACGATTTCTTATTTAAGAATTCCCTCACCTCTTTTTAATATAAAACCGCTTTTCTAGTGGGAAGAACGAGTTTAACTCAAATTCAATTTTGGTGCAATATCGAAAATGTCACGTGTTAAAGAAGATAAAGATTTAGTAACGCCAGGAGATACGGTGTTCGAAGGCAACGAACTCTACGCAAACTCCGGCGTCTACGAAGAAGACGACAAAATCATATCAAAATACACGGGAGTGGTCGAGTACGGCCAGAACTCTGTACGTGTCGTTCCGATGTCCGGTCGTTATATGCCGGAAGAAGGCGACATCATTATTGCAGAGATTTCCCAGGTATCATACAACAATTGGAGAGCAGATCTCAACTCAGCTTACGACGGAATGCTGAGAATCGATGTCGCAGTAGACGAATACATCGATCTAGACGAGGACGATTTGACTGACTACTTCGACGTAGGCGACGCAATCGTCGTAGAAGTTACATCTGTCTCAGAACAGAAAGATATCAATCTTTCCATGGAGGACAAGAGATGCAGGAAGCTTAACGGCGGAAGAATCATCGAAGTCTACCCTTCGAAAGTTCCGAGAGTGATCGGAAAGAAGGGAACCATGATCAAACAGATTAAGAAGAAGACAGGATGCAAGATCATCGTCGGACAGAACGGACTTGTCTGGATCGACGGCGACAACGCAAACCTGGCAGCAAGAGCAGTCAAGAAAGTAGAAGAAGAGGCACATACCGATGGTTTAACCGACAGAATCGGCGAATGGCTTGATGAACAGCTGGAGGAAGGTGAATAAAATGCCAGAAGACGTAGAATTCTTTGACGAAGACGGACTAAGAGTCGATGGAAGAGAAAAGGACGAACACAGAGAAACCAATATGGAAGTAGGAGTTTTGGACGAAGCGGACGGTTCCGCGATGGTCGAGACAGGTAACACGAGAGTAGTTGCTTCTGTCTTCGGACCACAGGACCTACACCCAAAACACCTTCAGGAAAGCGATAGAGCTGTAATCAAGATGCGTTACAACATGGCTCCTTTCTCCGTAGACGACCGGATGAGACCGGGACCAAACAGGAGAGCCAAGGAGATCGGTCTAGTAGCGAAAAAGGCTTTGATGCCTGCAGTAGAGCTTGAAGAGTTCCCGAAGGCAGGAATCGATATTTCGATGGAAGTAGTCGAGTCCGACGGAGGAACAAGAGTCACAGGAATTAATGCAGCAGCACTAGCACTTGCCGATGCAGGAATCCCTATGAAAGGTCTTGTATCCGCAACTGCCGCAGGAATCGTTGAGGACGAGGTTGTTCTCGATGTCAACGGTGTTGAGGACAAGCAAGGTAACGCCGATATACCGATCGCACTAATCAACGGCAACGACGAGATTTCGTTACTTCAGATGGACGGCGATATCTCGAAAGAAACGCTCGATGAAGCTCTCTCACTCGCAAAGAAAGGCTGCAGAGATCTACACGAACAGCAGAGAAGTGCGATAATCGAAAAGTATGAATCAATCAGAGGTGACGTAGAATGAAGCTTAACCAGGAAACAATCAGGAAGATGGTGAAGGAAGGAGAAAGACTTGACGGAAGAGACCTAGATGAGTTTAGAGATATCGAGGTCACTCCGAACTACATCAACGAGACAGCGGAAGGATCCGCCAGAGTAGAAATCGGAGACACAAAAGTTGTTGTCGGACTGAAGGTCGACGTCGAGGAGCCGTTCCCCGACCGACCTAACCAGGGCAACATCGTCACGAACGCAGAGCTCGCACCTATGGCCGCCCGAGAGTACGAATCCGGTCCTCCGCAGGAGGAAGGAGTAGAACTCGCAAGGGTTGTCGACAGAGGGATCAGGGAAAGCGAAGCAGTAGACCTCGAAGCGCTCTGCATCGAACCCGGCGAAAAGGTCATCACACTGTTCCTTGACGTCCACGTCCTGAACGATGATGGGAACCTGATCGATGCCTCAGCACTCGGAGCACTTGTCTCTTTGAAGACAGGTTTCATCCCCGAGTACGATGAAGAGGAAGGAAAGATCATCCGGGACGAGAAAATGATGGATGTCCCTCTAGAAGATGATCCTGTCACAGTCACAGGACACCAGATCAACGGTGAACTTGTCTGGGACACGACAGGTGAGGAAGAGGACGCCCGAGACGCACGTCTAACAGTTTCGATCAACGACAGAGGCAACGTTGTTGCTATGCAGAAAGGCGACACCGAGCCGTTCTCCCAGGACGAAGTAATGGAGATCGTTGAAGAGGCAGAAGAGAAGACCCAAAACCTGAGAGATGTCGTTGAGCAAGCGACAGGGGAATAAAAAAGTTTTCTCCCCTTTTAT
>JBEQBQ010000019.1:0-18189 GCA_041639695.1 Candidatus Nanohaloarchaea archaeon
GATAACAAAGTCCTCGTCGAAAGGAAGCTTGGTTCCAAGACCGTAGTTCCTGATCGCTGGCCAGGACTCAAGCCAGTCAACGGTATGATCGAACTGTTCTCTGATGTTCTCCGGTATCAAATCCATATCGTTAAGGCATTTGTGGACTTTGTCCTTCCAGGCTTTGTCGCCGTATTCGAGGAACCATGAGTCCTGCTGTGCAACTATGACTTTTCCGCCGCAGCGACAGACTACTTCTTCCGAGAAATCATGCATCGCATCGAAACGGCCCTGGTTCTCAAACTGTTCAATTAAAAGATCCTTGATCGCGTTGACTTTCTCTCCTGCAAAGTCCTGGCATTCAGAGTTTAACGTACCGGTGTGGAACTCTTTCTCGTAGATCTCCTCCGTCGCTTTCTCAAGTTGTTCCTCATCGTCCTGAGATTCAACGCCATACTCTTCACAGGCATCCTTTGCCGGAACTTCGCCGTAACCCTCAACGCTAATTATGGTTTTCGGTTCGATCGCCTGAACCTCTTCGATATCAAGACCGAACTTCTTCAGAGTGTCTTCATCGCTCTGGATGTCCTTTAATGAGATCCAGTCGTACGGTGCGTGAGCGGGGACAGACATTACTATGCCTGAACCGGAGTCAGGATCGACAAATGAGGCAGGAAGTATCATAACTTCGTTGCCGGTAACCGGGTTCCTGACTTGTTCACCTACAAACTCTTCTCCTTTAACTTTCTCGACTTCTTCGACTTCGCGGTCCTGATGGTCAAGTTTCTCTGCTGCTTCTTCCGAAACAAGCCATTCCTCTCCATCAACTTTAGCTCTCACGTAATCGCCTTCCGGATCGATCAAGGTATGTGTAACACCGAAAACGGTTTCCGGCCGCAGGGTCGCCATCGGGAAGATAGTATCGTTTGATTCAAACTTGACAAGCGAGTATTCCTGTTTCTCTGCATCCTCTCCTTCAAGAAGATCGTGTGTGGTGACAGGGTTCTGGTCGTTCAGACAGTATTTTGTTGGGTGAAGTCCCTGCTTGACCAATCCTTTCTCTCTGAGTGTTTTGTACTGCCATTCGATGAACTTGTTGTAATCGTTATCGTTTGTGGTGAACTCTCTTCTCCAGTCAACAGAGAAACCAAGGCTCTTCATGTTCGGCTTGTAACTGTTCTCGATGAAGTAGTTCGCATAGTCCATCGGCTCCTCCCATTCATTCATCTCCTCCTCGGGAACGTTGTAGACATCTCTCAGGACTTCGATCTGTTTCTCCTCTCCATCCTTCAAACGTTCGAGTGCGCCGATTATCGGTGTCCCGGTAACGTGCCAACCCATCGGGAACAAAACGTTCTTTCCCTGCATCCGTTTGAAGCGGCCGAAAACATCAGGTAAAGTGAAGGTTCTGACGTGGCCAATATGCATCCCGCCGCTTGGATAAGGATATGCAACGGTTATGTAGAACTTTTCGTCATCGGAAGGATCGGATTCGAATACTCTTTCCTCGTTCCACTTTTCCTGCCATTTTCCTTCGATCGTGTTGAATTTGTCGGAAAACTCTTCTGTCATGCAGAGAGACTTCTCGAGAACTTATTTCAATCTGAGGTGGTAAAGAGGTTCAGTATTCTTGTATTTATGACATTACGACTACGTCTACTTTGGCGCTCCCACCGCTGTTGTTCTTGATTGTAAGAGCGTTTGTCGAACTGTCTACGTATACATCGATCCGATTTCCGCTGTCCTCACTGGTGCCGAACTGTCCACGTTGGTCAGATATCTCCGTGGTGGCGCCACCAGAGTACCACATGAAGAGGGCTGATGCGTTGGCACTGTCGTTGTGAACCATTATCAAGCCAGACTCGCCTGAGTTATACGGTTCAACGGTCTCCGTGTCCGATAATGAATACTGTTCAATTTGAATGGCGTTAGTGCTATCATTAGCGTTTCTTATGAGTTTGTTGTTGGTGCTTCCTCCGAACGCCAAATTTGTGTTCTTAATTTCAACAGGTCCGCCGTTATTTACCTTGAAGTATTCGCTGCCAGAATTCTGTAAACCTATTCCTGATGAGCTATCGATACCGTTTTTAGTAATCTTTAAGGCCGATGTAGGAGCAAGGCTCAGCGCTCCTAGCCCTGCGGCGCCGGCACCTGCTTTCTTTAGGAAGCCCCTCCTCGATAGTCCTTTTTCTCCCTTTTCGCTTCTATCCTTATATTTGCTCTCTATCTTCTTTTCAAGCTGCTGATTCTTCTGTTTTATCCTTTTATTTTGTTTTTCAATTCTTTTATTCTCTTTCTCAAGCTTTTCGATTTTTTCTGTAAGTCTTTCTAACTTTTCTTCAATACTCATGGAAGAACTTTTGGATTTCTGGTTGTTAAGTGTTTCTTTGATAACTGGTTTGGCTTCGTGATGCGTTCACCACATAATTTAAATGGTCGAGATTAATGTCTTTCATACGATGACCCGGCTGATATGTGTGAGTGCAGGAAAGGGTGGCACCGGAAAGACAACAGTAACCTCTAACGTGGGTGCGGCCTTGACGCAGTTTGGAACGGATACCATCGTTCTTGATGCAAACCTTACTAACCCGAACCTAGGATTTCACCTCGGTATCCCTTTGTACCCAAACACTCTGCACGATGTACTGAAAGGCGAAGCGCATATCACTGAAGCGATGTATATCCACAACTCTGGTTTGAGGGTTGTACCGGCAGGACTTTCGATCGAAGACTTGGTCGATACTTCTCCGGAAAACCTTTCCGATGTACTTCTCGATACTATCGGCGAGCCGGACTTTGTACTTGTTGACTCGGCAGCAGGTCTAGGTAACGAATCTATTAATGCGATCGAAGCATCAGATGAAACATTAATCGTAACTAATCCGAACCTTCCTGCGGTCACCGATGCTTTGAAGACAGTTAATATTGCTGAGGAAGCAGGGACGGATGTAACCGGTGTTGTATTGAACCGTGTGAACGGTCACGATTCCGAGCTTGACAGGGATGAAGTTGAGTCGATGCTTGGCCATCCTGTAATTATGGAGGTTCCGGAGCACGAAAAGGTTCAGGAAGCTCTTTCAGTCAAGAAACCGGTTGTACACCATGAACCGGATCACCATGTTTCGGAAAGATTTAGAGCGGTCGCAGCGGATATCGCGGATGTTGAGTATGAGCCCGATCTAAGGGAAGAAGGATTTATATCCAAGCTTATGGACAGGTTCAGGTAGCAGTAAGATGGGCTGGGGCGATAAAATTCTTGTAAAACCGGGCACGATACTTCTTGCAGTATTTATGGTTTCGCTCGGGCTTATAATGTTTAACTGGGCCTCTGGCTTTCTACAGACTTCGGACAAGAAAACAACTCAGGAGAGCAAAGATTTACAGAAATGTAGCGGTCTTGAGATAAGTATTGTGGATATAGATATTGAGGATAGTGAAGTAAACGCGTTCTTTAAGGTAAACAAGCAGACGGAAACGGTATACGTTAACTTTGAAGGAGATAGAAATGTCACGAAAAAGGTGGCTGATTCGGCACCAGGCTCACTCAGGACTGTGAATGCAGAAGTTTCGAACCTTTCAGAGGTTTACTTTAAGGCCGAGGGCTGTTCGAAGGTTTTCAGGCGCTAAACTGAACCATTATTTAAAATAGTAATAGTTTCTTCCTCTAATTATGAAACGATACAGGATTCAGAAAACAGGAAATGACTCAGTGATGTTCAAACCATTAACTGGTCCTGAAAACCACTCAGGTCTCGAAGGCAGCGAGTTCACATTAAACGACTGTCCGGAATACCTAGACCGATCTTCTTCTCAGGTCGTAGAATATGGTCCGGAGGGAGAAACTCCGGAATTAGACCCCTCTATAACGAAGAGAGCTTTCATGAGAGGGTTAGGGGTTTCTGCAGCAGGCGTGGTAGGAACATCGTTCATGGGGTCTGCTACTGCGGCAGAAGACAAAGACTATACCGACATAAGCTATGCGGAACTAGTCAACGATAAAGAAAACTTTATTGGAGAGCCTGTAACTCTAGAAGCACGTCCGGAGTACGTTGAATCGAGACTTGAAGGCTTTGTAATGGGTCAAGATGAAATAGTGAACGTGGATGCGGCCGAACGCATTTTCAGGATCTACGGTGACAGTTCTGATCAAGTTCTAACAGGTTACACTAAAGGGGCTGTGAACGTTCCTGATGAAGTAGCAGGTTATGAAGTTGATCTACCTATAGTTGAAGAGTTCGATTCCGAAGTTGATCAGCTTGAGAACTCTGTTAACGGTTCTGAACTGCTTGAAATATCCGGAATGCTGACAGAGAACGAAACCGTACTAGAGAAGAGTGAGCCGGATGAAAGACTCAGGTTCAAGATCGAAGACGCAAAGTCTCTATGAATTGGTTAACTGCATTATAGGAATAGGTTTTTATTCGGGCCGGCGGAAATCTAAACTATGACCCGGGTAATATCTGTTGTCTCCGGTAAAGGAGGCGCAGGAAAGACGACGGTTACAGCGAACCTCGGAGTAGCTCTCCAGAAACAAGGCCACGATGTTCTTCTGATAGATGGAAACTTTACAGGAGCTAACATGGCCCAGCACTTCGGACTCGGGTTTCAGGACACATCGCTGAACGATGTTTTGAAGGGAGAAGCATATATTACACAGGCTGTTGCAAAACACCCAGAAGGCGTTTCGGTTCTACCCGCATCTACTCTAGAGTTCCAAGGAAATGCTGACAGCTTGAAACATTCAATAGTTGACTTTCTCGGCGATAAGGACTTTGTACTGGTTGACGCTGCGGCAGGTACGGATGATGAAGTCCAAGCTGCAATAGAGACAAGCGACGAAGTACTATTGGTATCACATCCAGAACTTCCTTCCCTTACAAACTGTCTAGGAGCCAAGAAACTGGCAGAACAGCTAGACCGTGAAGTTCTTGGACTTGTTCTAAACATGGTTAGAGAAGAGAAAGCTGAAGTAGAACACGAAGATATCGAAGAGCTAATGGAAGAAGAGATAATTGGAAAGGTTCCAGACCACAAACATGTCAGGGAAGGAATTGCATTAAGAGAGCCAGTGGTTTCCTATAAGCCAGAATCTAAGGCTTCATACGCTATCAAAGATGTGGCACATAGGATAAGAGGCAACGAACCTCCGAAGAGAACTGTGAAGCAGAAGTTGAAAGCCCGGATGGAAGAAGTAAATCCTTTCTAAGGCCACAACGGTTTAAGTCGCCCCAACTAACCATTACGTATTATGACTGATACTAAGCCCTATGAGACATATCTTTGGAGTCCAAAGCGTGAGGAGTACGAGGCCAAGGAAATCCCTGAAGATATCGACTGTATTTTCTGCGCGCAGGCAAACGGCGATGAAAGGGTCTCGAAAGTAACTGTCTACGAAGACGACTTTCTGATGGTAGAACTCAACATCTTCCCGTACAACACAGGACACCTAATGGTTGTACCGAAGAAGCATGTTAATTCGATGGTTGAACTTGAGGACGATGAGCGCGACAAACTTTTCTCCATGGTTGCGAAAGTAGAAGAGCTACAGAGAGAGGTGGTTGATCCCGCTGGAATCGATGTCGGAATAAATATTGGAAAAGAAGCCGGAGAATCAATACCTCACCTACACGTCCAGCTTGTTCCGATCTATGAAAAGGACAGAGGATTCATGGAGACCTCTCTGGATACAAAGGTTATGAAGAAATCAATTATGGATATGGCGGAAGAGTACCGGGAGAGAAAAGATATACTGGAGGATTACTGATGACATCCTTCTTCCATACTTACGACTTAAGAGGCAAACATCCTTCCGAGATCGATGTTGAAGAGGCCGAAAAAGTTGGAAAAGCTTATGGAACCTTCACGGACGCAGCAGAAGTAATGGTTGGAAGGGATGGCAGAAAGCATTCTGAGAAGATCACTGATGCATTTATCGAAGGAATCAGGTCTACAGGAACTGATGTTGTCTCGGTAGGAATGGTTCCGTCCCCTGTAGTTTATTTCGCACAGTACGACCGAGGTATCGGGTCGGCAGCTGTTGTAACCGCGTCACACAACCCTTCGGAGTACACGGGGTTCAAGTTCTGCAAAAAAGACGCGAAGGCGATGTCAAGAAGCGGTGGAATGAAACAGATACAGGCCTTATACGAATCCGAAGAATTTGAAGAGGGTGAAGGAGAGTACAGAGAGATAGATGTCAGGGAAGACTATATTGAGGCGGTCTCGGAACAAATAGATATCGAGGATTTAGATGTTGCCGTTAACTTCGGTAACGCCGTAACATCCGTTCTTGGCAGAGAGATGCTTGAAGAAATAGGCTGCAAAGTAAAACCGGTTAATGAAGAGATTGACGGCAGTTTCCCAAACCATCTTCCTGATCCTACCCAGGATGAGGCAAGAGAGGCGCTCAAACAGGAAATGGCTGGTGAGGATCTGGGTATCATATTTGATGGGGATGGTGACCGTGCCGGATTTATTGTTCCTGGCTACGGCCATATAGAAGGAGACGAGCTGATAGCTCTTTACGCCGAACAGTCACTTGAAAAAAAGAAAGGCAAAGTTTTACACGATTTAAGAGCTTCAAAGCTTGTTCCAGAAGTTGTAGAGGATAATGGCGGCGAGCCTGATGTGGCTAGAGTAGGTCACACATTCTTCTCGGAAGAAATTCATGAGGATGAGTCAATCGTGTTTGCCGGAGAGCTTTCCGGCCATTTCTACTTCCCTGCCTTTGGTTTTCCGTGGGATGACGGTCTTTTCGCCGCAGCTCTAATGTGTCAAATTGCTTCGGAAACCGATCTAAAGCAGAACCTTGAGAGCTATCCTGACTACCCTGTCTCCCCTGAACTCAGGATTGACTGTCCTGAAGAAGCCAAGCAGAAAGTTATAGAGGACGTAAAACTTGAGTACTCGGATCACGACCTTTCGACGGTAGACGGAGTGAAAGTAAGTTTCGACAAGGGCTGGGCTCTAGTAAGGCCTTCAAGCACAGAGGAAAAGATGTCTGTAAGAGTCGAGGCAGATACACAGCAGGATGTCGATAGATTGCTGGAAGAGGTCGAGAGCAACGTCAAGAAGTTTATAGAGAACGCAAGTTAAGCGTTTTCTGATGTAAAGGTGGCGGCCGAGATAATGTCGCCCATACCTACTGTTTTTTCCGGATCATCGTGCATCAGTATCGGGATGGCGGCCACTTTCTTTCCGTCAACCTCTGTATAACCTGTCTTGCTGAAATCTTTGATTTCTTTCCTCTCTGCAAACTTTGTGAGCTGTTCAATTCCTTCAATCTCCAGGCTATTATTTTCAGTTTCAAAGCTTTCTAAGTCTTTTTTAGACGGTATTCTGCCTGTCTCGGCCTCTTGTATGGCAGTAATCTCTCCGAAAAGCATCGAATCTAGTATGTCTCTGGCCTCGGTTTCATGTTCTTTTTCAGCGACCACCAAGTGGTAACTGAAGCCATGGAAATGTATCCGGGAGATATCAAGTTTTTCAAGTAGCTCTCTACACTTTTCGTATCCTTCAACTAGGTCAAGGCTTTCACTTGCTTCTATGTCTTCTATTTCCAGTATCTTGTGTATTTCGTTTTCGTCTACGCCAATACTATCTACTTCAGGCACTATGTAGTTCATTACAAGTCTGGAAGTTTGCATATTTTTATGGGCGAACTCCAGATGGAGCGGAGAGCTTATTGCTTTAAGCTGCCGTGCAGACTTCTTCATTTTAGACTCCCTGTTTCCCTCGACGTCATGAAAGCCTGAAATAAAACCGCAGTCAATCTTGGTATCCAGTTCGACAGTATTTTTCTCGAGATCAGAATTGAAGTAAGGTCCAAAACCTTTTAGGCTGTCGGAAAGTATCAGTCTGCCGGTTCTACCCGTTTTGAATTCAAAAATCAGGTTTTTCTTCGTTCGTGTAGAGTTGGTACATTCTCCGATTTTTTCTTCGATTATCCTGTTTTTCCCGGGTTTTGGGTAACGGACACCGGTATCAAGCACAGTTGAAAGCTCTTCAGAGAGTAGCGGCGTGTAGAAAAGAGGGTTGCCGCCGATTCTTGACAAAAGATTCGCTATTATACCTGCCTGACCTCCTATCCGTGGTTCGCCTTCCGGATCGTAATCAAGCTTTCCTTTCTCCACCTCGTGGTTCTCCTCGTTTTCCATGCAGTACTTCAAGGCTTGCTCCAGCTGCGCCTTCGTATTAATTTTGTCGTGGAGCTTCGGATTTACCTCCGAAATCTCAAGTTCCAGATCTTCCACGCACGATATTACGTCAATATTGGCATTATAAGCTGTTAGAACGGTCGTGTCATCTGCTCTGCCTGTATTGATTGAGTTGTATTTCTCAGTCCATTCTTCTTTCAGAGTCCTTTGCAAAGATCCATCACTTCCTCATATACGTCTTCAGCTTTTACAACTCCGGAAGCAACTAGAACGCCTTCACAACCGAGTTCGATACTTTTCTCAACGTCTTGTCTGTCTTTAATCCCGGCGCCCGTTAAAACGGGTACTTTGCTTCTTTCAACGGCTTCCTCAATCATCTCAGGTTTTGCTGAAGATACTGATACATCTCCTCCGATTAGTTGAGGTGGTTCGAAAGCAATAAAGTCCGGACGGTATTCTGAAAGTTTTTCACATTCTCTTGGTGTCTGGGCGCAGACTACTGAGGTAAGGTCGTGATCTCTGGCTTTCTGTACTGCTTTGCCGACCTCTTCTATCCTCCGCTCAGAGTGGTTTATCAGGGTGCCTGTTGCGCCTGCATCCTTAACGCCTTTAGCTAGCACGGAGCCGGTCTTGCTTCCAGGCTCTACCGGATCAATATGCTGGGCAAAAGCTTCCGCATCAGTGTGGCTTACTCTAGGAAGGTCTTCGGGAGAAGGTGCAACTATAACTTCTTCGCCAGATTCTTTCATGGCTTTTCCACAGATCTCTGCTATCTCCCTTGCTCCGTTGCCTGTGGCACGTTCGTAAGCCTTAAGGTTTACAATTATCATTCTATCTCTACATCTCCCTCAGAAGAAGTTATATCGAGTTTTTCTCCGTCAATTCTCTTGTTTTTTCTTCTTGCTGAGAATTCTTGCGGTGTGCTGTTCCTTTCAGGGTTCATCAGGTATGAGTCGATGGCGTGAACAAACATGGCGGCGCTCCAGGCCTGCTCGGAACAGCCCAGAAGCTCTCCTGTCTCTGCATCCATCACTTCTGGAAGAGAACCGATCTGGTTGCGATCTAGGAACTTCTGCATCTTCTTCAACAGGTTTAAGCCCTGCCTGTCGTTTCCAACCTTAAAGTTTGCTGCCGCTCCTAGAGCTGTGGTCAAGCCCCATACACTACCGGTGTGATAACCCTTTGAATCATAACCTGGGTCCATAGCGGATCTGGTTCTTATGCCGTACTGGGATGTAAACTCTCCGTTAATACGCTCCATCACGTTTTCAGCTACCTCATCTTCCAGATGGCCGAAGAGAACAGGTACTAAGATGTTGAAAGTATTTTTTGGTTCTCCAAGCTCGTCAACAACCTCTCCATCTTTAACAAACTTATCCATGCCTTTCTCCAGTTCTTTATGCCGGTAATCGTCCATTATATCAGCGGCTTCCAGCCAGAGAGACTGTATATCGATTGCTTTTTCTCTGGGTATTGTGTCCATCCATGTACCGCATGGATCATGCGTTACAACCCCATCTTCTATGTCCAGATGTTTCATGGCCTCTTTTCGGGCTTCTCTAATTTTTTCGGAGATGCTGTCGTGTTGCTTTAGCTTTTCCGAGGCAAGAATAAACAGGGGGCAGTGGTCCTCTCTTCCTGTGTCTTCGGTTGTGCCATCGAGGTTGATCTTTCCTGTCAGGTTGTTTTCAGCAAAGTTCTCAAGTATTTCGTGTGAAACTTCGAAGTATCCGGCATCTACAAGCCCTAGAACCGATATCAGGCTGTCACGGGCCCAGTAGCTCTGGAACCATGGGTGGCCGGCTATAATTCCTTTCCCTTCCTTGTCGTATATGAGGTTCTCCATGCTGTCTACGCAGGAGTTGAAACACCTGGAAAGATCGCCCGTCATTTTCGCATCGGTTTTTTCCAGTTTTCCGAAGCTTACTTCAGTGGTTGAGAAGTCTAGTTCCAGTTTTTCAGAGCTTTTTGGATCCAGTTCTTTCCTGAAAACCATCTGTCCTGGTACGAATGCTTTCTGTCTTTCTCCTGGATAATGTTCTTTTAGATGCTCTTCGCCTTCAATCTTGAAAGAATCTTTAGTATTCAGGACAAGTTTCTTGTCCTCGGAACAAAATACTGTTTTGCCGGGGCTTTTTTCGATACTGTAATCTTCAGGCCCTATGTCTTGATCTTTTCTTCTGATATCTAGTCCAAGCTCAAGACCTATATGAACTGCTTTCTTCTCTTCTGTTTTGTTCTGAAGTTTAATTTCGATTTTGAATCCTGGATGTGATTCAGGGACTTTTAGGTCTTCTCTTATCTGCAGGCTGTCGGTCTCGTGGTGGAAAACGAATGAGTCGCCGTATTCGGTTGCGTTCAAGGTGTCGGGTCCGAGCCAGACTCCGTTTAGCTTGATTGCGTAGTAGTCCAGGAATTTGTAGGGCGGAGACCAGTATCCGGACCATTTAGATTTGAATCCGGTGTCCATGTAGCGTTCGATAAAGCCGTGGAGGTTGGATGCAACGCCTTTTCTCGAGTCAAGGTTTTGGTCAAGGGTGTACTTCATAGCCTGAACTTGTCCGGGTTCGACTAAAAAGACCTTATTTTAACCTTCGAGTGGCAAAACAAAGGTGTGAGGAGTTTTTATACCACTCTTCCGCAATCGTTTCTATGAAGCCCGACAACTTTCTCGAGGTCTCGTTCGAGGTCGCAAACAAGGTAGGGGGCATCCACCAGGTGCTGAAGTCAAAAGCCGGAAAAATGAAGCAACAGTACGGCGAAAACTACGTAGCAATAGGCTTTTACGACCCGGAATCTGATATGAGCGAGTTCGTACCAAGAGACTGTCCTGAATGGGCAGACTCACTTGAAGACCTTGAGGGGATAGAGGTTCACTGTGGCGTATGGAGTATTCCTGGATCGCCAAGATGTATACTCGTAGATCCATCGGGCATGGAAAAAGACATAGGAGAAATTAAGCAAGAACTCTGGGAAAACCACGGCGTTGACTCTATGGACGCAGGACATGACTTCGATGAACCTGTAAAATGGAGTTACGCAGTTGGAAAAGTAGTAGAAAAACTCGCGGAAAACATGGAAGGCGAAACCGTTGTACAAGCCCATGAATGGCTTTCAGGCCCTGCAATCATAGGACATGACATTCCTTCAGTCTTTACAACTCACGCAACATTTTTGGGCCGCGTACTATCCAACTCCGACTATGACTTAGAATCCGCTGTAGACGAAGGAAACGTTGATCAATCTCTAGCAGAACAGCACGGTGTAAAAGCAAAGCACCAGATCGAGAAAACTTCTGCAGAGGAAGCAGACGTATTCACAACCGTAAGTCAGAACACAGGAAAAGAGGCAGAAGCAGTGCTTGAAACCAAGCCGGACGTAATACTTCCAAACGGCTTTAACGTAGAAGACTTTCCAAGTCTGGAAGAACTATCTTACGACCACAAGAAAAAGAAGCAGCACGTCAAAGAGTTCCTTAGAGCATACTTCAAGCCTTATTATGATGTAGATCTTGAAAGCGATCCTAGAATACTATTTACCTCGGGCAGATACGAGTTCAGGAACAAAGGTGTCGATGTCTTTATAGATGCGCTCTCCAAGCTCAACGAACAGGAAGGAGAAGACTTCTTTGTGTTCATTCTGGTGCCTACAGATACGAAAGGACCAAACAAGGAGATACTTGAGAACGTTTCCCTTTACGATGAACTCGACGACTATATAGAAGGAGTGCTTCCTGAAGTCCGGTCCAAGATGCTTGACACACTTACTTCAGGCAATAAAGTCGTAGATGAATTGGAGGAAATTTTCAGCGATAACTCGGCGACCCTAGACTCCTTGAGGAAGAACTTTATGGCCAAGGAGGGCAATCCCCCTCTTTCAGCCTTCGAACTAAATTACGCTGAAGATGAGATACTGGAGACTCTCTGGGATAAAGGATTAAGGAATAGAGAAGAAGACCGGGTGAAGGTAGTTTTCTACCCTACATATCTTTCAGTTGGAGACAGACTCCTATCTATGGACTACAACGATTTCATGGTGGCTTCAAGCGCTGGAATATTCCCTAGCTACTATGAGCCATGGGGATACACGCCTGTTGAAACAGCGGCAAACGGAGCACTGTCCATAACAACGGACATGGCCGGGTTCGGAAAATACCTAAAGGAGAATTCAAAAGAGGAAGAGAGAAAAGGCATTAGAGTTCTTGAAAGGGAAGGCAGAGGCGATGAAGAGGTTTCCCAAGACTTGGCTGAGATGATAGGCGAATTTGTCTCATACGAAAAGACCGAGATCACTGAGAGAAAACACAACGCAAGGAAGCTTGCACAACTGACGTCATGGAACAAGCTTGCTGAAAACTACTTTGAGGCGCATAGCAAGGCACTAGGTGAATAAAATGTCTATACAGATCGAGATAGATCACGTAAACGAAAAGACACGTTCGGTTCAAAAACTCCCCAGAAAAAAGAACCCTGATTTTTCGGACTACGAACCCGATATAGAAAATATAATTGAAAAAAGAGATCAGAAAGAATACGAAAATCTAGTTGTCATAGGTAACGGAGGCTCTATAACAAGTTTCAGAGCTTATCTATACGCTTTCTTGAGAGAGGCTGAGAAAAACGTCCGTCTTGTAACAACTATGGACCCGGACTACCTCAACACCTTGAAAAGAGAGCTGGATGAGGATGAGACTCTTGTAATGCCAATAAGTAAATCCGGGGAGACCGCAGGAGTGATAGAAGCATCCTTGTTCTTCCTTGACCACGGATACGAACTTTTCCCGGTAACTTCCGATAATGAGGGTGCTTTGAGAGAAATTGTTGAAGAAAGAGGATTTGACTGGATCGAACACCCTGATGTCGGTGGAAGGTTCTCTGGTCTAACTGAAACAGCTTTAGCACCTGCAGCATTTGCAGGTATAGATGTACAGGAAATAAGAAAAGGTGGAGAAGAGATTTACGAGAAACTGTCTCCTGATAACAAGTATAATCCGGCGCTTAACGTGGCTTCAGCGCTTTACGACTCCGAGCAGAAAGGTTTTGATCAAGTCTTCACTCCTTTCTACTCTTCGAGGCTTTTCGGTTTCTATCCCCTATTCGTGCAGTTGATGCATGAAACAGTATGTAAGGAAGGAGAGGGCCAGACATTTTACGGCGATATGGGCCCGGAATGCCAGCACCACACGAACCAACGTGTTTTCGGCGGCGAGAGGAACGTTGCCACCATGTTCTTCAGAACTGATGCTCATGAGATGCAGACAATCGATGTGCCTGACGACCTGAAGAATATTGGGTTAAGGGACAGGAAGCTGAAAGATCTTGATGGTCTTGAGTTAAGTGAGTCGCTGAAATCGGAGTATCAGGGGGTGAAGGATGCGATGGATGAAGAAGATATGCCTAATATTACGATAAATCTGACTGATGTCTCACACAGAACATTAGGAAAGCTTGTAGGTTTTATGCAGTATTTGGCGGCTTATTCGGCGTGGTTGAGAGATGTTGATCCTTTCACGCAGCCGGATGTCGAGAAATCAAAGCAGATAGGTTTTGAGGAGAGGTTTGAATGAAGGCGGTATTCCTCTCGAAAAGCTTCAGGGACGGCGAAGGTATCTCCGAACACATCAAGTCTATAGCTGAATCTCTTGTAAATGAAGGCCACGAGGCCCATATTGTCTCTTTTGATGATGGTACGTACTATTCTATCGATGAACGGGTTGAGGTCACGCGCATGCCTCTCCATTTTGAGGGCGACAACCTGTATAACTGGAGTTTGATGATGAACAATCAACTGAAGGAGAAAGCCGTCTCACTATTGGAGGAGGAAGAGTTCGATCTTGTGCACGCAAATGATTGGACTACGATACCTGCTGGTGTGGCGGTTTCGAAGAAAGCTGAAAAGCCTCTAGCTTTGACCTTGCATTCGACTGAGAATGAGAGAGGTTTTGATGGTGAGCATTCAGAGATGATCTCGGAGCTGGAGTGGCAGGGGGGATATGAGTCCGAATTAATATTTGTGACTCGCGATGAGACCCGTAACTCTGCGATCTTTGACTTGGATGTCCCTGATGAGAAAATTGAACAAATAAACCCATTCAACGATGGATGGGAAGGAACAGTTTTAAACAGATATAAGGGAATTATTGGAAACAAGAAGGAGGTCAAACACTAAAAATGAAGCCGCTGTTTCTCACCTGGGAGTATCCGCCACATAAGGCAGGTGGGATAGCGGCGCACTGCGAAGACCTCGCAACCACCTTAGCAGCACAGGGACACGAACCGATAGTTATCACGAGAGGAGAAGAAGAAAAAATCGAACACAGAGATGGCGTAAAAATTGTAAGAATCAACACGAACGTTTCTGCGCCCGATACGCTTTCATGGGCGATGCGTTTCTCACACGAAATGGAGAAGAAAGCTATAGAGATAGATAAAAGAGAAGATATCGATCTGGTTCACGGCCACGACTGGATGACCGTCCCAGGAACAATAGGTGTGAAGAAAACACTTGATGTCCCTATGGTCTTCACCGTTCACTCCACCACAAAAGGAAGAGATGGAACGCTGGAAGGAGACTATCAGAAGACCAAGCACAACCTGGAATGGTACGGAACGTATGAAGCCGAGGAAGTTATCACGGTAGGTAGAGAGTTCTCTGATGAGGTAAAAAATACATTTGATGTGCCTGATGAGAAGGTAAACTATATTCCGAATGGGGTGGATCTCGAGAAGTTTGACAGCCACTCACATAATCTCCAAAGGAATAACTATGCTTTGGACTGGGAGAATATTGTTCTATTTGTAGGGAGAATGTACCCGCAGAAAGGCCCAGGACATCTTATAGAAGCGATGCCTAAGATTCTTGACTCCAGACCGGAAGCCAAGTTCGTTATGTGTGGATCAGGTGCAACAGAACACTACAAAGGTATAGCAAAGTCGAAGGTAGGCGACAAAGTACATTTCCCAGGATATGTATCTGACCAAGAGTTGATCGGTTTAATGAAGAACGCGGAGATGATGGTAACGCCTTCGGTCTATGAACCGTTCGGTATCGTGCCTTTGGAGGCGGCGGCCTGTGAAACCTCAACGGTCGGAAGCTATACCGGTGGAATGAAAGATACAATCGTCCACGAATACACAGGTCTTCACACCTATCCTGAGGATTCAGGTTCTATAGCGTACCAGGTCAACCGCGCTTTGAATGATCCGGGTTGGAACGACTGGATGGGCGACAACGCTAGAGAGCGTGTAGAAGACAACTTCCGCTGGGAGCAGATCGCAGGCTGGACAACAGGAATCTACAGGAGTGCTATTGAGCATTAGAATGTTTTTTCTATGGTCTAAATGCGAAGCTTTTTATCACACGAATGTTATATTGTTATTGTAAGGTGACAAAAATTATGGGTGCCGCAGCCAAAGATCCGATGTCGGGAGTTGAGAACAGCCTCGAAAAAGGCTCAGAAGATCTAGAGCAGGAATTAGACCCTGGTCAAGAAGGTTTAGGTTCCGAGGTAGAGCAGGTATACGAGACCGGTAAAGAATACGCCGAGGAGACAGTCGAATACATGGAGGATCATCCCTTCGAGATGGGCCTCTATGGAGGCATGGTTGCCATCGATCCTGCCGCGGCTGTTATAGCCGAGGGACTGGAAATCGCAGGAGAAGAAGTCTATGATAGAGCGGAAAGCTTCTGGGATTCTGAGAGCCACCACATCTATACCGACATTCTCCACTGACTCTTTCTTCTTTATCTATATCTTGCCAAGCTCGTCCGCTGCTATAACAAACATGGCGTGCGACCACGCAAGAGGTTTAATACCCTTACGCTCGTCCTCAAATACTTGTTCTGGTATGAACCTTCCTTCGATCTTATCGACCTGTTCGTGGAAAAGATGTTTGGCACGCTCTTCTTCACCGGTTCTAGATAATGCTATGATGTGCCAGAAACTTAGAAGCGGCCATGCACCAGCACCTTGTCCAAGTGGTCGGTATGATGGATAATACCGTCATACATATCGCCTTCGTATCTTATAACACCATTCTCGTTCATCAGTTTGTCTTCGACCATATCAATCGATTTTTGAAGCCTCCATCTTCTTCAAGAACGTTAAAAGGCCATGCAAGGCCGAGAATGGAGGCATCGATCGAATCGTCTGAAACCTCGCCAAAAGAACGGTAGTAATATTCTTCTCCATGTTGCCTTAGTCGTGACTGCATTTCCTCTGCGGTCTTCCGCCATTTTTCCTCCTCAAATCTGTCGGCAGCCATGAAGAGTGCTTTCGAACAGGCTGCCAGTGTATAAGTAAAGTTCTCGTTTTTGTCGTGATAGGCGGTTCTTTCTTCCCAGAGATCGTGAGTGTCCTGATGGAAAGAGTTCTCGTGCCACTGGCTCCACAGTCCATCGGCAAGCAAGTGTACCGTGTCACTCATCTTTTCATCAAGATTATTATGTGTTTCAAGTATTGACCAGAGAAGTGCTGCGGCCTGATCCGGCTGGTACTGGTGTCCGAACTCGGTGTCGCGAGGACCGTTCGTGCCGTAACGCTGGAAGATTAATCCCGAATCTGAGAACCCTTCTGCCCTATCGTGAAGCCACTCGATGAACTTGTCCTCAAGTTCTTGCATTCCTAAGAGCTTCTCGGCGTAGATAACGAAAGCGGCATCCCGCGGCCAGACAAAACGGTAGTTAGAAACGTTTTCGGGGTAGTATTCTTTATCGGAGTTAGCGGCGACAATCGCACCGTTCTCGATCTGGCAGTCCCTGATAACTTCCCGGGATGACTCGATTAACTCGTCTACCCTGTCCATAACACCAGTTTCTTGGTTCTCCGTTAAATATTGTTGAGGAAATCAAACATCGAATCAAGCAGCCTCTTGTTCGCCGTGTCCGACATCTTATGTTTCTCTCCTTCAAACATTTCGACCTTGATATCGTTGTCCATTTTCTTGGCTGCCTTCCAACTCCATTTTGGATGTACTGTTGTGTCTGCCTGTCCATGGAAGAACGCGACAGGTATTTCTAGGCTTTCTGCAACTTCGTCAAACTTGTAGTCTTCGAGGTCGTTGACAAAACGATGGTCTACGGTCTTGTCCCCGAAGTGGGTGTAGCTGCCTTTCTCCTCTACGACCGCTTTAAACTTCTCCATCGTGTCGTTGTAGGTTACCGGTGACTTAGCAATTACTGCTTCAGGATTTGATTCCGAGGCATGTTGAAAAACGACTTTACCGCCGAAGCTCATGCCAAAAGTCACGAACTTATCAGGGTTAAAAAATTCTATAACGGTATTTAGATCTTTGATTCTGGAGCTTAAGGTCTGTTCTATGAAATCGCCGTCACTCTCGCCGTTTCCGCGAAAATCTAGTCTTACAGCGTTCCAGCCTTCTTCGACAGCTCTCTCGCATCTTTTAACATAACTGCCTTCTTTGTCGGTTCCGAAGCCGTGGCAGAAAAATATCCATTTGTCCGACTCTGTTTCGTGATGGACTGCTGAAACGGATTCGCCATCTTCGATCTCCACGAAATATTTTTTGCTCATACTTTGGTTTCGTTCCTGCTGTCTTCTTAGGTTTTCCCCGGGATCTTTCCAAACCTATTTATTTAGAGCTCTTACATTCGGTTGCATGAAAGCGAAAAAGATCGCTCTTGCCACATCTCTAATGGTTTTAGGAGTTTCAGCCGCTTTCGCGGCATCAGACGTTCAACTCAGTCAAGGGGTCGAAATAGAACTAGTCGATATTAACTCTAGTATATTCATGGGCCAGGACTACAACTTTACCAACGTGACGGTCTATGGATCTGCTGTGGAGTTTACTAACAACAGTGTTTCGAACAATATCAGTGTTAAATCTAATACTTCAACAGAGATAAACTCTACTCTAGACAAATACGATCTTGATAGTCCTGACTCCGGGACCGAAGTTTTCAAGATTGAAACCAGTGCTGATTCATCTGAAAACGTGAATGTGACGTTTGATCTGGATGCAAGCTCTATAAGTAATGGAGAGTACCATTTGGATGTCAACGGAAACAGTCTGGACACCTTCTCCACGGGCAACCT
>JBEQBQ010000020.1:0-17087 GCA_041639695.1 Candidatus Nanohaloarchaea archaeon
CAACGGGTAGACGATCTGTGAAATGCTCTGACTGTCTTCTTCACCTGAAGCGACTTCTGCCATCGAGCGCTGCCCTCTGTTAATTGTAGTCTCTTTCGACATTTCGAGGACGTCGTGGAAGTATTCGGTCTCTTCCTGGAACTCTCTACCTCTAATGAATTCGGCGTCAAGTCCTGTGGCTTTGAAGGTGGCTTCCCAGTACTCTGTCATGGCCTGGATCCATTCCTCCTCGCCTTTCTTGTTCAAATATGTGTGAAGATCTGCGAAAAGCACTTTCAGGTCGAAACCGGCCTTCTGCAGATCCGTTAGTTTTCTTATTGATGCCCAGTGTCCGAGGTGTACAGGACCCGAGGTCTCATAGCCTACATAAGTGGTTGGTTCTTCTTTTTCGAGAACTTCGTCAAGTTCTTCTTCTGTAACGATTTCAGTAGTATTTCTCAGGACCAGTTGTTTGCGCTCCTCGGTGTCCATAACTTGTTGTGCGGGTCTAAGGGTTAAAACTGTTGGCGGTTCTACAGAATTTCGGAGTCATCCAGCTTGTCCAGAGGGTTGGTGCTTATCAGGTTTTCAGATCGTTTAAGTGTGTCGAAGAACTCTTTCATCTGTCTTGAAAGTTCTTGCTCTCCGAAACTTTCGGATCTTTCCTCTATGTTCTCGACGTTGCTTGGGCTTCCTGCTTTATCCGGGTTGATGAACCTGTTACCGGCTTCTAGGTTGTTCCTTCTTCTGTAATCCGAAAGATCGCTGAAATGTCCTATGCCCTTCTTGTAGGCTTGCCAGCTTTTTTCCGTGTTCCTCTCGGCCTCCTCGAGCACGGCCTCGATGTTGAAGCTGTTTGATGCCCCGGATATGTGTTCAAGTATGCTGTTGTAGAACCTGAGTTCTCGGGCCGTCCCCAGCATCTCTTCCTCTATCTCCTTCCGCTCTTCGCGCTGCTGTTCTGCATCGATCTGTCTCTTTAGGTCCCTGTACGAGGGGATGCTTAGAGCCTTCATATAGAGTTCCTCCGATTCTGCCTTGATGCTTTCAAGTAGCTGGGTTACGACGCCTTCGAGCTCATCGCCTTCATGCATGTCTCTTAACTCCCTATTCGAAGGCAATTCGCCGGTGAAGGGCTCTATCAGGGTCACACCGTCTCGTTCCTCTGCCTCGACCATCAGGTTATCGGCGTAGAAAAGCAGGTTATCGGTTTTCCCCAGCATGTCGTGCGCTGTCCTTCCATACGGCTGCTTCCGGGTCTTAAGATACCTTTCCAGCGCTCTCTCCGCCTCTGAAGCATAGAAGCACAGTTCTCTTGTGCGATCCAACACACTTTCCTGCAGCTGTCTTTCTACTTGTTTTCGCCCGGTCATCTATGTTCCACCTTTACAACTCAACTCTTCTATCCGCATATATCCTCGATTGAAGGGTTTAAAGATCTAACAAGTTCTTCTGGTTCAAGCTCGACCCCAACAACCCTGGAGCCCGCGGCAGGGCGTACCAAGTCCTTTTCAGGTATCGAGCTATCCATGAAAACATCGATATCAAGATCGAAAGGTGAAACACCTCCGACAATATAGCCGGTATGGTTTTCCACTTCCGAAGGTTTTGCCATCCTGACCTTCGAACCTGTCAAATCTTCCAGGCTCTGCTCGGAAACCCTGCTGTCGCCCGGGCACAGAACCGCAACGAAGTCGTTCTCTGTCTTGAAAACCAGGGTCTTCACGATCTGATCAAGGTCGAGATCTGTTTTCTCCGCTGAATCCTTTGCTGACTCGCTTGTTCTATGGAAAAGGAACTCTGCATCAATATCTTTTTCCTCGATAAATTTTGCGACCCTCCGAACGTTCTCGATATCCTCTTCAAGAAAACTCAGCATCTCAAGAAGCTCATCCCTTTCCAAGTCGAAGTACTTGTCGCCCATAGAACCGAAACCGGTTCAAAGCTTTAAGCCATCAACCTATATCATGATCGAGATAAACGGTGAGAACGGTGGCGGCCAAGTCCTGAGAACTGCGTTAACACTTTCTGCGGTAGAAAACAAGGCTTTCCGGATGGAGAATATCAGGGGTTCAAGGTCGAATCCGGGGCTGAAGAGGCAGCACCTAGAGTGCGTTGAGGCTGTCCAAAGACTTTCTAATGCAGAGGTTGAAGGTGCAGAACTAGGTTCTGAGTCACTTGTATTCAAGCCTCAGGAGCTAAGAAATGAATCTTTCACTTCAAATATAGGAACTGCGGGATCAATCACTTTGCTTTTTGACACCGTACTACCTATCGGAACACGGTTGTCCGGGTCTTTCCGTTTAACTGGGAAAGGCGGTACGGACGTGAAATGGTCTCCGCCTATTGATTACTTGAAACAGGTCAAGCTTCCTTTACTGGAAAAATTTGGTTTAAACGCTTCAGTAGATCTGGAAAAGACCGGTTACTATCCTTCAGGCGGAGGAGAAGCTAATTTGAAGGTTGAAAATAACTCTTTAGATCCTATAGAATTAAAGGATAGAGGAGAACTCGAAAGGTTCGAAGTTTACTCGAAAGCGTCTAAGGAGCTGGAATCACAGAATGTTGCGGACCGACAGGCGGATGAAGCTGAAAGAATACTGAAGAACTCGCACATCTCCAAACCTGTAGAGAAACATATTGGCTACGAGAAGACCGTTTCAACAGGCTCTACTTTAGTGGTTAAAGCGGTTTATGAGAACTCTGTGGCGGGATTCGATGTTCTGGGTGAAAAAGGAAAGAGAAGTGAGAAAGTTGCGAAAGAAGCTGTTCAAAAGTTCAAAAGTTTTCATTCCTCTGATGCGGCGGTCGACAAACACATGGCTGATCAGCTAATGGTTTTCATGGCTCTTAATGGGGGAAGTATGGCTGTTCGCGCCAAAACCTCCCATATAGAGACTTCAGTTGACGTCCTGAAAGTGTTTGGCAAGAATGTTTCTTCGTCAGATGAACGTTTGCTCGAAGTTGAGGTGTCAAATAAATGAGGGATGAGCGTTTCAAGCCTGAGACTTATTATGATCAGGTGACGTTGGAGAATATGCGGGATGTGGGGGAAGGAAGACAGTTTGATTTCCTGTACCGGCAGGAGTTCAAGGACGGCCGGCAGAAAGCCGAGATAATTAAGGCAGATACGGGAAATAGGCGAGTTCATTTTCTTGATGTTGTTTTCCTCAGCTATGATGTGCCTGAGGCTTATAGACATGCATTAATGCACAGGATGGAGTCTTTCGAGCTTGACTGGGACTATAGCGGAGGCAGCAGTTTCTGGGATTTCGAATCTAGAGATTCAAAGCCGTTGGAGGGCCAGATATACATTCCCGATCCCGACGGTATTGATGAGGCCTCGCTTGAGGATTTAGAGGCTTTGTTAAGTCGGAGTCTAGATGAACTTCAGTCTATAGAGCCCCGGAAACATTAGAATATAAAAAATTCTATTGAGTACAACAAAATAGATGTTTGGGAGATCTCGAAAACCCAGGGCCAATAAATTCTCTATGGGGGAGGTCTCCGGTTGGCAGAGATAGGTGTTGAAAGAGCGGCCTCCAGATACGGTTTCCCTGAAGCGGTCGTAGAAGATGTTGTAAATGGCATGATAGATTCTGCAGGTTTTGATATTAATTTAGATGACGTAAGGGTAGAAGAAGCCCAGCTAAGGCAAAACGTTCTAGCTGAGGATCCACGTTACCCTGATATGCACCGTTTAATGAGGGACAATCAGGCTGAGCTATATCTAAGTTTGATGGAAGATGGTAAGACGCGTTGGGATGCCGCTTTTCTGGAAGCAGATTTCTACGAGCCTGCTGCCGGTTCGAAATATTTTGAAGGCGCTGACAGCAGAGATATGGATGTAGAGCAGAGGGGAGGGGATGCGGATCTTCTTCTCGTGGATGTAGATGAAAGAAATATGAAAATGCTGGAGCTGAAGCCAGGCCAAGGCTATGAGGGACGTTTTAAAAAGAAAAAAGAGAACTGGAGTCGTTGTTTTGAAGCAGCAAAAGATACTTCGGGCACGGATTGGAGCTCTGAAGAGCCTGAAATAGTTATGGTGGATGAGATAACTAGAGCTTTTGAAAGAGGAGAGCTCAAGGGATTTACGTCATTAATGCCGGATCTCTACGGAGAAAGAGGAGGGTACATAGTTACAACAGAGGAAGGTATAGGAAAGTTAAGGGGTTCGGAAGAGTTCAAAGAAATCGCTAACAATTTACTCTGGGATGCTGTTGATCCTGTATACAACGATTTTATTGCAGATAACTTCGGCTACCCTGTTGTTGAACCTCTAGACGTTGAACATCGTATTTAATCTGCCTCTCCCACTACAAAATCGTTTTTGGCGATCATTTCCTCAGGTAGCTCCCCAAAACGGTGACCGGGTTTAAGATCGACACCTTCTCTGCAGTATTTCAGCTCCTTCTGGAAAAATTGTTGTTCTGGTGCGGCATCAAAAGCCTTGTTTTCTTGAATCTCAAAGCTGTGGTGCTCGAAAACTTCGTCTTCACCTCTATCGATGTGAACGTTTTCTACACCTTCAGGCTTCAGTGAAAGTAAGTGTACGCTTCTATCCGGCATTATACAGGTTACATCGTAGTTGTATGTTCCGCCCCCAAGGCTGAAAACTCCTGATCTACCGACCTCCATGGGCTGAGGCCGGTGGTTATGTGAATGAACAGCTATTACAGGTTCGTTGCCTAGCTCATGCGGTATGTCGGCAGGGTGATAGTCTTGATGTCTTTTCAGCGGATCTACGTTGAACATTAGTTCCTCCATCAGTTTTTCTTTGTTTTCGTGATGGGGTTCGTGCTGTATCCATACTTTGTAGTCTTCAAACGGGTTAAACTCCACGCTTCTTCCTTCGATACTGTACTCTGTTTCGGTCTCGATAGGCTGGTTTATGTCCGTAACTTGTCTTTTCCAGCCTATGCGTGGTTCTGGCGGTTTCACGTCCTTTGTGTAGTCCTCATCGCCCTCAAGTATGTAGACGGGCATTTCGTTTTCCATTCCGTCCAGAAATCCTTCTAACGCGTTTCTGCTTCCGAAGTCGCCGGTGATGCATAATGCGTCGATTCCGTGCCTTTCTGATAGCTCTCTGAAGTATTCGGCTTCTCTGGCGCCTACCGCGTAGTCTTTACCTTCTCTCTGCCATGAGTGGAAATCAGGTAGACAGGCTAGGTTGTAGGTATTTTCTCCTGTTAAATCGGGAGTATAAGGTTCAGAATGGGATGGTTGGTCGAAGCCTTCGAAGTCGCTTCCTCTGGTGGCTCCGGACATTTATACAGAAAATAAGTCTACAATATGTTATATTCGTTGTGGTGAGGGAGTAGAGAAAGAGAAAAACTTACTCGATCTCCACGTCCCAATCGTCGCTGTCCTCCTCTTTCTCAGCTCTAACAGTAAGAACGCCTTCATCATACTTTGCCTTGATAGTTTCCGGGTCGATCTTGGTAGGCCAGCCGATTTTCCTTGAGAAATGTCTCGAGCTTCTTTCTTTCCTGATGTATTTCTCGTTTTCTTCTTTGATCTCATGCTTCGCTTCGGCTGTGATCTCTATACGGTCCTCGTCGGCTTTAATGTTGATATCGTCCTTTGTAACTCCCGGAAGGTCAGCTGTAAGAATTATTTCGCCGTCTTCATCTTTCATGTCGACAGGCACTCCTGTTACTCCGGCTTGTTTTCCAAGGTTCTGGAACTGGTTTAGCATCCTCTGCATCTGATCTCTGAAGTCGTCGAAGCCGTCATGTCGGTCGAGGCGTCTCATAAATATCACATACACTTTTTTGTTTATATCTTTAAAATTATTGTTCTTCTTGAGTCTTTTCCTGGCTCACCTGCTTCAAAAAGTCCAGCTGCTCATGCACTTCAGAAAGAATCTCCTCAACCCTCTGCTGCTTATCACTTAGATCGCCTTCAGCATTAGAATCCTTGACCTCCTCAAACTCGTGATCCAAGGTCTCAACCTCCGACTCAAGCTCCTCCACAATCTCTTCTTCATCTGACATATAACAAATCTACGGCCTTCAACCGTTTATAACTCCCGTACCGACCCGGTTTGTTCGATAGAAATCGAATAACTGTCTGAATGTTATAAGCCGGAGGAACCAATTTAGGCGTGTAGGAATAAGACTATGTCGATTATTAGCCTTCAGGACGTTGAGAAAAACTACCAGCTCGGAGAAACAATAGTCAGAGCTTTAAGAGGTTCAAACGTCGAGATAGAGGAGGGAGAATTCATAGCGGTCATGGGGCCATCCGGATCGGGCAAAAGCACCTTGATGAACATGATAGGGGCTTTAGACGTGCCCAGTGAAGGTACCGTAAACATAGGCGGCGAAAAAATAAACGAGATGACGGAAAACCAGCTTGCACTACTAAGAAGCAAGAAAATCGGGTTTATATTTCAAGAATTCAACCTGGTTAACTCGATGAACGCCCGGCAAAACGTAGCACTGCCCATGATCTTCAGAAATACTCCGAAAAAGAAGAGGGTTGAAAGAGCAGACGAGCTACTCGAAGAAGTCGGTCTAGGCGAAAGAAAAACATTTAGGCCTTCCGAACTATCCGGAGGTCAGAGACAGAGGGTTTCTATAGCCAGAAGCCTTGCAAACAACCCTGAAATAATTCTAGCGGACGAACCTACGGGTAACCTTGACACAGAGACCGGCTCAAAAATAATGGATTTACTAACGGAACTAAACGAAGAAGGAAAGACAATCATAATGGTTACACACGATCCAAACGATGCTGAATACGCTGACAGAATTGTAAGAATAGTAGACGGAAAAACAAATCCTGAAGAAGGCCTGGAAAACCAGGAAAAACTCAAGAATCCAGAGAAAGACGATGAAAACTAAAAAACTTGCATTCACGGTTTCGCTGCTACTTTTAACAGGTATCGCAGCCGCACAATCCTCAACCCAAATAGATATCTCGAAAAAGACTTTGGAGCCTACACCGCTCCAATCATCGGAGTACGCAGACATATGGATCGAAGTAAGAAACACCGGTAATACAGCCGCAAACGATGTTAATGTAGAATTTCTGGAGAACTATCCTTTCTCGGTTGACAGGGACGACAAAAATTCCTGGAACTTAGGGGAACTGGTTCCGGGAGAGTCAAGCCAGATCCACTTAGAGGTAAAGGTGGATGAGAACGCGGTGCACGGTGAAAACATGCTCGAGTTCAAAACCGCTCTAGGCTCTGAGAACATCGAATTAGAGAAGAAAGTTCCAGTAGAGGTCAGGACCGATAGCTCCATACTTTCAATTTCAAACGTTAATTTTCCGGACAAGGTTGCTCCTGGGGCCTCGGAAGAAATGACTGTAAATCTTGAAAACATGGCTGACTCACAGCTCAAAAACATCGAGGTAAAGCTTGGATCGGAACAGGTTCCGGTTGCAGCATCAGACTCAAACATAGCCAACGTCAGAAAGATAGAGCCACGAGACAACACAAACGTTTCATTCCGGTTGAATATAGATGAGTCAGCCGAAAACGGGGTTTACAAGCTTCCTTTAATGCTTGAATACGAGAATGAGGCCGGAACATCCTTCTCAGTTGGTTCTACAACCGCTTTAGTTGTTGGAGGAGAACCTGACTTACAGATTGGAGTGAACGATGCAGGAACACTGACACCGGATTCAACAGGCACAGTAACACTGAGGCTAATAAACCAGGGTGAAGGTTCAGCCGACTTCGTAGACCTTGAAGTTAAAGAGTCTGAAAGCTACGAAATCCTATCCTCCAACACAGAATACATAGGTGAGATGGATCCTGACGACTATCAAACAGTCGAACTTAGAATGCACGTCTCCGGAAACGCTGAAAGTCTTCAAATACCTGTAGAACTTGGTTACAAATCAGATTCGCAGAAGTCGGAGATACAGACTGTTGACGTCAAGCTTTACACTTCACAGGAGCTTGAAAGATACGGTCTGGCTAGTGGAGGAAGCATCATGCCGTTGATCGTTGTTGTGCTGTTGATCGGCGGCGGTATCTACTACTGGAGGAAGAGACGCGAGAGATAATGCTGCTTGACTTCCTGAAACTGGCTTACAGGAACATCAGGCACAGGAAGAAGAGATCCTGGCTTACGATAATAGGCACACTTATCGGTATAATGGCTGTAGTATCACTGGTTTCAATTGGTCAAGGTCTTCAGACATCTATAGAAAGTGAGTTCAGGGAAATAGGAGCTGACAAAGTGTATGTTTCGCCGGGAGGTGGCAGCACCGCAGAAAGGTTTTCCGGCACGGCTGCTAAACTTGGAGAAGACGACCTGGAAGCAATAAGAAGAACGAGAGGTGTTAAGACAGTTGATGGAAGGGTTTCAGGTTCTTTACTTGTTGGGATCGATGATGAAAACTTTTTCAGGCAGATCTACGGAGTCAAGCCAGATTCCGATCTTATGAAGCAGACACTTGATATTCAGATCGATGAAGGAAGGTATCTAAGACCTACCGACAGCTCAGGTGTGGTTGTAGGCCAGAGTATTGCTGAAGATGAGGGTTTGGAGCCAAGATCACGGCTGGATATAGATGGAAAGGATTACAGGGTTGTTGGGGTAAGTGAAGCATCCAGTAACAGAAATGTCGACTCAGGTATAGTGATGGCTATCGAAGAAGCAAGAGAGCTTCTCAACAAACCTGAAGCTTTTGATTCGATAAACGTTAAAGTTCTCGAGGGTTACGAACCGTCCGAAGTCGAAAAGAATGTAGGGAAAAATCTGAGAGACGAGAGAAACGTTGAGAAAGGAGAGGAAGACTTCACCACAAATACCGCTGAAGACCTAATAAGATCGCTTAACAACCAGCTGAGTATCGTAAGAGGTGTTTTATTGGGTATAGGTTCTATCTCTCTCCTGGTTGGTGCGGTGGGAATTATGAACACTATGTATACTTCGGTGGCGGAAAGAACCCGTGAAATAGGGGTTATGAAAGCTGTCGGAGCCACGAACCGCCAAATACTTACTTTGTTCCTTATAGAATCTGGCGCCATCGGTTTAGTTGGCGGGGCTATGGGAGCTACGGTCGGAATAGGTCTGAGCTGGGCCGCAACATCCTTAATCACATCACAGCTCGGTATAGCGATAAGTCCATATATCGGGGTTGACCTGATACTTGGATCCCTGATCTTCTCCTTCATAGTTGGAATGGTTTCCGGTGTCTTACCGGCTAGAAAAGCCTCGAAGCTTGAACCTGCGGAGGCGATACGCTACGGATGATAAAAGACTTCTTCACTTTAGCGGTCAGAAACCTGCTTCACAGAAAGAGAAGATCATGGCTAACCGTGATAGGTGTGTTCATCGGTATCGCCGCCGTTGTTTCACTGGTTTCTCTCGGACAGGGTTTGGAGGACTCTGTAGAGAAAGAGTTTGAATCAATAGGAAGCAACAAGCTCTTCATTAATCCTGGAGGCGACCAGACACAGGGAAACGCCGCGTCCGGATCAACTTTGACGGAAGAGGATCTTCAGGCTATTAGAAACGTGAAGTCGGTCGATGAGGCAGGAGGCGCACTGTTTAAAACAGCGCAGATCAGTTACAACGACAACAAAGAGTTTGTAGTGGTTTTAGGTATCCCTATGGGTGAGGCCAAACAGATCGTTGAGACGAGCTGGGCCATGGAGGTAGGTGAGGGACGAGAACTAAGACCTACCGATACATCAAGTATAGTAATCGGCAGCGCGATATCCGACAAATTTAATTCGGATATAGGTATAAGATCTCAGTTAGAGGTCAGGAACGATACTTACAGGGTTGCAGGAATTTTGAAGCCGACAGGAGATCCTTCGATCGATGGGGCGGTTCAGCTACCTATAGAAAACGCTAGAGAGCTTCTAGGAGCTGAAGACGATACTTACGACTGGATATTCGCCAGAATACAGGACGGTTTTGAAGCAGAAAGCGCGAAAGAAGAGGTTGAAGAAGCCTTAAGACAGAGAAGAAATGTTGAGGAGGGCAACGAACGCTTTACGGTTTCAACACAGGAAGACCTGATCTCATCATTCACAAGCATACTCAACGTCGTAAGAGGCGTGGTAATCGGTATAGCATCAATATCTCTTTTGGTTGGCGCGGTCGGTATCATGAACACTATGTACACGGCGGTAACTCAGCGAACCAGGGAGATCGGGGTAATGAAGGCGATAGGTGCGACAAACAGGCAGGTAATGCTTCTCTTCATTCTAGAATCCGGCATGCTGGGCTTAATCGGAGGAGGTCTTGGAGTGTTTGTAGGAGTTTCACTCTCATCCCTCGCGTCTTGGGGGGCCACCCAAGCAGTAAATATACCGATAAATCCTTACCTAGGGCCTGAACTGTTGATAGGTTCCCTGCTGTTCTCCTTTGTGGTTGGAACGCTTTCCGGTGTTTTCCCTGCAAGAAGGGCTGCAAAACTTGAGCCTGCCGAAGCATTAAGATACGAATAAATCAGAGTTCGATGTCGTAGAACTCTTCCATTCCTCTGGCGACCTCTTCAACTTCCTGATCGGTAGTACCATCCACCATTTTTAGATCTCTGAAGAAGTTTATAGCGTATCTTGTCTCGTGCTGCTCCACATCCTCGCTGAAGGAGTTCTCAAAAGCCAAGTTGGCAGCCATCACAGCTTCGTTACCCTCAAGGTTCGGACTGCTGAGCACTCCGATTATCGTAGGTCCATAGCTCTCGATCAGATCCGGATTTCTGACGTGTCTGAGCGCGAACAGGGTATCCTCTGTATCTACGGTTTTATCGACGTGTTCTGCCAGACGGTAGGCTTTAAGCGAGTGATCATACTTCGCGATATCCCTTATAGAGGTTTCATTCACCTCTATGTATCCTTTCCTGTTGGTGTCAATTATTTCTTGGTCGTCAAGTACAGAGATAAACTGGTCTAGTCTTCCTGACTCGAAGTTACGCCAGTCCGACACGTCCGAAAGCAGTGTACGTCTCTTAACCTTTTCCGGATGATCTTCCGCATGAACAATATCTATCAGCTCCTCTATAACATACGGGCCTGATTCATACGCAAACTCCCAGGCCTCCTCGTTCAGATCGTTCTTTAAGAATCGGTAATCGTCCACGTTTTGTACGAAATCTATAGTTTTGTAATCGGTGATGTCCTCAAACAACCTGTCTGATCGGCTCATCCAACTAGAACTATGGCGGTGAAATGTTAAATTAGTTAGAAAAAAGAGGGAAAAGAAGAGAGGTTACTGGGTCTCGACCTCGGTGCTTATAAGGATCGATCTGTTTTCAAGCCTTTCCGAGTTCTCCTGGTAGTTGGACAAATAGTCGGCTGCAGCCTCTGTCTCATCTGCAGTGGTGCCTGCAACGATCAAAGTATCTCCGTTGAAAGCTTCCGTGGACTGAAGAAGCCAGGAACCTTCTTCGTACTGGTCAGCTGTAGGCGTAACGCCCTGTGAAGCTAGCTCCTGGGTCAGAGAGTTGACGGCAGGACCTCCCACAAGGATTACATTCTGGTCCTGTCTAAGCTCCGAAACCTCGGGGTTTGAAGCGTTGTAGACTATATTCGGCATCTCCTGACCGGTCTGCTCCATATCTGTCTGCTCAGTGCTCGTCTGGTTCATGGAATTGCTGAAACCGATTAATGCGTAGGACTGTGACTCAGGTATCGAAAGCGTGAAGCCTCCATCATCAGGGTCGTGAGTCGAGTAAGCACCGAACCTGTCGTAACCAACGGTTACGTCTTCCTCGGTCTCTGCTGTACGCCGGAAACCGGTGTAGTTAGGTTGATCGACTATTACATCCTCATCGTCGACCTCGGTCCTCGCTACATAGGCCTCCTGCTGGTCATCGCCGTTAGAAGGCTCTATTATCAGGATCGAAGGATCATCGATAATGTTGTCGGTGTAAGCACCGGCCATCACCTCTCCGTTCTGGGTTCTGAAACCATACTCCTGTCCGCCTTCAACCGTGGCAATCACTGTACCGTTCTCGGTTCTTGTCTCGACACCTGAAGAGCTGGAAACCGCTTCGACCGTGCCGTTGGAAGAACTGATGGTTACTGTCGGTTCTCCGGAGGATGCGGGAAGACGGAAGGTTCTCTCGCCCTCGAAGTCAAGCATCGCATCATCGATTATCGAAACTGCGGAACCGTCACCTGTTTCGAGCGCGGGAAATAGAGGCGTGGAATCGGGATCCCATACCGCGCTCACCTCCTCTTCCGGAGTAACGTAGAAAGTGAAGCTCCTGCCATCAATAACCTTCTCCGCTTTGTAGATGCCGTCCGAGGGCTGAAGTTCTACACTGGCAGAACTTTCGGATAGCTCATCCTCAAGCTGAAGCGTGGCTTCTCCTTCGGAAAGGTCTGAGTCGGCATCAACTGACTCGATTCTCCACAGCCGGGAGAAACCTGCTGCATCCGTAGGAAGGTAGTCGTCCTCGGTCAGGGACTGGTTCTGGTATGTTCCGAATGTATCGCCGTCATCATTACCAAAAACGGTGGAGTTGTTGGCTAGGGTGGAGAAACCTACGTTGGCCTCGCCTTCGGAAGTGGTGAAGGATACCTCTGCGGTTTCACCCGGGTTTATCTCCACGCTGCTTCCCTCTTCGCTGGAGAAACCTTCGAAGCTGAACGAGGGACTGAAAAGGTTCGAGGAATACGAACTTCCTTCTCTAACGTAAGTCCGGTCCTCGTCGTTCGCACCTATGAAGAAGCTGAGGGATTGAAGGCTGCTGAAGTTTCCAGCGGCTTCGTAACCGATACCGGATATTTCTTCATCTCCGGAGCTTATGCTTCCGCCGCTCAAGGTTAATTCGGTTGATCCTGCGGAGAAACGTACTATGCCGTTGCTTCCCTCTAAATCGATCAGTTCCTGGACCCTCATCGATGCATCGTTCAGGCTGAAGCTTTCACCTTCCTCAAACTGTCGTAGTTCGCCATTAATTCTTGCTGCGACCTGTCCATCGTTAACGCTTACAACAGAAACAGTATGGTCAGATCCATCGATCGTAACGGTTCTTGACTGGTTTGTTCTCAGTTCTAGATCTCTTTGACCTGTCAACAAGACAAGTTCGTCCTGTGTAGTTTCTTCGGAGACCGTGAATGTTCTGCCGAAGAGACTTAGTTCCTGACCTGCTGCATCATCGGACGTAAGGTCTGCCGGGCTGTCCATGTTCGCCTCTAATTCGTAAAGGTGTTCGTCCTGACTGGGAACAGGGTTTTCTATGTAGAGGAAAGGCTCTGCATCGTCGTTAGGCCGTCCGAAAGTAACGTTCTGGTTTCCCACTCTGAGGAACTGTTCTATCTCGGTGTCCTCTTCCCCGGCATCAAAAGTGGTTGTGCTAAGTGAGTCAAGATCCTCCTCGGTCAGAATGTTTCTCGATGAGTCTATAGTTGATCCTAGGTAAAGCCGCTCGTTCTCCGTAGTTAAGGGAACTTCTATGCTTGTTTGACTTGTTTCCTCGGTTGTGTTATCGTTTTCTGTTTCCGGTGTTTGATCGGTCTGGGAGTAAAGTGTTTCAGCAAGGTTCCTCGCGGAGTTAACATCGGTTTCCGAGGCAGATTCGCCGAAGACCACGATCGAGTTGACTTCGTTGTCCGTTACGTAGGGTTCAGGGAATTCGCCTAAACTTGTAGTTGTGTTGTTTTCGCTGTCCTGAGTGTTTTGAGTTGTGTTGTTTGTCTGTGCTGTTGCGCCTGCGACCAGTAGTGAGGCGGCAGCGACCGTTCCTGCGCCGTAGAGGGCTTTGGAAATGTTTTTCTTCGTTATGTTTAGCTTCATGTTTTCATTCCTCCTGTCAAAGACAGGTGTTCTCTAGAAAGTAAACGATTATTATACGCTCTAGGAACGGTTAAAACAGGAATTAAGGTTGTAGAGGTTTCTTTTCACAGGAGTAAATGTCCTGTTTACTCTTGGTCTATTTCCGGTATCTTAGGGCTTCCTCGGCTTGAAACGTGGAGATTCTAAGCTCTGAAGAAATAGTTTCGATACTCCGATCTAAACTGTAGAATCTGGTGCAGACATCATCTACTGCAACTCGGGTTTTCCCTATAACAGGTTTGCCTGACCGGATTTCAGGATTTTGAGTATCATGGTTATGTAAAGATAAACCTAAACTAGCTCTCTAGGTTTTTAGCGCCTCAACGTCTTTACTTCCTCAACAGAGTCAACATCTAGATCGGAGAACTTGGCAGATAGAACTTCGCCCAGTTTTCTTTCACTTTCCTCATTTCCTGCAAGGCTGGCGACATCCCGAGCATATAGTCCCATATTTACACCAATTTTTTGGAAAAAATAATAGATTTTGGGTTGTGAAGTAGTCGGTCTTTCAGAAGAAAAAAGAAATGGTTAAGAAGAAGTCTCGGTTACTGTGTCGAGACCGTTGTCTTCTCCAAGCTCTTGCCAGTCATCTCGTCTTGGTGGTCCTGGTAGTTGGCAAGGTAGTTCGAAGCAGCCTGAGTGTCTTCAGCGGAATGTCCGGCCACAACTAATGCTTGGTTCTGGTTGAAGGCGTTTTCAACCGTCTGAAGCATCCACATGTCCTCTTGGTACTCGCTCGAAGATTTGGTCTGGTTGTTGTCTGCCAAGGTCTCTGTCAAACTGTTGACTGCCGGACCTCCAACTAGGATCATGTTCTGGTTCTGACTGGCTTGTGTGTCCAGGGTTGCTGCGTTAGGCCATCCGGCAGGTCTCTGAACGCTGGAACTTCCTGTCGAACTTAGTTCTCCGGTTCCGAAGCCAGCTCCAGCAGTTGCCTGCGAATCAGGATAGTTCAGGGTAAGCGAGCCCTTTCCATCAGAGTCATGTTCCGTGTAGACCCCGTAACGGTCGACTCCCGCAGTAACATCGTCATTCGACTCAAGAGTTGCGGTCTGCCTGTTCGAACTACTGTAGCTAGGCTGATTAACCGTTACCTCAGAATCACCTCCATCATAACCCGGTGTAACCGTGTAACTGTGCTGATCACCATTCTCTGTCTCCTCCTCAATAACCACAAGTCCTGGTTTGGAAGGAAGAATGGAGTTCAAGCCTGTTACTCCTGAAGTCTCCGAGGAATCAGTCGACCAGTACTGGACGTTTCCTGTTGAGGATCCGAAGACCGTGTCTCCCGTACTGTAGTCGTTAGAGGAGTCGGAGTCAACTACTACGGTATCTGATGAACTGAATGGCTGGCTTCCTGTATGCTTGGTCTGAGATCCGAATGAGACAAGACTTGTTCCAACGGAAGGTGTGCCGTCTGCTCCGTTCAATAGGACGTTGTCGGCCTGTGCGGTGTAGACTCCGTCACCATCTGAATCGATAGCGAGGAAGTCGTTTGAGTTGTCCCAAGCACCACCATCTGTGCTGTCGTAGGAATCGATTGTCCAGTCGGAGTCTTGAGAGTTCGATACTGTAATCGGTGTTCCTCCTGATGGGGCGTTTCCGGCTACAACGGTATCGGCCTGTGCGGTATAAGATCCGTCGTTATCGTCGTCTACAAAGACTTCGTCACCGCTGTCATATCCATTAGCACTGTTGACGTTTATCCATCCAATCCCGGAAGGGTTGCTTACCGTGGAAAGATCCACAAGGCTATCTCCGTCTGCCCTGTTGTTGCTTCCGCCAGCGTTTACCACTGTGTCTGCTCCTGCGGAGTAAGTTCCTCCATCGTGGTAATCGATGATTATATCGTCACCATCACTATAAGTGGAGTCCCCTCCGCCGAGAGCTATATGATCGGAAGAGACGAAGCTTGTCGCTCCGTTACCGGCTCCATAAGTCTGAGCTCCATCGTCGCCTGTAGAAATCAGGGTGTCTGCACTGCTTCTACCATCTCCGGTAGAATCCCAGTAGATATCGTCTCCGGCGTCGAACCCATTACTGTCTGCATCGTTGTAGTAGAGAGTGCCTGATCCTGTTGCGGTATAAGGTCCACTAACGCTTGCGGCGTTTGAGAGATCAGCGGTCATACCCCAATCGTTGTCTTGGGATGCTGTACCGTCGGCATCAACTACTTGATCTGGTTGAGCTGTGTAGACTCCATCGTTGTCGTCATCGGTCACTACATCCTCTCCAGAATCAAAGGCACTATCTGATGAAACTAGATAATAGGTACCTCCCGTGATTGAGGACATTGAGGAATAGCTTGTCCCGTCAGTTGAATCAACTCCTGAGTTTGAACCTGTGTTTAGGGCTGTGTCTGCTCCTGCGGAGTAGGTTCCTCTGTCGCCTATGTCTAGGATTATTGCGTCGTTCGAACTGTCGTAAGCGTCTCCGCTTGAGCTATCGTACGAATCAAGACTCCAGTCAGCATCAAATGAACCGGTGGAGGTGTAGGATGTACTGTCTGAAGGCGCTGCACCTGCCACGGAGGTATCCGCAGAATCGGAATGTGTTCCTGATCCTCCTGCATCCTCGATTATGCTGTCGCCGTCACCGTAACCCGCAGAAGTTTCGGTTGACTGGCTTTTGTGGTCGATAAAGTACTCGTCAGTCTGGAAGTCAACTAGAGAAGCACCTATTGCGACTCCAGAAGGATCCTGTCCCGGATCGTAGAATGCGAGTCTTGCACCGTTATCGGTTTTGATTGTTGGGAATGCTGTTGTTGTTCCTGAGTTTGCTGAGCCTGTCGCTGAGTAGTCGGAGTCGGTTCCCCAGGTAACTTCTACCTCGTCGTCGCTTCCATCGTCGTCTGATGCGGTGTTGTAGGAGAAGTGGTATGTTTGTCCGTCGATAACTTTCTCTGCTTCGTATTCTCTGTCTGAGTCTCCTGCACCCCCTGTTACGTCGTTTGCGTCAAGCTCTACTTCGATTGAAGCTCCTGAGATTTTGTCTTTTAGTTCGACTGTTGCGGTGTCTCCGCTTGAAGGAGCCTGTGAGTCCGCGTCCAGTTCTGTTACTTCCCAGAAGTGTGAGAAGTCTCCGGCATCAGATGTGAAGTACTCGTCTTCCTGTACGGGTTCGCCTTCGACCGCGACAATCTTGTCGCCGTCATCATCCGCAAGGGAGAAGCTTCCATCGTAATGTGCGAAGCCCTGCGTCATTTCGTTTGTTGAAACTTCAACTGTTTCGTCGTTCTGTGCCTGTACTTCGATGTCCTCTCCCTCGTTTAGTGAGGATAGTCCTTCGAAGCTGAATGAAAGGCTTCCGAAAACAGGGTCCTCGAACTTTTGTCCTGATGCAACGTAG
>JBEQBQ010000021.1:0-16448 GCA_041639695.1 Candidatus Nanohaloarchaea archaeon
ACAACTAAACACGAAGAAACACATATAGCCACAGGCAATCCTGCCGACACATACAATATTGAAGGAGTGGCGTATGCTAGAGAAAACTTCTTCAGGAAAAAGAATGGTATGACGCAAGCAGAATTAGAAGGTCATCCAATCCTTACTATGGTTATCAACCAGTGGACTCCAAGCTATGTTGAAGCTGCAGAGGAACTGGGGGATACGGAAGCACTTGAGACAGCAGCCAACACCCTCAAACAGTGCAAGCCTTCGAAATTTGAACTACTGAAGACTCCTTTGAAGAATCCCTACGTTGAAGAGTTCGAAGAGAGAGTAAGTGAATTAGTCTAGCCTTTTTACAATCGAGAACCTCCACAAAAACGCCACTATCCGGTGTAAAGTTTTCTTTAAACGCTTAAACTTTTCTTTAACCTGGATAAACCAATTGGCCCAGAACCTATATGTCGTCCATCAGGTCCTGTTTCTTCTGCTTAAACTCTTCCTCGGTAATTACTCCCTCATCTTTCAGATCTTTCAACTTCTCAAGCTTGTCGAACTCGTCTTCACTTTCTTCCTTGCTGCTTGATTCGCTCTGGGTCTCCATGTCGCTGGAGACCTGTTGTTTCATCTTGTTTTCAACGTCCACGGATACGTCTGTGACGGCGTCCCTTGGACCGGTGGAGCCGGCAAGTGTCATCACCTTCCATGTCTTGGTCATCGCCCATGCTCCTACAGGTAGGAAGAGTATTGTCAGCATTAAGGCAAGGCTTAGTCCGAACCATAGGAGTCCGAGCCACCACCCGATGAATATGAACCAGATGAAACGGACTATAGGATGTGTACGGGATTTGCCTGATCCGCTGGATAAAAGCATTATCAGGCCGAAGAAACCTGCGATAAGAGCTAAAGGCACAATTATATTTAGTAATCCTGTACCGGTCTGCATACCTCTTCCACCTGCGCCTACGAAAGTTGCCAGCATTACAAAACCAGTTTATTCATGTATTGTTTAAAACATGTTCCAAACTTCCGGTGAAAAATTCTACATAGAAAAAGAAATAGGAAATGTTAGAAGAGTTCGAGAACTTTCTCAATCAGTCCCGGGCTCTTGTAGAACTGTGCTGTAGGGCCTTGAGGTTTCTCACCCGACTCAGCGAACTCTCTTGCATCACTGTAAAGCTTCGATGCTTCCTCAGGACTAAATTCTTGGTTGTACTCTTCAAGTCTTGTGAGGTACTCCTTGAAACGCTCAGACTCCTTTTCACCTAGGCTGTCGGGAACCACGTTAGAGGCAACCTGTCTCGGTTCCTCCCACTCCGAGGCCTTTTCGACAAGTGTTCTTGCTTGATCGAGTTCTAGGGTTTTCTTGACATCTGCCTCCAAGTCGTTCCACTTGACTTCCTCGATCTTCGACTCGTAAAAGCTCTCTACGTCCTGAAGTGATTCTTTGTTCTTTGCTGCTTCCACAACTTTGTTGATGAAGTCAGCTCTCTGTACATCCGGAAGATCTTCCTGAATACTTCCTTCCTGGTTTACAACCTGTTTCATGAATTCCTGTGCTCTCCGGGCCTCTTGCTGGTTAAGCGCTCCATCGAGGTACTGTTTCTCGAGGTAGTCGACACCGCCTCTGAAGAAGTTGACGTCTTCCTCGTCCTCGATCTCGTCAACCATGTTATCTCCAAATACCTTGCCTAGTTCTGCTGCGAACTCTGCCTCCTTCATGATACGAGAATACATTTCCTTAGCTTCTTCGTCAGTCATTTCTTCACCGTACTCGGCTGAAATCTTCTTGGCTCTCTGGTAAAGCCTTTTCGCTCTCTCCTCATCGATATATTCCGTATTAACTAGTTGTTTGAAACTGGTTTGACTTTCGATCTGTTCGACTAGTTTATCGGCTCTTGAAGCTGTCATCTCTCCAAAGTCCTGTGTCAGCGTCCGGACGTCCCTTGCTACTTCACGTGCTTCCTCGCTCTCCGCAAACCTTTTAACCGCGTCACCTGCATCCTGTACTGATTCGAACGCGGAACTGTAGATTTGCCTCATCTCTTCGCTGTTCAACTGTTCCCAGCTCTCAACACCTAGTTCTTCCGCTCTCTGTACCGCATTCCTGTAAAACCTTTGGGCTTCCTCGTCAGATAACTCCGAGTAAGCCTCTTTTGTAGCGTATTCTGTTCCTTCTACAACGCCCTGGTAAAACTCCTGGGCTTCTTCGCTAGTAACCTGTTCGTATCCTTCTTCGCCTACGTTCTGGGCGTCCTCCACAACATTTGAGTAAAAGTCCTGTGCCTGTTCATCGGTTGCTTCGCTTACTACCTCTGATCCGAAATCGTTGGCTCTTTCAACACTGTTTTCGTAGAATTCTTGGGCCTGTTGGTCTGTCGCTTCCTGATAAGCCTCCTGTCCGGCATCTCCAACTGCTTCAGCTCCGTCCTCTATTGCTTTGCCTGTTATCCGTCCTGCGGATTCGGCGGCGTCTCTGAACTCATCCCTGTTCTGTTCGATGGTTTCTCCGGCACTTTCTACAGCGTCTCCTACACTACCGGCTGCATCATTTATTGCACCGCCTATACTTCCTCCGCCACCACCCCAGCTAAGTGCAGCGGAACCTGTTATTGAAAGGGTTATCGCCGTCAAAACAACCAAGACCTTAGTTGTGGACTTCATCATAATTATAGCAGTCTTTCTCAAGTTTGAAAAACGTTTATCCAACCCAACAGGTTTTTTTCGGTTCGGAAAACCAGGATTACCGGAGTTATTCAAGCCCTTGAAACACGGATTTAAACGTTAGAGTTCCGCAGGGTTATTATCGAGGCAAGGTATTCTTGGAGCAGAAGACAGTTAGAAACGAAGTAGTAAGGGCGAAGGACACACATTCGAGAAGCTTCAATCATTTAACCGAGAACTTCCACGTCGTGATGTCCGCATTAAGATATTACAGCGTGAAGAAGGGTAAGACCTTTACCTCAACAGAGATGGCCGAGGACTTTCCTTTATCTATACCTGTGGCCGGTTCATGTCTAAGTCTTCTGGAAGAGTTGGAGGTTGTGGAGCCGAGAACCCGTTCAAGCAGCCCCGACCGTTACATGCCACGGGACACCGACCTGAAGAAGATGGTGCAGATTAGGAAGGTTTTAGAGGAGAACTACGAGATAGACAGCTTCATGCCCGAAGACAACTGATTCAAAAACACCGTTGCACCAAACTATATGTATGGATCGTCAACACGTCGAAAGATTTCTCGAATTCCTTGTCATAGGTGTTCTGTTCGGTACAGCAGAGGACCTTCTTGCCGTAACACTGGCGAGTGATGCGACAATCAACCTACAGGTGATCGGAATTGTTTTAGCGGTTTCAATACCTTTCGCAGCGTTTTCAGAGCTCTGGGTTGACAGGGAAGAGTTCGCTTTCTACGTCTGGCTCAGGGAGAAAAGCATTCTCTAACTTGGGCCGGATGGACGGTCAGGACGTTCTGGCCTCTCAATCCCTTCATCTCCCTCCCCACTGCTATCTTCGCTCTCCTGTGTTTCACGTTGCTCATTCTCTGTTTCCTCTTCGGATACATCGGCGTCCTCCGAATTAGAGTCTTCAGTTTCCTGATCTTCCGGGCTTTCATTCTCTTCTACAGCGGTTCCATAAGGTGCACCGGAATCAGAGTTGTTTGAGGAACTGTTTCCGGTTGCTTCCGGCGGATTTCCATCTGACTGGTTTGTTGTACTGTTTTGAGGCGAGTTTTCAGAAGTATTTGTCGAGTTTTCAGTCCTGTTCCGGATTTCAGGCTCTTGTCTTGTTTCTGAGCTGTTAGTTTGATTGTTAGTTGAGTTAGTCGAGCCCTCTCTTGAAGTGTTTCGGTCGTCTTCTTGATCAGACGTGCTTTCTGGTTCCGTGTTATTTCTCTCTTCTGTTTGTGTTTCTGTGTCTTGTTCTGTGTCTTGTTCTGTGTCTTGTTCTGTGTCTTGTTCTGTGTCTTGTTCTGTGTCTTGTTCTGTGTCTTGTTCTGTGTCTTGTTCTGTGTCTTGTTCTGTGTCTTCTCGGTTTTCAGTCTCCGCTGTTTCATTTGTCTCATCTGAACTGTTCGAGGTCTGGTAGTTTCCGCGAGGCGGCGCAGGACTGTAGAAACCAGGATAGGTCGGTTCTGTTGCTCTGTCTTCAGGAACCGGCTCAGTGTACTCCTGCGTGTCTTCCGACATGTTAGGGCTGTAAACATCAGGCGAACTTTCCGAACTTGTCTCTTGTGGATACCCTGGTTCAGTTGTGAAGTTCTGAGGCCGGTAAGCTTCAGACCCTATATCTGTTGAAAGTTCAGGTTCCGGCTCTTGTTCCGTCTCTGTCGAGACCTCTTCCTCTATGAAAGGGTTTGAGTTGGCTGCCAACGTGTTAGCCATTATGCCGATCAGAAATATTATGCCGAGTCCGAGCTGGATTAACTCTTTTGACTCCGGAATATCTGTGTTTTGAGCTTCCATGTCCGGAGGTTTCTGCTTCAGGCAACTTCAACATTATTTCAATCTATAACCACGGTTAATCTAGAAAATAAAGGTAAATGATTGCGGTGCTAGGCTGATACCGATGTCTCGGATATACAGCTGTGGTGGCAGTATCCATCGGATGACTCGATAAAGGTCTCGTCAGAAAATACTCTATCACCGCAGATCACGCAGAAACCCAGTTTTTTGCGTAGTTGTTCCATGTTTTTCTCCCCCCTTGTCTGGAGTTTACACTTGAATATCAAGCCTTAAAAATCTTTCGAGGTAATTTAACGCAATCTCCTACTTCCTCAACTCGACTTGAGCCAAGAAAAACCTTGAAAGTGTCTAGAAGATTCCAGTAAGCCTTTTATCGTGAGGTAGCAACGTTGTGCTTTAGAACTTTCTTACCTGGTAGAGCTCCAGAAAACCGTCCCCCGAAACATTAAAATCATCGCTATAACGGAAGTACAGCATGTAGCCATCAGACTCTATCCCAAGAAGCTCAACCTTCGTATGCTCCTCGCCGTCCCTGGTTAAACCTTCCAGCTCGGTATCGAAAGAACCATCCTGATCAACATCGATGTACATGCCTGCCTTGGCAGAGCTCTCGTACAGCAGATCGATGGAGCGGTTGTCAAAATTGGCGGTAGCGATCTGGTTAGAGGAGTTGACCCTGACATCCAAAAGCTTCGAGTAACGCTGTTCGACAGGTTCAGACTGGAAAGACTGACCAAATAAAGCTCCTGCGCCTGTCGCTAAAACAAAAATGCTGGCTGCCAGAACCAGATCACGTGACTCCATGGTTAATCATTCTTTCTATAAGGCTTTAATTTGTACCCGGTTTTCTACAAACTATTAAGATTTGAACCAAAGGAGTGGTTTATGACTACCGGCGAAACCATACCACTGGAAGACTGCTCTAACACAGTCAAAGAGTTTGTAGACAGATATATGGTCGAGGGTCTGGAACCTGTTCCTAGAGATGACTTGAATGAAGGAGATCTGATAGTCCTTCACCCCCCATATCATGATGAACCAGGATGTGACAACTCAGCCTTCGAATTCGGTTTCTACAACCCCCACCATCCTGATGAAGAAGCAGATAATGCTGATATCGGCCTTGAAGGATCTTTCTATACCTTAGGACGATTTAACCTCTGGGATATTGAATCCCACGACCCTGAACTAGATATCATCGGTTACTCTGGCGAAATAAACATGAACCAAAGTGCTGACGATGAGCTAGCGGATTTACCAAAAACACCTGAATCAACCGAAGCTCCTTTCCCCAACAAACAGGAACTGAAAGATAAAGCGATTTCAGAAAACACAACACAAAGCATCACAGAATCCTTAGACATTCAAACAAATCATAAGTGGCGAACTGAGCTATACACAAGCAAATCTCTTGACCACAGGTTGGAACTAGTTGATCGCGGCTGGGAATCAGACTACTTAACCCGACTTGAGGGCGAGGACAGAGACCGCTTCAGAACAGCTTTAGAATCTTTAATGGACAGAACAGAAGTGCCAATCTACGTTGAGCACGTATAGAGAAGTATTGGTGTAAGGAATTCTCCAATAGCGTAATTCTATGAGAGAAATAAGTTCTTTGCGGCGTCGGGGATTTGAACCCCGGTTACGACCACTCTGCCCTTCAGAGAGTGTCTAGCTCTCGTTCTGGATGGCAAGGTCGTGTCTTAGCCACTGGACCAACGCCGCCTTTCAGTTAGACTGGAGGGGTTTACAGTTAAAAACCATCCGGTTTATTCACTGAACTGACCTAGGAACTGAAGTAATGCGCCTACTGTGCGGTCTTCCTGAACCTCCCCATCAAGGCACATTTCCTTTACTTCATCAAAGCTATACCAGTCGGCTTCTATACTTTCCCCTAGTTCAGTATCTTGTTCAACTTTTTCGAAGTCCTCAACTATGAAGTAGTACAGATCCCATTCAACTGTGGCTCCGGAATGGTTTTTCTTGAACAGTTTAACCTCACTAGGTTTTATGCCTGCTTCTTCGACAGCTTCGGTCCTCGCTGCCTCTCGAGCTTTAGGAACAATTTGCTTCCCTCTTTCGAGGAAACTATTGTAGTTTTCTAGCGAATCAAACACTTTGCCGCCCGGCAACCTTATATCCCGATCTCCTATTTCATGTCGGTATTCATCAGTCAAAAGCATTCTTTCATTTTCAACTATGATCAGCCTGGTGCCTGGCGCTCTCCTCGCTATTTCAAACGTAGTTCTATTTTCTCCTATCTTCATCGGCTGTCTGATGATTTCAACTATATCTCCTTGAGCAAAGATTTCCTCATCGCCATCAGACTGCGGTATTTTGGACATACTAACCGCTTATTAACAGCAGATTAATATTATTTGAACCTGGAAACCCTCGGGTAAGCCGCAAAGTTAAGAGTATTCCCCGATTGAACTACAACTATATGACTGAAGACGTGAGGGACTTGATTATCGTGGGAGGGGCTGTCGCAGCCCAGACATCTGCAATCTACGCTGCTAGAAGCGGGATGGACGTTCTTGTTATCGCGGACGAGTACGGAGGACAGATAAACAATACTGATGTTGTAGAAAACTACACCGGTTTCAAACATATTTCAGGACCTGAACTAGCGGAAAACTACCTAGAACACATGAGGGACTACGATGTTGAGGAAGAAAAAGGCGAGAAAATCGTCGACATAAGGAAAGAAGACGGTATTTTTGAACTTGAGAACGAGTCAGGTGAAGTTTTCAAGTCTTACTCAGTTATTATTGCGACCGGAGGACATAGGAGAAAGCTTAACGTTCCCGGAGAAGAAGAGTTTGAGAACAAAGGGGTAGGTTACTGCGCTGTCTGTGACGGCCCTCTTTACCAAGACGAGACTGTTGCTGTTATAGGAGGCGGGTATGCCGGTACGGAAGCTGCTGTCTATCTTTCAGATATTGCGGAAAAAGTATACGTTCTTTCACGTTCAGGGGTACTGAAAGGAGAAGAAATTACTATAGAAAAGGTCAAGGAAGCCGAGAATGTTGAAGTACTTGAGCAAGCTCTTACTCAGGAATTTTATGGCGATAACCTTCTTGAAGGCTTGAAGTACGAGGATGAGAACGGAGAGGTTCAGGAACTTGAGGTTACCGGTGCTTTTGTCGAGATAGGTACTGTTCCTAACTCAGATATAACAGATCTGGTTGAAACGAATGAAGGAGGTTACATCAAAGTCGATAGGGAGATGCAGACCGGTACTGAAGGCTTGTTTGCTGCTGGAGATGTAGCGGACTGGGGCGCACAACAATTGATTGTCTCGGGAGGTATGGCGTGTCAGGCTGCTTTGAACGCTTCCGACTACGTCAAGGAGAAGAAGTCCTAAACCATTTCATCCAGGTCATAAGACGATTTTCTATCCGCAACGATACATGAATCCTGAACGAGTGCAGCACCTTCGAACCCTAGGTGCTGGTGCCCAAGCCTGGTTACGATTTCGTACGCTTCATCCTGGAGATGCACAGACCCGGTGTAGAAGTCGCCGTCCTCGTACATGATTGAGATTTTCGAGCCGTCACCGAGAAAGAAGCTGTATCCGAACACCATTCGTTCGTAGGCTTCCACAGGGTCATCTGCACTGCCTTTGAGAACAGGTTTTTGGGTTTCTACACCTACACTTGAGTCCAGAGCTGCTTCAATAGTTTTCAAACGTTCATCCGGCACCTCAATAAATACTTCGACTTCGCTACTAACGGTACGCGTTTCTAACGGGTCCTTTGCCTCAACTGAGATAGATATGTTGGTGTGCCCATCAAGCCTCTCCATCTGTTTATCGAAACTCATGCCCCCATACCAGTTCAAATCATTCTTCGTAAAACCTACGTCTACATGCGGACTGCTATCTTCTAGTTCAAGCCCTTCATTATCCAAATATTCAGTTAATTCTGTATATCTCTGTTCTAGAAGTTCTTCAGGATCCTCGGCTTCAAGCGAAATTATATCCGGAGCCATCTAACAATTAGTATCGTTTAAAGCTTATTAGCTTAGGATCAAGGTTTAAGAGAGCAGAGTGTTTACCGTCTTGATATCATCTACCTCGGCCTTCGCTATCAGTCTGCAGCTGCTTGAACCTGAGTCATTCAACGGATAGGAATCATCTTCCAGCCTTGAAATCCCGATATCAAGCGGTGAAGGATCAACAACCTCCTCGTAAAACGCCTTGATCAATACCTGTTCTTGTCCATTCCTTTCGAATACTGATACCTTGTGTTCTTGATTATAGTAGGTTCTTCTTGAATCAGCTAGTGCAAAGAGGATATCTTCCATGAACTCTTCCGGTTCGAACTCTTTCCCGAAGGCCGGTCTGTCATAGTCTTCAGGGCCCACCTTCCAGTTAACCGGGTTCATATATTCTTGTAGATCGAAAAGTTGTAGAACTCCTTTTTCCGTATAATGTGATGTAGGGGTGTAATCTCCTGTCGACATCTCTCAAAAACACACTCTTAACTCTACACTCTCTTGTTCAAGTTTTCTAAGGAGTCAGGCGCAGCAACCATCCAAGAATCATCATCTCTCATTACTGCCCCGTATTCAGCGCCGTGATCTGCCAGTATCTTACCCATCTTACCATATTTTTCGCCCTCTCCCTCTAATCTTTCAGTATAAAAACTTCCATCGTATTCGACGGTTCCCCAAGGGCAGGGATCTCCTATCTGGAAATGATAGCTGACTGCAAGGTCTTCTGCAGCTTGCTGCGAAAAATTACCTGAACCGAAGACCGAACCACCTGCATAGACCACCCCTAAACTTTCATCCAGGTCGTCATAAATCTCAGTAAACCGTTCTACCGGAACGTCTATCGAAACTTCTATTTCGGTGTCGAAAACTTCGGTGTTTCCGTTTCCTTTAGCGTGCAGCCTAAATTGAAGAGTTTCAAGATTTTGTAACATTTCCAGCTGCTCAGGGAAAGAATTTTCGCCTATCTTAGACATTCTTGCTTCAGGCACACGAATATTTATACAGTCTATCGCTTTTCTCGGCTTCATGCCTTCTTCCTGCATATGAGCATTCAGTTCTTCATACGCAGAGCTCAACGCATCCTCTTCCCGGAATTCGACGAATGTCATTTCCTTCAGAGTTTTAGCGCTTAAACTTTAAACCTGTTTCAGATAAGTCCCTGAGTTTGAATCTTTTGTCTAACTTCTTCAAATATAATTTCATGGCCTTCATCCTCGGGATGAATTCCGTCCTCAACTTTTTCCAGCCATTCTTCTCGGTCGAAACTTCTCAAGTCAATACGTGGAACGTTTTCTTCTTCGCAGACTCGTTTTTGGATTTCCATGTATTCTTGTAGAAGTTCTTCGCTTGAATCGACTCCTTCGACCCAAGGAATACTTCCCTCTATCGAGGTATACGGCTCTCCAACTATGACAATTTTTCCGTAATCTCGTGCTTTCTCAATTAGTTTTCGTAGATTCTCTCTATAATTTTCTTCTGGAACTCTGATTCCCTGTCGTTCCTCCAGATAATTGCTTTCTTCGTGGATTAACTGAATGTCGTTAGTCCCTACCTGTATTAAGATAGTCGCATCCTCTTCAGGCCAGTAACGTCTCTCAAGCTCTTCTTCAAATCTTCTAACAAGCTGCTCCGAGTCTTCACCTGAGATCCCAAGATTGTAGAGGCTGTGATCATCGTGGTTCTTCAAAAGATGTCTTCTGAGTCTTTCGGTCCAGCCGCCTTCGTTATCTTTACTTCCGTGAGTGATTGAATGGCCGAAGCAGAACAACTGTGTCATAAAAACTGTTCTATTTCCGGTTCTAGCTTATTGTAGATTTTTCTATGCCCTTCAGTGTCGGGGTGTAGATCGTCTACTAAGTGTTCTCCAAAATCTTCTTCCAGCATTTCAGGAAGCATAAAAGTAGGAACGTTTTCCGACTTGCAGACTTCTTTTGCTACGCTGAGATATTCCTGTCTATCCTGTTTGAGAATTGATTCGTTTTCCGACCATGGAAGCGGATCCAGTTTTTCATAGTTCGGAGGGACTCCCCCTACGTAGACAACGTTTTCAGCATAAACCTTTGATATTTCTATTATCCTTTCCAGGTTCTCCCTGAACTCGTTTAGAGGTACTTTGTTCCTGTCCTCTTCGTTGAAGTAAAGTGCGTCGTTTCCGCCTATACTGATTATAATTAAATATTCTTTTTCTGGTTTGTACCGTGCTTCGATCTCGTTTCCTATCCGTTTTACTAAGTCTCTGCTGGTGTCTCCTGAGTGAGAAAGGTTGTATAGCTGGTGGTTCTCGTTGTTTTTGAGTGATCTGCTGTGTAGGTCTTTTGCGAGGTAATGTGCCCAGCCGCCTTCCGGATCCCAGAAACCTGCGGTAATGCTGGCACCGAAGACAAGAACTCTTGTCATAAGGAATGATTATTTGGCCAATCAAATAAGTATTTTGAAAGGTATAGGTAAGATATTAGTTAACTACTTCATAGTCAAGAATTTGGGTCAGTCGGCCGTAGGCTCTGCTTTCGTCGGCCTCTTGAATAAGCTTAACTTCTTTATCGAGCTCAGGGAGTTCTACGAGTTCTATTTGCTTCTCGGAAGGTTCTACTTCTTCAAAATTTTCTTTGAGGAAGTTTTCGGCAAAATCCTTTGGGCCTTCAACGTCATTTTCGAGATATTGAAGGGTCTGCCACATCACATTAACGTCTTGCCACTGTTGCTGTTCTATTTTAGAGCCGTTCTGATAACTGGGTAGTTCTTCAACGATCTCCGCTTCGTTTGAATCCCAGTCTCTTACACTATTCTCAATATTTTCGGGATAGAACTCGATATGCTTTCTTAAGGCTCTACAAGTCTCTGAATGTACTTCAGTCCAATCTTCTTTAGCCGTAGACTGGTAGAACTCTATAATATTATCTTTTCCAGAAACCCCCGACATAGTTGTTACTAACTAGTCAAATATTTAAATATCTATCGTAGGTTTAAATCCTTTCTACCTATTTAATTCGTATGCCCGAAACAAAAATGGCGAAATGCGTTTTCTGCGGAGAGAACGCCACGAAAAAGAACAAGGCCGGCCAACCGGTTTGTAAGGAACATAGGAAGAAAGATCCTAAGGACGTTGCATGCCCTGAATGCGGAATGCCTATGAAGATTAAAGAGGGGCGTTACGGCTTCTTCTGGGGATGTGAAGGCTATCCGCAGTGTGAAAAGACTTACCAGATCGAAGACGTAATAGAAGATTAACGTTTTTCTCCTAGATCAACCGGATCTTCAGTATCAATCCATGCTTCAGGATTTTCATCGTCGTATATGACGAACTTATTTCCTTCAAAACTTATTTCACGAATTCTTACGTTGCTATCTGGACCCCCCTTGAACTCAGGATCTTCAATGGGCTCAATATCTTGTTCAGCCATATCTTCGTATAGACTGCTGTCGTTTGAGGCAAGTTTGTGTGCGGCTTCTTCAAGTCCCGACTTGGTTCCAACGAAATTGTATCCCTCTCTCCTGATTTCATTCACTAGGTAAGGTCCTTCGCCCGTCATGTAGACCCGTAGATTTCCATCATCTATTGACGCAAGAAAAGTTCTTTCGTAGTCTATATCGTTTTCCTTGGCGTACTGCTCTGGTGTTGCTGGATTGTTTTGATGCATGCGGTCTAGGCTGAATCTTTGAGTCGTATTTTGGTCGAAACTTTCCGCCATAACCTCTATGTACGTATTTAGCACTTAAAAGTGTATCGTCGTTTAGCAGTGACAACATTTCTCTAGGGCCGTATATTTCTAATTTACTTTCAATTCTAGAAATATTGGGCCTGTAGCTCAGCGGACAGAGCACTCGGTTCCTAACCGAGCGGTCGAGGGTTCAAATCCCTCCAGGTCCGAAACACACTAACCTTCCAAAATAGATCTCTCAAGATAAGATTCCAGAAACTTTTCCGGTCTATAAGCCTCCCATTCAGCGCCCATAGTTCTAGAAACAGAGCTTCTCGAATTATCATAACTAACCTCAACACCGGAAAGATCAGATATCCTTTCGGCCATACTGCCTATAGAGTGATGTTCCTCGTAAGCCTCAAGCCGGGACTCTTTACCAACTTCTGTTATAGCGGTTATAGCATCGTTAATATGGGTGAAAGGCCTCAGCTGAGTTCCATCGCCGTAGACCTCTAGAGTCTCTCCACGTATAGATCTCTCGAGAAAGCTATCGATAACCCCACTTCCTGACCCGTAGACGTTTCCAAGTCGGACAATCGAGTGATTCTCGTATTCCTGTATAATTGATTCTCCTACGGCGTTAGCTTCCGGATAACTTAACCAATCTTTATCTTGATCGGGATTAACTTGGGCGGCAGAACCAGATGAAACATAGACTATTTTAAGCGAACTATCAGTTTTTCTGGCTTCTTCCAGCAAGTTTTCAGTGCCTTCGACCTCCGGCCACTCCTCCCTCGGAGCTTCACCGTTATTCAGAGTTGCTAAATGATAAACTGTATCGAACTCTTCAAGCCGGACAGGCAGATCCGAAGAGGTCATATCGCAGTGTAGAAGCTGTCCTTCAAAGGGTTCAGAGCCACCTAATCTGGAAATACCTAAAGAATTGTCTTCTAAACGAACAGAAAGTTCGGGCCCAAGATTACCGGTAGCGCCTAAAATTAGATTGGAAAACTCGCCCATCAAATCCTTGGTTCTATCCAAACAATAAATACCTCAAACCAGCGTACTAAATATTACTTATGAGGCTTGAAGTCCCGTTGCAGACACAGGAGTCCGACCATGATTGCGGCCCGGCAGCACTGAAAATGGCCTTAGACTTCTTTGGAGACCGTAAATCGATGTCGGAAATAAAAGATCTGCTGGACTATTCAGAGGGAGATGCAGTATTTACAGTTCAACTCGCCACAGCTGCAGAAGAAATCGGACACGAAGCAGAGTTCTATACGGCCGAACCTGACAACGAACACGACGACAAAGAGTTCCACAGAAAACATGCTGTAGACAAGGAGAACGAGGAACTTTACAGGGAAGCTGAAGAGGCTGGGGTCGAACTAAACTTCGAATCCCTATCGCTCGAGGAGATTAAAAAGAGACTTAGAAAGGGCGAGCTTCCAATCGTGCTGATTGACTGGAATATTCTGAAAGACAGGGAAGGATACCAAGGCCATTTCATGCCGTTCGTAGGTTTCGAAAGTGGGAAGGTTCTTTTACACAACCCTGATGCCGAGGACGGGTCTTACATGGAGATAGACGAGGAGATGTTCGAAGAAGCCAGGAAAGCTGATGGAACAGATCAGGACATAGCTTTAATCAAGAAATAAGTTAAAGTATCTCGACAATCTCGCCCAGTTCTCTTCCTTTACAGTAAAGCTTCGCCGGTCTATGAGAAACACCTTCAGTCTTCTCGCCGGTATCTTCGACAATATCTTTCTTCTTTAGTTTCCGCCTGAAGTTCCTGCGATCAAACTCTTTATCGAACACGGTTTCGTAAACTTCTTGGAAATCGGATAAAGTGAATTTTTCGGGTAGGAAAGAGTAAGCAGCTGTAGAGTACTCCATTTTAGCCCTCAAACGTTCAATTGAGTAGTCTGCGATCTCGCTGTGATCGAAAGCTAGCTCAGGCAATTCGTAGGCAGAATACCATTCAACGTTTTCCAGTTCGTCTACATCTCGAACTTCTTCGTAGTTGACAAGTGCGTAGTATCCGACTGTTATGACCCTGGTTCTAGGATCTCTTTCAGGTTGTCCGAAGGTGTATAATTGTTCGAGGTAGACGTCGTCCAAACCGGTTTTCTCGTGTAAGGTTCTTTTCGCCGCTTCTTCCAGCGACTCATCCATCTCAATAAAGCTGCCGGGTAGCGCCCATTTTCCTTCGTCCGGCCATGAATCTCTCTTCTTCAATAAAAGCTTGAGGTCGTTGTCCTTGACCGTGAAGATTATGAGATCTACCGTCACTGAAGGTCTGTCGAAAGCTTCCTCATCGTACTCTTTGAGGCTGTCGAACTCGGGTTTTTCCTGCGTCACAGTCTTTGTGTAAGAAGTACAAGAATTTAAAGAGCACGGGCATGGTAGCCCCTGCCCTCCAGGGAGTCTTCTACATCGTAGGTGTCGACAAGTTCGACTCCATCATCCTGCCATTTCTGCTTGGTTTTTTCTGCGGCTTCCGGATCGATACCTCTCATCGCGTCTTCGACCGCGTAAACCTTCACATCTCTTTCCAGCAAGCCCTGGGCCGCCTGGTCGTTACAGACCTCGGTCGCCACACCGTAGACAAAGGCAATATCCGGATCAACCTCCTCAACCACAGGATCTGCGTGTGGAGTACCTTCAAACACGTTAAATTTATCCTTGTAGAGCACAATCTCTCTGGGATCGTCCTCAAGTCTTTCCTCCACATCGTAATCTACGTTCCATTCGAACTTCAGCGGATTAGCGGGCTCGGTTGCACTGATGAATTCGGCGCCTCTCGTGTTCTGCATGCAGTGAGGCGGGAACGTCTGTTCAAAGTCCGGTTCTTCATCGTAGACGATCTCTTCAGATTCCTGGTTGTGCCAGTCAGCGGTATTGATGGTTGTGATGCCGTATTCTTCAGCTAGATCGGTTAGTTTTCCAAGGTTGGTGTGGATTCCTGTCGCTCCGTTTCCTTCGTTGACCGGAAGCTTTCCCGCAGGATCTATGAAGTCGTACTGGGTGTCGACGTTCCAGAAAACGACGTTGTAGGGTTCAAACCAGTTACCCATTTCTAGACCACCTGCACCATGTTCTCCTGCCTGTAATCATCGATTTCGGCGGGGTCTTGCTCTCTCCCTACTTTTGCAACAGGCTCTCCTTCTATCATGTAGATGTCTGAGGTCGCGTGCATGTTCTCTGAGTTGTTGAAGCTTCCTGCACCAACCATGTCGAACATGGTGTAGCCTTCTTCTTCCTCGAATCTTTTCTGGGCTCCTGCAAACTGTCTTGCTTTAGCCACGTCGCCCATGCCGCTTGAAATAGCTAGGTCAACGTTTTCCCGGTAACCAGCATCTATGAGTTCTCTTGCCAGTCCTTCGACTGCATCGATACTCATTCCTTTACCGGTCTGGTGGCCATCGTATCTTCTAACCTCTTCAGCTGTTTCTGCGTAGTTCTCTCCGCACGTATCCATTCTAGCCACTAGCTCGAAGTCCTCGCCGTGCTCAGCTTCCATATACTCACAGACTTCAAGCAAGTCAGTTGCTTCTCTGTTCGCTGTGTCGATCAGTACCGGCGTCGTTCCTTCGGTGTATTCGTCCATGGCCTTTGCGGCTTCGAGGGTTGCGTTCTCCATTCCGTGTTTCCAGGCGAATGGAAGTACGAATGCGTGGGGCATAGTTCCCGCTGGCTCTTTTCCATGTGTTTCTGCTCCGGCCCTTGTTGAGTAGTTGACTGCTCCGTTTTCTATGGCTGCTTCTGCGAGCTCTTCCTGTTGAGCAGGATGGTAGTGTCTTGCTCCGAAATCAGCAAGAGGAACACCTACTTCTCCAAATATGTCAGCTATCTCTCCTACTGCTTCGCCGTATTTCTGTGGATCAGGATGTTCGAGACCGTTTGCTTCAGTTAAGTGGTGTGAGACGATCCCTAAGTTTAGGGTTTCGGGCTCCAGCAGTTGTTGTGCCGGACCTTCAAGAACCATCAACGGTTCCTTTGCTTCGAACGTTTCGTTCGTATTGATGTAAATATCAATATCTTCTGTCATTTCGTCAACGATATCTGCGGCTTCTTCGAGTCCTGCTGTCTCGGCCTCTCCTTCGGGTCTTGCGAACACTTTCTTCGCTACTCTCGGGTTGAACGATCTGTGTTCTAGGGCCTTGGTTGTGTCTGTGAAGTAGATGTCTGTTCGGTCTGTCAGGTTTTCTGGCGGGTTGTTCTCGAATTCGTGTGTTTTCGTGGTTTGCAACTTGATCACCTTTTTGTAAAGATTACAATAAGTCTTTGTGTAGAAAACACACATAGAATTTTAAATACCTTTTTGTTTTTTCTACAAGAAGGAGCTATCCACTTCCCC
>JBEQBQ010000022.1:0-2345 GCA_041639695.1 Candidatus Nanohaloarchaea archaeon
CGAAGATACTGTCGACACCCTAATCGTAATTCCAAACGACAAGCTACTCGAGATCGTTCCAGACGTCTCACTCAACACAGCATTCAAGATCGCCGACGAAATCCTTGTAAACGCAGTCAAAGGCGTAACAGAACTTGTTACAAAGCCTGGACTCGTCAACCTCGACTTCGCAGACATACGCGCAGTCATGGGCGAAGGAGGAATTGCCATGATAGGAATGGGTCAATCTGATACAGACTCAAGAGCTTCAGAAGCAGTACAGAAAGCACTATCCAACCCGCTACTCGATGTTGATATCGAGGGCGGAAAAGGCGCACTTGTAAACGTAACAGGCGGAACTTCCCTAAGCTTGAACGAGGCGCAGGAAGTCGTCAATACCGTTTCCGGAAAGCTAAGCGAATCCGCAAAGGTTATCTGGGGTGCCCAAGTCAGAGAAGACATGGACAACACACTCCAGTCGATGATCATCGTCACAGGAGTCGACTCTCCGCAGATCTACGGGCCTGAAAAGACCCACAGCGACGAATACGAGGAAGAGATTGAGCAGGAGCTAGGAGTAGAGTTCATCTAAAACCCCTAACCCTGTCTCAACTCATTTTCTAATCCTTCTTTGATTCAAAGTGTCTGTTCGACTTCTCTCCATGTTGGTGCCGGTTGACCGCCTAACCTCGTAACGGAGAGCGAGGCCGCATTCGTCGCGACATCCATCGCTTCTTCCAAGGTCTTCCCATCATCAAGTCCTGCGACCAGGTAGCCGTTGAAGCTGTCCCCCGCGCCTGTGGTATCGACAACCGGCACATCGATCGATTCAGCGAAGTAATCACCTGTCTCGGCCCCTGATGAGGTCGTCCTGATAACTTCAGCGCCGGAACTCTCGAAAAGACCCTCCGCCATGGAATACTCGGCCTTGTTCGGCGTAACGTAGTCGACAGAGTCATAACCGAGCATCCTGTCAAGCTCTCTTGGGGGCGCCGGATCGAAGACAACTTTAGGCCTTTCTGTTTCACCTTCCAGTTCTGATAACAGATATTCAGTTGTTTGCGGTTCCAGACCGTTGTGAAGCAGCATGTAATCTGCTTCCAGCAATCGGTCGAAGTTCTCATCAATATAAGCGGCGTCTACTCGTTCATCTCCAGGACTGAACGCCAGCGACTCGTCAGAGAAAATGAAGGCTTCCGCCGATCTTCCATCATAATTTTCCAGATCCACATTAACGCCTTTCCGTTCTAGCTCCTCGGAATGGATATCCTGGTCCCCTATTTTTCCTATATACGTTACATCGGCGCCGGCCTTGGACGCGGCTACTGCCTGGTTCGCTCCTCTCCCGCCAGGCATAGTTTTCTCTACCGAAGAGTAAAGTTCGGCAGGAGGATCCTCAAGCAATATTTCTTCTTCAGAGAAGAACGGTTCTGATTTTGTATAGCGGTCGATTACGGAGTTACCGATGCTGAAAACACTCATCACATCAAAAGATGGGCTATTGTTGATAGTCAATCGATCTAGTGTACCGACTACACCACAACCGGATTTAAGGCTTCAAAACGAACTTTGAGGTGATGGAAGAGGTTCTGAAACAGCTCGGGCTTTCAGACTCCGAAGTAAAGCTCTACCAAACGCTTCTACAGAAAGGCGAGGACACGGCCTCAGGACTCGCGAAAAAGTCCGGAGTCAACAGAAGACTTGCCTACGATCAGGTTCAGACGCTGGTAGATAAAGGACTTGTCAGCTATACCGATACGGAAGATAAGCGGGTTTACAGACCTTGTGACCCTGAAAGACTTAATGAACTGGTAGAGGAGAAGAGAAGGGATCTTGACGAGCTCGATTCAAAGCTAGATAATGTTATGCCGGAGCTTGAGAGAAAATTCGAACAACATTCGAAGGAAAGAGAAGTCAAGGTTTTCGAAGGCAAGGAAGGAATCAAAAAACTGTTTAACGATGAACTAAGAGCCGAAAACGATACCATACATTTGATCGGTTCACCTCAGGAGTCTGAAGAACTGCTGAAGTATTTTTTACCGACATGGACGGAGAAACGGGTAGAGAAAAATATCAAGATCAAAGGAGTATTTGAGGATTCGATGAGAGGTGAAGTAGGCGAACATGGCGAGCTTGAAGCACGTTTTCTTCCCGAAGACGAAAATTCAAATGTTTCAATCGCAGTTTACGGAGACAAGGTAGGCATCACCTTCTGGATAAACAACCCTTTGGTGCTGATGATTGAAGACTCGGAGGCCGCAGACTCGTTTATGTCTTATTTCCGAATGATCTGGGAATCTGCCGAAAACTAGTTGTAGACCTCATCAAAACGTTCCTTTGCCTTACTCTTAGTATCTTCAGAGGTG
>JBEQBQ010000022.1:2355-13437 GCA_041639695.1 Candidatus Nanohaloarchaea archaeon
GTCAGCCGTCTTTTTCTTAGCCCTGAAAAGTTTCTCATTTACTTCAGGATCTTTCGGCAGTACTGCTTTCAGGTTGTAGAAATGGTCGTTCGGATCATCCTCCCTGTCAACAACATAGAGATCTACTTCTAGGTTCCTATAGGTCTGGGCGAACTTCTCGACCTCGTCCTTCCAGTCGCCGTCCCAGACGAAAACCCAGTCGCCTGAAGGCAAGACCAGCGCAGTGTACTTGTTTCCGTTCTTGCTTTCTCTGTCAACCATTAGGTTCTCTATCCGGGTTTCCAGTTTGAGTAGTTTTTCGTCTCCCATACAATACTATTTGGATCCCGATATCTATTAAACAAAGTCCGGGCCTTTCCGGAACTGCCGGTAACCCGAAAGCTTTATAGCCCATATTAGCTCTAAAAGACCTTATGAAGCTCGCAGCAGTAACTATTCTTGCTTTAGCGGTTGTTGCTAGTGGCTGTATCGGCGGCACCGGCCAAGTAAACGAACAGCAGGAAGACTTGAACGACTTGGCGGAGAACTCCCAGGATCAGGCTGAGCAGGAGAGACAGATGATGGAGGAACAGATAGGAAACCTGGATGAAGACGGCGATCAGTCTTCAGGAGAGGAATCGCAGTAGTAACCCCGCCTTTTTCTTTCCTGTTTTTAGCTTGAAGCTAGGTAATACGGCTTATAAAATTTGTTCTTACTAACTTAGTTATACCCGTCCGGACCACCTCTGGTGGGAGGGAACTAGAGTTAAAGTTAAACGGCTAGTTCTCTCTATCCGGTTTACGAGGTGCCTAAAACTATGGATATAGACCTCAGGAAGTGGAAGAACGACCTAAAAGCCAAGCTTAACGAATACAAGCGAGTGCTGAAGATCTCCAGTAAGCCTGACCGCGAAGAGTTCGAGATGTCAGCGAAGATTACTGGAGCCGGAATGATCATTATAGGGATAATAGGGTTCTTCTTCTACCTGGTTGCCAATCTAGTTCCAAGCCTGGTGTAAAAAACATGATTTTGACAGCAAGAACCACAAGAGGACGTGAGAAGACAGCGATCGACGAGATGAGAAGCCGCATAAAGTCTCAAAACTACGACATAAACGCAGTCTTCAAGTCAGACGACCTGAAAGGCTACGTCTTTATCGAAGGCGAGGAAAGCGCAATCAGAGATCTCGCGGACGACATAAGACACATCAACGGAATAATCGACTCAGAAGTCGACGTTGAAGAGATCGAGTCCCGTCTTTCACAGGAAGAGGAAGACATCAAGCTCGAGGAAGGAGACGAAGTCGAAGTTGTCGGCGGCGCGTTCAAAGGCGAGGAAGCTAAAATCAAGAGAATCGACGAAACCAACAGAGAAGTTACAATCGAGCTGCTTGACGCAGCAGTACCTATCCCTACAACCGTCGATGTAGATACCGTGAGGAAGAAGGCCTCGCGGTAAAAAATTTATGCTTAAAACGTGATTAACTATGGGAGATAAGACCACTATCAACACTTTGGTGGAAGGAGGCCAAGCCTCCGCAGGACCTCCTCTAGGACCTGAACTAGGTCCACTGCCTACAGATGTAGGCGAGGTCGTGTCAGAAATAAATCAGAAAACCAGTGACTTCGAAGGAATGGAAGTACCTGTCGACGTTATCGTCGACGAAGACACAGGAGATTTCGAGGTAGAAGTCGGAAAGCCTCCTGCAGCCCAGCTCATCTTTGACGAGCTCGGTATTGACTCAGGTTCCGGAGAACCGAACACGAACAAGGTCGCAGACATGGAGTTTGAAACTGCATGTAAAGTCGCAAGAATGAAAGCAAGCGACCTTCTAGCCATGGATCTCAGAGGCGCAGTCAAAGAGATCATCGGTTCCGCGGACTCCGCAGGAATCACAGTTGATGGAAAGGACGCAAGACAGGTACAACAGGAAATCGAGGACGGAAAATACGACGACCGGCTTGAAGCCGAGGAAGGAATCTAGGTGACCGAAAATGGATTTTGAACAAGCAGTAGAAGACGCAGTCGAAGTCTCCGACGCAAGAGGCTTCAAAGAGTCCGTTGACATGGTTATCAACTTCAAAGGACTCGATCTTTCCGACCCTGAAAACCGTTTCAACGAAGACATCAAGCTTCCTTACCAGGCAGACGAAGAAGTAAAGATCGCAGTGATTGGAGACACCATCACAAACGACGCAGACAACGCCGACAGGAAGATTTCAAAGGATGAACTCGAGGAAATGTTCGAGGATCCTTCGAAAGCCAAGGACTTGGCTGAAGAGTTCTCATTCCTACTTGCTGAGGCACCTCTGATGCCTAAGATCGGTCAGCAGCTAGGACAAGTGTTTGGTCCGAGAAACATGATGCCTGACCCAGTACAGCCCGGAGAAGACCCTTCGGACGAAATCGAGTCTTTGAGAAACACGGTAACTCTCAGACTGAAGGAATCCCCTCTGCTCCAGCTTAAGATCGGAAACGAGGAGCAGAATCTAGATCAGGTCGAGAGAAACGCTTCCGCAGTATACGACTTTGTGGAAGGACAGATGCCTCAGGGACAGAACAACATCAAATCAGTCATGATAAAGACCACCATGGGTCCAACAGTGGAGGTGGAGTAAAATGGTTCAGCCAACCCCTAAGAAACTGACAAGAGATCAGAAAGAGCAGCTTGTAGACAACATGGCAGAGCAGATAGAGGAAAAACCTGTTGTAGGAATCCTCGACATGCAAAGCCTTCCAGCAAAACAGCTCCAAGAAATTAAGAAGGAGATGAAAGAGTTCGCAAGCGTACAGATGCAGAGAAAGACACTCATGAAGCTGGCTATCGAGAAAGCTGATAGGGACGGCATCGACCAGCTTGAAGATAACGATGCAATCCAGCCAGCATTCATCTTTTCGGAGAAAGATCCTTTCCAGCTCTACAGCCTTATTCAGAGCAACAAGTCCTCAGCGGCAGCTGACGGCGGAGAGACAGCTCCGAACGACATCGAAGTTCCTGAAGGAGACACAGGAATCGGTCCAGGACCGATGCTTGGAAAGCTTCAGGGCGCAGGACTACAGGTACAGGTCGACGACGGATCTATCCACGTCCAGAAGCCTGGCGTAATTGTTGAAGCCGGAGAAACAATCTCCGAAGACGACGCAGAAATTCTGAACCAGATCGGTATCGAACCTCTAGAAATCGGTCTAGATCTTGATATCGCGTTCAGCGAGGGAGAGATCTTTACAGCTGAAGAGCTTGACATCGACACCGAACAGTACAGAGCAGACATCGAATCTGCAGCTTCAGGAGCATTCAACCTTGCGGTCAACGCAGGAGTTGTCAACGAAACAACGATCGAGACAATCATCTCCGAAGCAGCGAAGAAAGGGAAGAACCTTTCGATCTCGGAAGGAATTCCAACAGAGGAAACAATCGAGGAAATCCTGGCTTACGCATCCTCGAACGCAGAGGAAGTCAACTCACAGGTTGACCTCGACTCTGTTGAACTCGAGACAGAAGAAGGAGAAGAAACCGAAGAAGATTCAGAAGACACACAGGACTCAGAAGAAACTGAAGACGCAGAAAGTGAAGAGAGCGAGGAAGAATCCTCGGAGTAAGGGAAAGTTTTTCCCTTTCTCAAACCTTTTCTCACCTATTCAAAGGATTTTTATTCTACGGACCGAATTCGGATATTAATGCCTACTAAAAGAGTAATTGCTTTCTCGTTAGTCGCTGCATCAGTTCTGATGTTTTCGGGTTCGGCCGCCGCCCAAAACGTGGATCTGACACACTTAAACAGCCCTAACTCGTGGAGTGGCGGTGATAGCGAGGGCGATATCCTTCAAGTAAAGGCCGAACTGAAGAATCAGGATACTGTCCAGACGCTCTGGTTCGATTCTCACATAAAAGGCCAGGAGGGAAACACCGAGCTTGCTTTCGGAGGTTCAGGAAAGGAGTTTGAAGAGAGCGGTGCGAGCAGCCGTGAGGACGGCAGACACACTGACACCTACCTTAACATAGGAGGTGATACATGCGGACTCTATCTCGTAGAGAACGATATGTGGGGATACCAGACCGGCATGGTACAGTACGGTGAAGGAACAATAATCGATGCTGACGGAGAACCAAGGGAGAGAAGTACTGAAAACTACATTCTGCAGGAAGATTCGGATGGAAGCGGAGCACCCGAGCTGCATGACAGATTGAAGAACAGAGGCTTCAACGGCATGTCCTTCAAAAACAATCTGGACTTCAAACAGAGCGGTAAAGCAGAAATGCGTTACTCGCTTCTCTGCGCTCCAGAGCAGGGAACAGACGAGAATGAATGGCGTACCTGTCAGGGAGGCAAGACAGCACATTTCAGGGACACAAACTCTGGAGATGTCTATCTTTGTGGTAGCGGTGACGATGACTGGCAGGTCAGAGAGAACGTTCTAGGAAGCTGCAGCGAAGGAGGACGTACCAAGAACCTTGCAGGCGCCAATTATCTCTGTGCGCAAGACTCGGGAGGTAAAAAATGGATAGGATGTTCCTCTTGGGGAGAAAAACCTTCACCACAGCAAGCAGGCTCCAACATGTACTCCTGTAATACAGAAACGGGCGAATGGGAGGAAGGAAGAGTGGTATGCGAACCCGGAGATACTACGACTAAGGAGACTCAAAACGGCAACTACCAGCTTCTTTGCGGACAAGGGGATAACCCGACATACCAACCATGCGACGGCACTACAGTAACGGAAACAGTGAACGGTCAGACATGTACTTCAACAAGTTCTTCAGGCAAAATTAGCTATGAATGGAGCGGATCTGATCCTTCAGCTGGAGATATCCAGACAGGAGTCCTGAACTCCAACACTATTTCACATCTGGGAATAGATATCCAAGCTAACGGCAACAACCCTGCCTACACACAGTATATCTATGATGGTGAGAACTGGAACCAGTGTAACAGCGATAGCCCTGAAACAGTAAGTATTGGGACAGAACAGTACTCATGTCAGCAGCAAGGAAACGACTTTGTGTGGCAGCCCGCAGGAACCTCATGCGAAGCAGGAACTACAAAGGACTCCCCTGATGGAACCTCAGACAAGTATCTCTGCACCGGTGACGATTGGAAAACCTGTACCCCCGATACCTCCATAGATGGAACATATGGCGGTAAAAGCTTCAGCTGCAACGCAGAAGAAGGTGAAGACGGAAGCTTTACAACTACAGGATTCAGCTGTGGCGGCAGAACAAGTATTGCTGCAAGTGTTTCAGAAAGCAGTTACTCGAACTTCCCTATAGAGATAAACGGGTGTACAACCAAGAAACACTTCATCGTGAAACTGAAGAGCGGTCTCAACGACATAGAGTGGAACTACAGGTACAACGAGAACCTGGATGATGCGGTTACAAACGGGGTTCAGTGCCTACACTCCACCAATACGGCATGTGAGAAGGAGAACTTCGAGATGGAAAGAGACGGAAACGAGTTTACAATAACAATCAGTAATGATGGGGGCAGACTTCCATGGGGTCCTAAAGATAGTCCTCAGGGAGAAGGTCAACCGGTTCCCTACGACATTTCTCTAGCGGCCTACGATGGCTCCACCTCAGGTACCTCAACCTGGGTCGATAACTCCCTGAGCGAGGTTTGTTCCTCTACAGGGATGTGTGGATCTAGCGATATAGTGTCCGGACTGGATACAACAGTTGGAGTGGTTGAACATAGTTACGGCGAACCAGTCACTTTGATTCCCGGTCAGCAGCTAGACCTTTCCGGAGGTAGCTCGCAGCTTACATGTGCCGGCCAGGTAACTTTCGGAGGACCTATGACAAGTAGAAAGCTTTACTTCGGGGAGGGAACCGGAATAAGAAACAGTTATTCCTTGAACCATATCGAGGATGAAGTCCCTAACCCCAACAATCCAGAGTCAAGCGGCGATACGTTCACTATAGGAGTTGCAGATGCCTTTGCAGAAACTAGTGACGTTTTGACCTTTGCAAGAGACACTGAGATACAGTTCATGAGTTACACTGGACAGATGTCAGAGGAACAGGCTTTGAAGCTTAAACCAATCTGTAACTCTGGAACCGGTTCAGGTTCAACCGGTTCGGGCGACTCTGCACCCGGAACCACAACTGTAACCTCCTACAGGCGTTCTAACAATCCTGCCTGGGTTAAGGCCTGTATTGATGGTGCCGGATCGCAGTCGAGTGGCGAAAGCTCTGATGAATCCTCTTCGGAGAGCGTTGATCTTTGTGAGCCAGAGGATAATTCAATAACAGTTGATGAGATCGTTAACACTTTGAGGCCTTGCATCAGCAGCAACATGCCTAAAGACAAGACTCCTGGATTCAGTGGAGTCAGCTGCTACGAAATTGTGAAGAGCTATTGTAACAACGCAGGAACATTAAACTACAACGGCCCAGAATCACTCGAGGGTGTTGAGACAAATATTGACAACACCTGTAGCAGAGGTGGTTCGGAATGAACAGGACAATAGGGCTCCTGCTTTCATTTATGGTGATGATCATGATTGCGATAACCGTTATCACGGCTTCAGGAGGGTTTTTCTCGACTTTCGGCGATTCGGGAGACAACGTTGAAAACTCGGGCTGCAACTTCCAGAGAAGCCAGGGAGAGAACTACGATGATTTAAGCGAAGAATGTAGACCTGAGTCAAAGCAGGGCTACCAATACGGCAAGGCTTACCAGCTTGCTGCCGGAGGAGATCAGTCTTCAGGCGAGGAAACTCCCTGAAAACGGTTGATGGATTGCTGTAGTATCTCTTTTACTTTTTCCTCATCGTTTTTCTCGATAGCTAAACGATACTTCTTGTCTATAGAATAAAGCTCTCCTTCAAACTCCTCTACACCGATTTTGAGGTTTTCTACAACCATTTCACCGTTCTTGAACACGCCTTTTTCATCGAACAAGGCCGGGAAATCTGTTTCGTACTCTTTTCCATCCAGTATCTGGTGTAGGAGTTTGGGGTATCGGAGTTCGTAGGCGTCTCTGCTGTAAACCTTGTAAGGTATTTCCCCTAATTTTTCTAGAAGTTGTTTGAAGCGGTCGAGAAGCGGTTTTTCGTTCGTTCTATAGACAGGTGTGCCTTCTTTGTTTACTGAGACGGATGCGTTAATTCTCGTAAGGATTTCGTCTAAGTGCTGAAAGGAAGAATTTAGTCGAAAAGGTTGAGAGTTCGAACCTCCTTTAAGCTTTCTAATTTGGAAATCTTCGAGAAACTCTTGAACAAATTCTATCGGTAGGAAGACGTTTTTGCTTCTCCAGTTGTAGATCTTGGTCCTGCTGTAACCTGTTTTCTTCGCTACATCGTTTATTCCTTCTTTTTCTACGTTTTCCCAGAGCTTTTCCTCGTCTTCTTTACAAAGTTTTATCCTGGTGTTTTGGGGTAGGTCCCCAAGCTCTATCATCTGTACTGATCTATGTGGAGAGTCTTTTTAAGAGTCATATCCTCTTTCTCGGGTATAAGGTGAAATAACTATGGAACTAGTATACGCAGCACTTACACTACACGAAGCAGGCAAAGAAGTAAACGAAGACAACCTAAACGAAATCGTCGACGCAGCAGATCTAGATGTTGAAGACTCCGAGATCGCAGCACTAGTCGCAGCACTCGAAGACGTAGATATTGAAGAAGCTATGGAGACCGCAGTCGCAGCAGGCGGCGCAGCTCCAGCACCTACAGCAGAAGACGAAGCTGAGTCCGAAGAAGAGGAAGCAGAAGAAGAGGAAGAAGAGGACGAAGCTGACGAGGACGAGGCAGCTGAAGGACTAGGAAGCATGTTCTAAGTCCAAACCGCTTCTCCCACATTTTATTCCTTTCTTTAATTCTCTCCAAGTTTTTAAACAGTTGAACGTTAATTAGATACTGATATGTCCCTAGATATTGTGGACACGATTAAATCGACCTTCGGAAGATTCAAAACCGGCGCAGGTCTAGGCGTACTAGGAATAGTTCTAGTGCTTGGACTTGTAGGACTTGGATTCACCTTCGTGTTACCCGACCTAATTATGATGGGCGGCATGGGAATCCTTGCAGCCGGAGTAGCAGGCATCCTTCTGGTTGTAGCAGGACTTGTTGGAACCGTAGGAATGCTTAGAAGCCTCGATTCAGGAAGTCTCGATATCGAGAACTTCACACAGAACGTGGCAAGACCCGTATTAAGTTATATAGGAGCTTCAATAGTAATAGCTGTCTTCGCGTTCATCGCAGTAATAATCGGCAGCTTCTCAGTTGGAGCCGTCACAGTAGTGCTCGCACAGCTTGGAGTAGCTGAACTTATCGGAATGCAGACACTGATGAGTCTTGCTCCAACACTTGTAGCGATAGCCAGCGGTATTGTAGGGCTTTTCGCGCTATACCCTCTTCTAACGCTTTCGATCTCGGTCCCTAGGATCGCGATTGATGACGAGAGGATGTTCGAGGCGCTTGACAGCTCAGTTGTAACCACGAAAGGAATGAAGCTGGCGATGTTCCTATCTTCGCTGCCAATCCTAGTTCTCTACATCATCAACAGGATGACAGCAAGTATGGCTATGCCTGCACAGCAGATGGCAGGTACCACAGGCCAGCTAGGAACACAGTACGGCGGACAGATGCCAACACAGAGTTTAAGCTCCATGATGACACCGGAGCTTGGACCCGCAGTAGTTACAATCGCTGTCGGAGCAGTCTTCACCGCCTCACTCTACTCATTCGTGGTAGAGCTTAACCAGAGGCTTCCGGAGTAAAAAATCACTCGTTTTTTCTTTCCCTTTTTATTCAGGATACACGATAAAAAAATTCCCGCGAAAACCTAGGGTATGACAGGCCTCGACCAGTTAAAGAAAGAGATAAAGGAAGAAGCAAGCCAGAACCCGGAAAAGTTCTTCGCAACCGATGTACTCAGAGAGAAAGGTTTTGAGAGATCGGAATGTGAAAACTGCGGGATGTACTTCTGGTCAGCGGACAAAGAGAGAACTGTCTGCGGAGAGCCTGAATGTTCGGGCGGATACACCTTCATTAATGATTCTCCTACAGAGGAAGAGTTCAGCTACGAAGAGGCCTGGAACAAGTACAGAGATTTCATGACCTCAAGAGGGTACGAAGAGATTGATAGATACCCTACGATCGCACGTTGGAGAGAGGACGTAGAGTTTACAGGAGCCTCGATTTACTGTTTCCAGCCTTACGTTGTTTCAGGAGAGGCAGAACCGCCTGCACCAGAACTAATTATTCCTCAGCCCTCACTTCGTTTCAACGACGTGGACAACGTAGGTATTACAGGAAGACACTATGTATTGCATAACCATATCGGTCAGACCTGTTTCAGGGAAGCCGATGAATACGATCAGGATCGTTACTTCCGTGACATGTTTGAATTCGCGGTCGAAGAGCTTGGTATTCCCCGAGAGAAACTTATACTACACGAGGACAGCTGGGGTGGCGGGGGAAACCTTGGAGCGTGCATGGAATTCTTCGTTGACGGCTTAGAGCTCTGGAACCAGGTCTACATGTTCTACGAGCAGACCCCAACAGGTTACGAGGAGCTCGACCTGAAAGTTCTAGACATGGGAATGGGCCATGAAAGAATTACCTGGATCAGCCACGGCACAGAAACCTCTTATGAATGCGTGATGCCGGAAGTCCTGGAAAACATGAAATCCAGAACCGGTATAGAAGTCGATCAAGAGGTCTGGGAGAGTTTCCTGCCTTACTCAAGCTTCCTGAACACGGACGAGGTCGATGATATCGATGAGAAATGGAGAGAGATCGCTGAGGAAATGGATGTCAAAGTTGATAAGCTTAAACAGGAGATCAAACCAGTCAGTTCACTGTATTCGGTCGCCGAACATACTAGAGCACTGTTATTTGCTTTAGCTGATGGAAAGCTTCCTTCAAACACGGGCGGAGGCCACAACCTTAGAATGATCTTCAGAAGATCGATGGACTTCATCGAAAAATACGACTGGGACCTTGAATTGACAGAGGTAGCAGAATGGCACGCAGAAGAGCTAAAGCCTTTGTTCCCAGAACTCGAGGAAAAGCTGCCTGAAGTAAAAGAAATACTTGAAGTGGAGAAGAAAAAGTACGAAAAGTCCCGGATGAACGCTTTGGAGAGATTAGAGAAGATAAATGACCAGCCTTCCATAGAGGAAATGGTTGAGCTTTACGAAAGCCACGGTGTTTCACCTGAAATGATGGAGGAGCACGGTTTCGAAGTACCTGAAGACTTCTACTCCAGAATTGCGTCTGAAGATGAAAAAGTAGAGCAGGAGGAAGAAAAGTTCGATCTTTCGGACGTTGAAGAAACCGAACTACTGTTTTACGAGGATGAGAAGCAGAAAGAGTTTTCGGCAAGGGTTGTAGCTGAGAGAAATGAATGGATTATACTTGACAGAACCTGTTTCTACCCTGAGGGTGGAGGACAGGAGCCCGACAAAGGAACTTTGAAGGTGGAGGACAGGGAGTTCGACATTACGGATGTACAGAAACAGGGCTACATCGTTCTTCACAAAGTTTCACGTGACGAGGACGGCGAACTACCTCAAGTAGGCGACAACGTGAAAGGACGAATTAACTGGGCTCGAAGACTCCAGTTAATGCAGCACCACACTTCGACCCACCTGGTTAACGGCGCGGCAAAGAAAGTGCTTGGAGACCATATCTGGCAGGCAGGCGCCCACAAAACAGTGGAGAAAGGAAGGCTTGACGTAACACACTACGAGAAGCTTACGCGTGAGAAACTGGATGAGATAGAGATGGAGGTTAGAGAAACCATCATGGAAGACCTAAGTGTGGAGAAACAGGTCTTGGAAAAGTCTGTTGCCGAGGAAAAGTATGGTTTCCGTATCTACCAGGGTGGCGCACCTCCGGGAAACGAAGTAAGAATCGTTACGATCAAGGAGGACGGCGAAATGTTCGATGTCGAGGCATGCGGAGGCACACACCTTGAATCGACCTCAGAGGCGGACTGGTTCGTTGTAACCAGTTCTACCAAGGTTCAGGACGGTGTAATCAGGTTGAACTACAAGGCCGGGGAAGCCGCACAGGAATACATTAAACAGGTTGAGAGCCGTGTTGAAAGGATAGCGGAAAGGCTTGGTGCTGAAGAAACAAACGATTACAGA
>JBEQBQ010000023.1:0-10497 GCA_041639695.1 Candidatus Nanohaloarchaea archaeon
ATTATGGCGACGGGTTTAAAAAAGTTCGTCTGTACAGGAAAAAACTCCCTGTTTAAAATCCAACCAATCAGAAATAATTACTTGTGAGGCTGGAACTTGACGGAGAGACAGTACGTTACACCACAAGAACAAGTTCGAAAGCCCAAAAGCCTAACATCCGGTCAAAGAAGACTTACTTCGAGGTTGTACTCCCTGAGAAATCGGCACTTAAAGCCGAGAATCTTCTAAAACGGAAGAAGAACTGGGTATTAAGAATACGTGAAGACCACGAGAAATACCGTGAGAAGGTACCGAAAAGACTGTTTGTGGAGGGCGAGAACTGGAGAGTGCTTGGCCAACAAAAGGAAATCAGGATCAATAGTAGGAAAACCGGTAAGGTAGACGATAATATTCTTCTTGCAGAGCATCTTGTAGAGCGTAACTCAGTGAAAAACCGATTGAAACAGGTTCTGAAAGATGAGGCCAGAAACATCTTCGAACACAAGTCGGATCTATACACTGACAGGATAGCAGAAGATTATGAGAAGATATTTGTTAGTGATCAAACCACTCGATGGGGTAGCTGTTCAGGCAAGAACAACCTCAACTTCAACTGGCGGCTAATACTTGGACCTGAGAAAGTTGTTGACTACGTTGTCGCCCACGAAGTCGCCCACCTCAAACATATGAATCATGGCAAAGAGTTCTGGAATTTAGTAGAAAAACTTCACCCTGATCACCGTAATTCGAGGGAGTGGCTGGAGCAGAATGCCGCAGAACTAACTTTTGATCCGGAAACTCTCGACTGCTGAATCGTTAGAGTGTTAATGTTAACCGTCCAAGTACTTCTTGACCCCGTAAACCGGGGTTGACAACCAATAGTTCCGCCGAAAATTGCGGAGCGGGTCGGGCTTGGAAGCTTCGCGCTTCGGCCCACCCTTCACTTTTCCAATATTCAGATATAATTGTTTTTTCTTCCAAGTAACATTTATGGAAGATCGTACTCAAACGGTCGAAGGATACCTGGAGCAGGCAGTAAGCACGTTGATCCAGAAACCAGGAGTCTTCCCAAGCATAGAAGACCGTGAAAAGAACGACGGCTTTCCATGGAGGCCGGAAATTGACCTCGAATCATCAACGATTTCAGTAGATTTAAACAATCTAAAAGATGATGAACTAAGGTTCTATTCGGAAATATGGACCGAAGTTTATTCCGAGAGAGCGATGCAAGATGTTCTCAACAACAGGATTAGATTTCTTGAAAACGAATTAGATATAGAAGTTGAAAACCCCTCTGCTGTCTTCCTACCATTAGAAACAGGTGGAAGCGGTTTCTATGACAAAGATGAACACCGAGTAGGCGTAGATAGATCGAACTTCCCACATGTACAGCTTGGGGAACCCATCCAAGTAATATGGCCTGGAACAAACCGGACTCTGAGCCACGAGTCCGTCCACGCAGCACAGATGATGACAGACCGGTTTGAAGAACTTCATTCAGATATCGCTGAAAAGGATGTCTACAACCAGGAATTCACGGATAACGTTGATAGGGCAGGAATGGAGGCATTAGCACGGTTTGAGGAAGATCCTTGGGGTAACCATATGCAGAGAGGGAGAGAGCTTGAGAAAGGTTTGTCGAAAGTTTATCGTCTGCCCGGTCTTCTAGAGAAGGATCGTGGACCTGAAGGAACTGAGAGAAAGAGGTTGAACGGCGGAGGAGGTTTCCAGTTAGGAGATCATCTCTACAGCGATCCCTACGGAATGGCCGATGTAATCGCATACTCCGTGAAGAACTACTTCAAGACCCGAGATGATATTGAAAACCACCGTAGGGAAACAAGAAAGGCTCTGTTCGATATAGCAGCTGATGCGGAGGAATGGGAGCGAATGCTCTCAGGCATCTGGAAAGAACTAGGGTATCCCGACTACCACAAAATATTCGAGGAAAACTACCGAAGAATTCAGAACGACCCTGTATACGCTAAGAACGAGCTAAACCGTCTTAAACAAGAAGTGAGAGAAAAAGAAAAAGTTGAACCGGAAGAATACTACGAAGTAAGATCCTTTATCCATGCTTACGAGGAGACAGGTAGAAATGCTCCTGACCAGCTCATGAACTTAGCCCGTGACCTTTATGATCTGGAGAAAATCCGGTAACTACATCATCCACTTTTCTTCCCACTGTCTGATTCTTTCACGCCACTCCTCTTCCTCACTCCGTTTATCTTCTGAACCAAGTAGATCTTTCTCTCTAAGCCTGTAACCTATTACTACGCCTGAAACCATTCCTAGCAGGTGTGCCTCATAAGCTGTGTTCGTGCTTCCTGTTAGACCGGCGAACTGGATTAAAGTATAAATTATGAATACAGCCCACATAGGAAGAGGAACTCCTAAAGCCAGCCCGATCTGTTTAGGTCGGTAAACTGCTAAAGCTGCAAGAACTCCCATAGCTCCTCCTGAGGCACCGATAATATAGCTGGAAGGGAAGAAGACAAAAGCTGAGATATTTGCTAGAAGCGCCGAAATCAGGAAAGTAAACAGAAATAGTTTTCCGGACGTGTAACGCTCGTAGATTGAACCGAAAAGTCCGAGGAAGAACAGATTGTTCAGGAGATGTTCAAGACCTGAATGACCCAGTATAGAGGTAAAGAACTTGTAAAATGGAGAGGCAGAAGCGTTGAACCCCGGGTTGAAACCTGTCGAGGCCTGTATAAAGTAAACTAGGCCAAGTACCGTGCAGAGCTGGAGTGCAACGAACCTGAACTTGGAATCCATAAACCCAGTTTTGGGTCCTCAGGTTTAAACTTCACTCGACACGGTTACCAAACTTCCGGGATAGCAGCCTCCTGAAACCGTACTCGAGCACCGTGAACACTCCTAGTGCCAGGGCGACCTGAGCCCAGTGATGTGGCTGGAGCGGAACGGTCTTGAAAAGACCGGAAAGCGGCGTGTAAAGTATTGCCAGGTGTGTCAGTGAAGCGAAGAGTATCGCCGCAATCAGGTAGAGGTTTTGTTTAAGTCTAAGGCCGTAGTCCCTTCTGATAACCTGGAACATCATTATCTCGAAGAATGCCAGTGCCATGAACAGCATGGTCTGTGCGTATGCAAAGTTCTCGATGTTCAGGAAGAACACCGGCAGCATGATAATAGCTGCGAGAGGTCCTGTAACCGCTATCATGGATAAAATCTTCTTATCAAGTATTGGTTCATCTCTACCCCTAGGATCCCTCTCCATAATGCCTTCGACTTTTGGATCCTTTCCGAGCGCGATCGCTGGAGGTCCGTCGGAAGCGAAGTTAACCCATAGGATCATCAAAGCAGTTAAGACAACCGAGTCACCTTCGGAGAAGTACTCAGGGAAGAACAATCCTCCTATAAGCGTTCCGAGGAAGACGAACATGACTTCTCCCGAGTTGGTTGATAGAAGTTGATTAGTCACTTTCCTAATGTTGTCAAAGATCGCTCTTCCTTCTGCGATCGCATCCCTGATAGTAACAAAGTTATCGTCCTGCAAAACCATGTCGCTGCTTTTCTTCGCAACATCAGTCCCTCTCTGACCCATAGCTACACCGACATCGGAGTTCTTTAGGGCCGGAGCATCGTTAACCCCATCTCCTGTCATCGCAACGTTGTATCCCTGATCCTGTAGTGCCTCTAGTATTCTTACCTTGTGCTGTGGAGATACACGTGCGAAGATCTCGACCTCAGTCACCTTCTCCTGAAGCTCTTCTTCGGATAAATCCTCGATCTCCGGCCCTCTCATCGCGCCCTCCGGATCGAAACCTAGTTCCTTTCCGATAGCCTTCGCTGTCTCTATGTTGTCGCCGGTTGCCATTACCACACCGATGCCTGCGGTTCTGCAGTCTTCAACTGCTTCCTTGACCTCTTCTCGGGCCGGATCCATCATTCCCTGAAGACCGAGGAACACTAGTTCCGACTCTAGCTCTTCTTCATCCATGTTAGGATCCTCTACCTGTTTCCTCGCGAATCCAAGAACCCTCAAAGCATCCCTAGCCATCTGGTGGTTTCTATCTAATACTTCCTGCTTTCTCTCTTCTGTAAGCTCTTTCTCCTCACCGTCAAGAAGTATCCTGTCGCATCTTTCTAGAACGGTTTCCGGAGCACCCTTCATGTAGGCAGTATCATCTTTGACAACAGTCATCCTCTTTCTGTCGGAGGAGAAGGGAACACTTCTCTGTCTTTCATCACTTTCCTCAATACCTGCCTTCATGCCTGCCACAAGTAAGGCAACTTCTGTGGGTTCTCCTCTAAACCCATCTTCAGTTTTCTCAGAGTTGTTGCAGTATACACCGCACTCAAGAAGAGGTTCCAAATAACCTGAATCAGTTTCGTGACCGTTACGTCTGAAACCGCCGTTTATGGCTGTACCAGTACCTCCGACATCAAACTCCTCGCCCTGGAAGTAAAGGTTTTCCACAGTCATGGTTCCTTCTGTCAGGGTACCGGTCTTATCGGTTACAATATAGTTTACTGAGCCAAGCGCCTCGACGACAGGAAGACGTCTTACAAGAGCATCCTTCTTCAACAGTTTTCGAGAGCCTAAAGCAAGAGTTAAGGTAACGATCGCGGGTAAAGACTCTGGTATCGCAGCAACTGAAAGTCCGATTGCTAGCAAAAGAATCGTGATAACATCAGCCCCGGTAAGAAGTGCCTGGATCACTGCCACAAGGGAAATAATACCTATTACAAGCATGCCGATCTTCTTGCCCATAGCGTCGACCTCCTGCTGGAATGGCGTTCTCTCTGTTTCAGCATCTTCCAGCTCTTCAGCGATATCTCCTACCTCAGTATCCATGCCTGTAGCAGTTACAACAGCTTTACCTCTACCCTTCACAACGTGGGTGTTCATAAATACCATGTTGTCCCGATCTGCTAATGCCGAATCCTCCGAAACAGTGCCAGAGTGTTTCGAAACTTCCTGGCTTTCACCTGTCAAAGCGGACTCGTCTGTTGAAAGTGATTCTGCCTCGATAATTCTTGCGTCAGCAGGAACAGCGTCTCCCTGCTCCAGATAAATTATATCTCCGGGAACGATTTCTGTAGAGTCCACCTCGATCTTCTTTCCATCACGCTTGACTGTCGCGTTCGGCGTGGACATCTTCTTCAAAGCCTGGATAGACTTCTCTGCTCTGTAATCCTGTATAAAACCGAATAAACCGTTTGCCAAAAGTATTAGAAGTATTACTCCCGCTTCCCTGTATTCAGGGCTGTGGCCTGGGACTAATCCTATTCCCAGAGATAGTATGCCGGCCGCAAACAACAGGTAGATTAGATTATCCTGGAACTGACTAAAAAGTATCCTCCATGCTGAAGTCGAATCATCGCTTTCTATACGGTTCTCACCGTTTTCTTCAAGGCTTTTTTCTGCATCTTCGCTGCTTAAGCCTTCCTCTGAAGTTCCGAGGTCCGAGTAAACTTCTTCCAGAGACTTACTATGTTGCGGCATTATATCTGTACTTTCAGATACTCCAATAAAAAAACAATTCTTAGCACAACCAGCTCTAATAGAATTATAGGTACAACTTCTTGGTTCTACGATAAAACAAAATAACTTGGAGACAGATTGTTGAAAGAGAATAAAAGCATTCAAGCAGAACCCGGGACCATGGGTATAAAGTCCGCAAGCGATGTCCTGAACTCGATGATTGAGAAGGGGCTTCACGAGCTTGACCGTGACTTTACCGGCCTGTTTCTTTCGAGTCTTTCAGCCGGACTGGATATTGGTTTCGGCCCGCTTCTAATGGCAGTCATACTTACTCTTTCTACGGGAGGTTACGGCGACCTAGGAACCGAGCTTCTTCTGGCAAGCGCTTACGCAGTCGGATTTATACTGGTTATACTCGGACGTTCAGAGCTTTTCACCGAACATACTACACTAGCGGTAATACCTGTACTTGACGGCAGTTCATCGCTAAAAAAATTGGGACGACTCTGGGGAACAGTCTATATAGGAAATATTATAGGAGGTATGATCTTTACTGGTCTGACACTATTATTAGTGCCTGAACTTGGGGTAGTAAATCCAGAAGCATTTGGTACAATCGCATCTAAGCTGATAGGTCATCCCGCACATTATATCTTTGTAGCAGGAGTGTTTGCGGGCTGGCTTATGGGACTGATGGCGTGGCTAGTTACAGGAGCGAAGAGCACCACCAGCAGAGTATTCATGATCTGGATGGTTGCCGCAACTATTGGGTTGCTTCACCTCCCGCACAGCATAGCAGGAAATGTTGAAGTCTTGTTCGGACTTCTGCTCTCCTCGGTCACAACCGTTCAGTACTTGTCATTCCTCGGATTGGCAACGTTAGGAAACGCTGTAGGCGGCGCAGTATTTGTAGCACTGCTGAAATACGGGCATGTGACAAGGGGAGCAAAGTAAAAATCAAGATTTAGTTCAAAGACTCCCCAACCCAATCCAAGAACTTCTGATTACCTTCGATCTCAATCAACTCTATGATCGGGGTTTCATCGCTATGCATCCCCTCAACTTCCAACAGCAATTAATTTTTGGGATTTCTATTTTTCTTTATGGGGAATAAGATTGCCAAGAAATACTTGCATCTAATTATTTCATTTACTGATGGAGCTAAGACTGCGTCTGAATTCGAGAGCGAATATTTGGCTGAGTTTAAGCAGGAAGATGATGAGATGCCAGAGAAAATATTTGAACCACTTAACTCACTGTTTTTTGCAGCTGATGCATACTGTGAGGATCCAGAACTGAGAGATCAGCACGATATTGGAGACGAAGAATTCCTCGAAGAGGCAGTCTCAGCACAGAGGAAGTTAGAGCAGCTCATAGAGGACGATGATACAAACTAATCATCTACTCTACTTGCCTCAAGATCTTCGCTGAATCCTCTGCACCGATCGAGATTATGAGCCGCGACAGTCTTGGACCGCTTTCTCTTGAAAGGATAACCTTGTACATCGCGTTGAAGAACTCACCGGTTCCCAGTTCTGTGTCTTCTTTTACATCAAAGATCTTACCATCAAGGTCATCCTGATCCTTCCAATCCTCGGTTTCCAGCATCTCAGCAAGCTTAATCGCTGCGTCTTTTTCCTCCTCGGAAAGTTCCTCTCTAACGTCTTCCGGAATCTCTTCATTTATTTCGTAGACATAGTCCTCTGGTGCATAGTCTCTGGCCCAGTTCTTAGCTCTCTCAAGTCTATCCAGAGTTCTTTGCTTGTCTTCGTCGGACAGTTCATCCGGTAGATGTCCGGTCCTTCTAAGAGACTCGAAGCCTTTGGTCTTCCATTTCTCCTCGGGAACTGTCTGTGCGATGAAAGATGCCTGTTTGAAAGGAATCCTGACAGGCTCCTCTTCAGGAATCTCAACCATAGCTAGTTCGTACACCCTCTTTCTGTGTTTTCTTTCCCTGTCGTTCTCCAGCTCCTCCGGGTTAAAGTACTGGTGTTCGATCTTGTCGAACTTCTCGTATCTCTGGAAGATTTCCTCATCAACGAAAGGTATCTCGAAGGATTTGTTGGGCTTGGTTCCCGAGAAGAGGAAACGGATCATTTGAGGGCTGTAAACCTTCTTCAGTTCAGAGATTGTGAAGACATCTTCTCCTGAGCTTGAGGAGATCTTTCCGCCGTCCTTCGTAACAAATTCGTACATCTGGTGGACGGGCGGCTCTTTATCGAAAATCTTCTCCGCCAGTTCGTTTCCGGTATCTCTAGAACCTCCTGCCGCGGAGTGTTCCTTTCCTGCGGGCTCGAAATCAACCCCTTCATATTCCCATCGCATCGGCCAGTCAATCCTCCAAGGAGGCTTGACACTGCCTTCTTTCTTGAAGTTCAGCTCTTCCTCTCTATCACACTCATTACAGTAGTAATTTACGGTGTATTCGCCATCGTACTCCCGTACTTCAGTGAAGTCCTTGCCGCACTCAGTGCAGTAAACACTTAGAGGATAGTAAGGTTCTTCCTTAGGCTCTTTCCTGTACTTGTCCAGTATTTCTTTGATTTCCTTTCTGTTGTTCATCGCCTTCTTGATTAAATCAGCATAATCGCCGTTCTCGAACTTAGGTGTCTGTCGGATGAACTCGATATCCATGTACATGTCCTCGAGCTCTTCCTCAAGCTGCGATTCAAAGTGTTCTGCGTACGAGTCGTGACATCCTTCCGGATCCGGAACCTTCGAAACAGGCTTTCCAATATGTTTTTCGAACTGGTCAGGAACGTTCGCGGGAACCTTCCTGAAACGGTCGTAATCGTCCCAAGAGTAAATGAACTTGACTTTCTCATTTCTGTTTTTGAGTGATTTAACAACAAAATCTGTTGTTATTATTTCTCTGAAGTTTCCTGCGTGTACAATTCCTGAGGGAGAGATCCCTGAGGCACATACGTATGTTTCTTGGTCAGGATATTTCTGCGTTACTCCGAACGCTAACTGGTCCGACCAGAAGAGAGGTCTTTGATCTTGAGTCATAAAACCGGATTAGAACTCAACTTTAATAGGGTTTTACAGGCCTGAAGCTCTAGACCTGAGCTTCTCAACCCTATCGTACGGAATAGTTACATCTGCGATGTTGAATTTTTCAGAGTTTGAGCCGTGGCAGTCGGTCCCTCCCGTCTTCAACAAGTCTAACCTATCTGCGATCTGTCTGGCATAATCCTCAGCGAAATGTATTGTGAAGGAGTCCCGCTCAATTTTTTGCTGGTACGTGTATTCAACTTCTATAGCATCCAAACCCGCTTGTTTCAACTTTTTCACTTTCTCAAACGCTTCATCCTTCTCCAGGGACCTTCCAGGGTGTGCGAGAGCTGTGACACCTCCCGCTTCATGAACTAGGCTAATAACTTTCTCTGCAGGTATTTTTGGTGTTTCAACGTATGCTTCATGTTCAGATCCAATCAGTTTTTCAAACGCTTCTTCAGAGGTTTTGACCACTCCCTTCTCCTCCAGAGTCTCTGCGAGATGCGGTCTGCCAACTGTTCCATCCGCCTGATCTATTACATCTTTATATCGGATATCTTCTTCTATCTCCGAGTCAAGTTTTCTCACCATCTGCTTCATCCGAGTTTGCCTGTTTTCCTTAAGCTGCTTGAAGATTTTGTTAGTCGGGTCTGCTTCCGGATCTATGAAGTACGCAAGTATCTCGATTTTCTCTCCTTCGATTTCACATTTTATCTCAGAACCCGTTATGATCTCCACACCCTTCCTTTCCTCGACCCTTCCATCCAACTCATCCGGTATGGCGTCATGATCCGTCACAGCAATACATCTAATACCGTTTTCTTTGGCCTGTTCAACTCTTTCATCTACTGAGTCAGTTCCATCAGAAGCAGTTGTATGCATATGAAGATCTGCAGACTCCATAAACTAAGCAAGTCGGTCCAATTTTAAACATCACCTGCCCGAACTAAGAATATATGATAGACGTCAATCCAAGGCTAGTATTCTTCATACTGTTTACCGCCGGTCTCGCAGCTTTCCTGTGGTTTGACCGGGAAAAAGTCCAGAGACACTTCATAATTTTCTATAGGAGAACCCAGCGCGGTATATCCTTTATCGATAGAACCGCAAAAAGATTCCCAAGATTCTGGAACGCTTACGGCTGGGCAGGAGTTTTAACCGGAGTAATCTCGATTCTTGGATCCACGATTCTTGTAGGCTACACGTTCTTCGACATTTTCAAGACGCAGAGCCTTCAGAACGGTCCATCATTAATATTACCGGGTATCGTGGCGGAGAACCAGTTCAACCCCGGAGTATCATTCATCCCTGTAGAGTACTGGATCGCCAGCATCGCAGTACTTATGCTGGTACACGAATTCTCCCACGGAATTGTTGCCAGAGCTGAAGACTTCGAGCTTAACTCGGTTGGCTGGGGCGTAATGGGAATCTTCCCGATCGCTTTCGTCGAACCAAAAGGCGAAGGAATGCTTCCTGGTGCGGATGTAGACGAGGAGGTTGAAGGCCACTGGCACCAAGGTAACTGGAAGCAGAGGATCAAAGTTCTTTGTGCTGGAAGCTTCGCGAACTACTTGACAGCAGCATTATTCCTAGGGGGAAGTCTTGCTTTCACAGCATTCCTTACAGCACCTTCAGGCGTATTTTATGATGCCCAGCAAGGTTACCCGGCGATGGAAGCAGGCATGGAAAACGGAACCATTAACCAGATCAACGGACAGGACATAGAAACTGTCGAGGACCTGCAGAACGTTGCATCAGATATTGAGGTCAAAGACTCTGTAAGTGTTTGGAGCTCAGAGGGTAACTTCACCTTCCAAGCCGCCCAGAAAGAAGGAGAGCAAGGAGGCTACATGGGCGTGCAGATAGGGCAGACACAGGTACTTAAATCAGCTTATTCCGGTTACGCGGAGATACTGAACTGGTTCAACAACCTGTTATTTACGGTTGGATTCCTGAACTTCCTGATCGGACTGTTCAACATGCTTCCTCTAAAGCCTCTTGACGGAGGTTGGACTGTCGATGCAGTGCTTGAAAGGTTTGCGGGCGAAGGTTCGAGAAGTGCTTTGGACGCG
>JBEQBQ010000024.1:0-10076 GCA_041639695.1 Candidatus Nanohaloarchaea archaeon
TCTCCGAGCTAGAACACTTCATCCATCCTCACGACGATGAACCAAACCTGGAGAAGGTTGAAGATGTCGAGCTCACTCTTTACCCAGCAACAGAACAGCAGAAGGATGAAGGCGAGTACAAGCAGATGACAGTCAGGAAAGCTGTCGAGGACAACGTTATCGAGAGCGACTGGGTTGCCTACTACCTCGGTGTCGCGAAGCGTTGGTACAGACGTGTCGGTATCGACATGGACCGTTTCCGTTACCGCCAGCACCTTGAAGGCGAGAGAGCTCACTACGCTTCAGATTGCTGGGATGCAGAGGCAGAGATTGACGGCGACTGGATAGAAATATCCGGTTTCTCGGACAGAGGATGCTACGACCTGAAGAAACACCAGCAACACTCGGAGGAAAGCTACGAGATCTTCGAGCAGTTCGATGAAACTGTGACCGAGGAAAAGGCACAGATTGACCCAGACATGTCCTGGCTTGGACCTACTTACGGCGACCATGCCTCCGATATAGTCGATGAGCTTGAGAGAATGGTCGAGGAAGAACCTCAGGTCTTTGAAAGAAAATCTGAGCTGAGGATCGAGTTTGATGAGAAGACTTTCAACGTACCTGTCGACAAGCTGAACTTCGAGGTTGTTGAGGAGGAGAAGAACGGAAGAAAGATTCTTCCGCACGTCATAGAGCCTTCGTTCGGTGTTGACCGAATCCTCTACGCTGTAATGGATCACAGCTTTGAACAGGATGAAGTTGACGGCGAGGAAAGGACTGTTCTCCAGTTCGATCCAGAGGTAGCACCTTCCCTGGTCGCGGTATTCCCTCTCATGGATAAAGACGGCATGGGAGAGAAAGCCCAGGAAGTGGCGGAAAGACTCCGGAGAAACGGTTTCGAAACACGGTACGACGACTCCGGTGCTATCGGAAGACGTTACCGGAGGCAGGACGAGATCGGTACACCTTACTGTGTGACTGTAGACCATGAAGCTCTGGAGGATGGAACAGTAACTGTCCGGGACAGGGACTCGACCGAGCAGAAAAGGGTCGATCTCGAAGAACTTGAAAACGTTCTACAACGTCTTGGGGACGGAGAAGTCAGTTTCTCCGACCTCTAAACTTTTTTCTTTCTTCTGTATAGTGCCTATATTGATAAAATAGGGTTCCGCATGGTTGCGTATGGCCGAGTGTTCTAAATGCGGATCTGAAACCATGAGTTTTACCTGCAAGTACTGCGGTGAGAAATACTGCTCAGAGCACCGGCTGCCAGAAAACCATGACTGTAATGGTTTAGAAGAAGAGATAGAGAAACAGAAGGAAGAAAGCCAGAAATGGTTCGAGGAAAAAGAAGTGAAGAACCCGGCACCATCAAAAGCAAAACCGAAGAAGCCCTCTCTTATCAAAGATATTTTCAGAACCTTCAGGAATAACGCGACTTTGAGCATAATTACAGTTACAACTTTCGCATTCTTCCTTCAGTCGATGGTCGGCGGAGGCCTGCTTGAAGAACCTCTTAGCTATTTTGTTCTGCAATCACAGCTTTCAGACGTTCTAGCGCAGCCATGGACCCTAATTACCGTCATGTTTATGCACGGCGGCATGTTCCACTTGTTTGCCAACATGGTAACATTATACTTCTTCGGAGAACCTATAGAGAAAACGGTGGGGTCCTGGAACTTCCTCAAGTTCTACTTCCTCTCCGGCCTGGCAGCAAGTATAGGATTTGTCGCCGTAAGGAACATCCTTTCGCTCTACCAGGGTCTAGGAGTCTTTGGTCCGGCCGTAGGCGCTTCAGGCGCTGTAGTTGCATGCTTCGCGGCAGTCGCCATGCTTTACCCAAGAGCCGAAGTCCTACTTTACTTTGTGTTCCCGATGAAGATTAAGACCGCTCTCTATGCCTTCGGGGGACTCGAGCTTTTCAACCTAGTAGCTAAAGCTGCAGGAGTTTACCTTCCTGTGATAGGTGGTTTCGCATCATCAGCACACTTAACCGGAATGATTGTCGGCATATGGTACGGAAGAAAGTTAAGAGATAAGTATGCGAACCAAAGAGGAGTCTTTGACTTATTTGGAGCATAATATACTTAACTTTTGCAGAACAAAGTTTGGATTGATGGGAGGCGCAAGCGGAAACGGCTACGGCTTTGGTTCAGATGAAAATGAAGGCGAAAATCGTTACAGAGATCTTCTAAAGCAGGGCAGAGGTGAGAGACCTGTAGAAGCAGTTCCCGGCACAGGTTTTAGACCCGAACAGCTAAAAAGTTATCCAATGATCAGAGTAGGCCCTAATCTTTATTCCGCGCAGATTGAAGCAGTCTTCCCATCTGAAGATCAGCGAGATCATATTATAGTAGATCCCAAAGAGATGGAAGATTACACTTCAACAGATAATCCTACCTCTGGAGAATTTGCAGATTCAGTCGTAACTTACCAGATCCGCGGACTCGAGCATGGAGGAACAATTCATGGAGGAGCTGTTCTATCCTATGAAGATCCAGACCCTTACTTCGATCAGATAGCGAGGAATAATGATGAACTTGCGGCCATGGAAACTGAAGAATACCCTAACGTAGTGCTAGCCACAAACAAAGGAGAGGGATTTCAGGAAAGAGGGCTTTCTCAGGTCAGGAGACTTATGGAGAATGAAAATGCGTTAATTCGTGTTTTAGGGAGCTAAGGAGTAACACGGTCAACCTCGTAGTAAGTGACCTGTCTCTCCGAATCAACTACAGCCCACATCATCGTCGCCCTGATATTTTGAGCTAAACGAACAGCTCTAGACATTTCTTGGTAAGGCTGATTGTAGTTCTCGGGCACCGCATTAACAATCCATTTAGTGTGCTCTCTATCCTCTTTAGGTCCTTCCTTGTACGGGTTGACTCCTCTCGGGTAGACCCTGAAGTGGGCGCCGAACTTGAACCCTGTCTTCACAATATAACCTCTCTCCCTTAAATCAGAATAAACCGCATACTTGTGGTCAAAATCCTCATCCAAATCAGAAAACTGCTGGAACATGTCCTCTCGGGACATAACCTCGTCACCTGAATCAAGAACTTCTAGTTCCTCCCTGTCAACCAAGTGTAACGCTTCAACAAGCGAAAGTTCTAGATACTCTTCATCAATATACTTTCCGTAGTATAGTTCAGAGTGAAGTTTTTCGGCGTCCTCGTCGCCCCAGACCTTCACTTTTGCATCAGAGAGTTTTCCTTCAGTTGTCATATTTGTACAAAATCTGTTCACTCTTTTTAATCGAGAGGGTTTTCCCATTCAAACTCGTGGTTGTAGACTTCTTCTTTAGCTTTCATGGCCGCAGGGTATACTTCTCCTTGATCCAACCCGGTTTCCTCCGTTGCATACCACGCAGGATTAATCCGGTTCTTGGTCTCAATATATGCCTCCGAATCTTCGAAAACCCATCCATAGTTCTTGTTATCCATGAAGTAGACAACATTTGTCAATTCTGGTACTCTGACCTCTCTGCCATCAATACTGACTTCAGAATTATTTTGGAGTTCCCCTGGCTCAAGTCTGTCCCAAGCTTTCTCGTTTCCGGATTCTTTGAAAACATAAGCCTCGACCGCTTCAATACGACCTTCTAAACTTCCTATATGGCTTACAAAGTCTTTCAAATCTCTGTTAGTTTCCCAGAAAAACGTGTAAATCGGGTCTTCACCGTACTCCTTAGTTTTAACGGCCTCAATACTGAATGGATCCGAATCCACCTCAACTATAAAATTCTCACCGTTTTCATCGAGCCTTCCGGTTTTACGTCTCTCAACCTCGAGTTCAGATTCCTGAATAGACACAACTCTAACTTTGCATTTTAACTGTTATATTTGAATCGCTTAGTAGCCTCAAACGCCATCCATACTTTCTTCCGTGCTAGAACTTTCACGGGCTTCTTCCTCATCCTGATAGCTGAACTGTTTGGCCTGAACCGTCTGCCACTCTTCCTCCAGATTCTCCCAAGGCAGTAGATGCGAACCTGTTTCGACACCAAGCTCCCTACACTCCTCCTTGGAAAGCTCTCTCGTTTCATTCGTAAGCCTTCCGTAGAACACCTCATCCGCATATTTATTTTCTTTATGCGAATAATCTATCTGGTCAGCTGCGTAAAGAATAGTTGCTTCCGGAATCTTCTGTTTGATGTTTTCAGCTGCTTTTCCGGCAGTTGTTCCAAAGCAGCGGTTGTCCTCTGTAAGAAGCAGGACCGGCTCTTCAGGAAGCTTATCTGAATCGATAGATGAAAGCTGTTTCAGCTCTATCTCCTTTCCTTCTTCTCCCTCGAAAAAGTACTTGTACTGAACCGGCATTATTCTCAGAACATTCAACTTATAGGCCAGATAAGTTCCAAGAAAGTTTCCGCCACGAAGGATGGGTACAACAGCATCAACCTCGAGATCGTTTTCCTTCAAGTACTCCTCGATCTCCTGCTTCATACCGTCCATGTTTTCGACATGTTCCTCCCAGCTTACCCTTTCAAAGTCTTCCTTGGCGAAATCTTCCGACATACACAAATTAACGCTTCTAAACGTTTTTATTTGTGTTTTCCAACCATTCCGCTGTTCCGTACCGTTTTATCAGGAATTTTATCAAATTTCTCGTAAAAAAAGTTATCAAGAATGCATTCGCCTTGGAGCGACCTACTCAACAATCTGGAGAACTGGAAGAAGAAAGACGAAGAAGTTTCTCTTGGAGAACAAAACTGGGAGCCTACAGAGATAATGATGGAGATAAGAGACACAGTAGCCGACGCAAGAGAAACAAAAAGCGATCCGGAGCCTCACGAAATCTGCGAACATACCAGAGAATATATCTACGATACAGAGTTTTCGGAAGGGATATTCGATGAGTACTCTAAGGAGGATCTTGAAAACGAGTGGCTAGACCATTTACTGCTCTTCACTGAAAAAGAGGGAGAGTATGAATTAGAAGATGATAAGTTTGCGAGATGGTACAGCCAGAACGGAAACTGGAGAGGGCTCCGAATTTCTACCGGTCTAGCTCAGGGATGGAAAATACATATCTCCGCAGGACCCGACTCAGGCAGAGAGGTCTTAGAAACACTTCAACCGTATATGTTGGAGGAAAGTATCGCCCATAAAGCTAGAGATTCCGTCAAAACCGTCCAGAACAAGCTGGACGATGACCAGCCAGACAGAGCCAAAAAGTTCTTGACGATCTACCCGGAACCGGATGAAGACATGCTCGTGGACGGAGAACAGGTCTTCGAGCCGGGGAATGAAGATCTAAACAGGAGGTCGATGACAGCAAATCAGGAAAGAACCGAAGAAGTTATGGAAGAACTATATACCTTACTTGCGGAAAACAATCTTCTTGAAGGGGAGACTATCGATGGAAGAAATGGCAGCGAGGTTCAGGTCGGCGATTCACGGGTTCACTTCCGTTACGGAGGAATCACAAGGGGGATAGAACCCACAGTTATCGGTGGCAGAGAACAAGTTATAAACACAGACTCAATTTTTGATCCTACTATCAGAGGACTGGATGAAAACTGCGAACAGATAGGTGGCTATACACACCCGAATAAAATAGCCGGAATCGGTTATATCAACACACCTAAAGGATCATACATCTTCGATTAGAAATCACTGAGACCGCTCTGCTCCGACTCCTTCAAAATCCTTTCAGCTGTGCTCCATGAAAGCCTGGTTTCTTCAGGAAGCTCGCCTTTCTCTTCAACGAATTTTTCCAGAAAGTTGATCGTCGGCTTATCGTGAGGATAACCTGACTTGAAATCGTATCCATACTTCGACTTCAACTCATCAACATGATTTTCTCTAGCACTTTTCGCGATGATCGATGCTGCGGAAACAATCGGAAAGTTATCATCGGCTTCATGTTCAGCAGTAAAGTCACGATCCTGGAAACGTGAAGGCAATTCTTTCTTCATCTTCCTGATGAAACGATCGCCATCCGGTTCCGGAAGGTCAACGATAATCTTGTCGGCATCCGATCTTTCGATAACATCGGTAAAGCCTTGTATCTCGATCTCGTTCAAAGACATTACTTCACGAAGATCATCGATTTCGGACGCAGTTATCTCTTTCAGGAATGGTTCTCCCACCTCTCTAAGTTCTTCGGCGAGGCGTTCTCTTTTTTTATCACTAAGTTTCTTCGAGTCTTTGACTCCTAGGTTCTCTACTTCTTCAAGTTTTTCTTCTTCGACCATGAAGCCGCCTATGAACAAGCTTCCGAGAACCGGCCCGCGGCCTGCCTCGTCCACACCGAGAACTTTCATAGAATATTTTCGGCCACCATAGCTTTTAGACTTACCTGAACAGAACACTAGATAAGAAGGATTTCAAGAGGGCTGTCATACTTTAAAAGATTCACCTGCCGAACTTAGTATGTAGATAAAAGCGGGGTGGAGCAGCCAGGAGCAAAACTGCCTCTCTGAGGCGTTTTACTGCGTGCTCGTCGGGCTCATAACCCGGAGGTCGATGGTTCAAATCCATCCCCCGCTATCCGACTCTTATACCGTCTAAGCTTTCTAATACACCTTCCATTATCGAAACCAATCTCTGTGAACTACTTTGATATTTGCTGCCTCTATTCGTCTGAAATCTAAGCTTGCCTTCTCCTATGTCATAACATTCAAATCAAAAATTCTCTATCGACCCATCAACCCGCATTATTTCAACGAACTTTGAACCGGAAGCCGTGTTCCTTATTTAATAAGTACAGAATTTATTTATTTCCGGTAGAAATAGATTTTATCGAACTTTCAAGTTCTATAAAGCCATAAAAAGTTTTAAACAGATTTGAAGACTTTCCAAAAAAGTTTATTTAGATAAAGAGCGATAAAGAATGTATTTAAACTATTCTTGGTTCCGGCTGAACATTCCGGGTGTTTCTGGTTTCCGATCCGTTAACTTAAATAAGGTTGTTAGTTCGTGTATTTATGTTAGGACACTGGGGAGTGTTGATCATGGTGGCAGAAAGGTCGTAGATACAAAAATGAAGAAACTTGGAAACGTCTTGATCGAAGTAATGCAGGACCTCTCTAGAGTCTCGACTAACGGAGAGGCGACCGTCAAAGTCAACAGAACCATGTGTTCTCCAGAAAGATTTGAGCAACTGTTCAACTACTTTTCGAAAGGAACGATACTCGAAAGAATCAACCTAAACGTCCAGCCGATGGACTCCAAACTTGAATGCGGTTGCGGATACGCCGAAGTTATCGACGAAGATCACAACGGCTACGATCGATGTCCGCAGTGCGGAAGGTTCGCCGACATCAAAGATACCGACTATCAGCTAGTTGATCCTCACCCTGAGAAGGCTATGGAACGGAAGAGCATCCGATTCTGACAAGGATTTAAAACAATTCGCTACAGTATAACTTCTATGCTTTCGGCATTCAAACTTGACGTTTCTTCGATGACCGAGAGCATGACCGCTATCATTTCGACTATTACTATTATGCCGATCAACTAAGAGTTCTTGATCGGCCTCGTTAATGTTTCTGAACAACTCGAGGTTGACCATAAAAATGAAAACTGAAACACAACACCGCAACGATGCACCACGAAGAAAACCCCTGAAAAACTCTGGAAAGGAGAGCTATCGATGTCTCTAACGCAAGAAACAGAAGAAAGTTACGATAGACCTTTAGATCTTCGAATCGATATAAAGGAAACAGATTACGATAATCTGAAAGAACACGAAGGTTCTGAGATACGTAATATTGCGGGTGCCGAAGCTGTTGACGTTTACTCGGGAGAGGGCTGGAACGATTCAGAGCTTACCGCTAGAGCCATGGAACTTGAAGACGGCAGTTACATCCTTTCCGTCACCGAACATAAAAACGATAGCTCTTCCGAAGTGGAAGATCTCGGACCGGTTTACAACATTCTGGACGGCAAGCCTCCAAAAGGTTTCCCTTAAAAAATTTCTTTCTTCTCTTTCAATTGTACCGGCTTGGGCCGGTAGCTCAGTCTGGCAGAGCGCTTGGCTCTTAACCAAGTGGTCGCGGGTTCAAATCCCGTCTGGCCCATTTACACCATATAGATTTCTCCGCCCGGTTTAGATTAACAGATAAGACATCTCCACAAAAAATATAAGTGTTACTAACTAATAACAACATATGACTCGTACCTTTACTATTCCTCAAGGTCAAGCCAAAAAATTGATAGCCTTTGCTAAAGCTTATGAAGAGGAAGTTGCTGGAAGATTACTTTACAGACAGGAAGGAAATAAATGTATTGTCGATGGCGGCTACTTGACAGGATCCGGAACTGAGACATCCCTTAGTGAAGACGATGAAGCGTTAGAAGTAGTTCAGACATTCTTAAACAGAAATCCTGATTGGAATCAAGCGCCCTACCATACACACACTCGAAAGACTATAGACAGACACGGAGACCACTTTGAACAAAACTGGTCACAACAAGATAGAGACCAAATAGAAGAAGGTATGAGACGCGACCCCGAGTACATGGCAGTATTGGCGACCCCAGAAGCCATACTTGTAGATGGAACTGATAATCCGGAATTGAAAGTATTGCAGAGTCAAGAAGAAACATCATATAATGAAGCTGTAGGAGACTCATTAGACAAAATAGCTGATGAATTAGGATATGAAGAAGACTGGGATCTTACAGAGTACTAATATCTGTAAGGACACATAGTCTTCCCCCGGCAGAATACTGAGCTTATGGAGTAATACCTCGTCTGGCCAACCCATTCTAGATAACTGAGAAACTAAGAAAATTAATCCATTTCTCCAACACTTAAACTTTCGGACACGTTAAGGAACGAACAGCTCAAAACATCTTATCCAGGGGATAAACTCTGGGACCTGAACTCGAAACAAGACCTTCTGAAGCAGATAAAACCCGGAACCTTTCACCTTTTCATACAAATTCTCCAAGTCAATTCAGGAAAGGACGTCAGGAAGAACAGGCCTTTCGAATGGCAGCTGGACGCTGAGGGAAGCGGCACCCTGTACGTGAAGGACTAGTCCTACCAAGAGAACGGAGCATCCTTCAAAGTGCTCTACAGAATCACGGAAGAAGCACAGGACCCTCTCTTTAACGCGGAGGACTACCTGACCGGGCGCTTCGGTCAACCCATCGAGCTTCAAGATAACGGCTTCGATAACATGGGGGATGCCTACAGGTACGCTGAAGGAATTGTACGATCTGAATAGCCGGGAGTTCTAGCCCGGGAAGCCGGTTACCTCTGTCTCGTACTCACCGCCCTCTCCTGCTGCGTTGAAGCCGTACTCTTTCGAGAGCTCAACCAGCTCCTCAACAGACTCCTCATCCAGAGTATCGCCGACCCATGATTCATCGAGGCCTCTAGCTGCAGTACGGGTAATCTCTACCTCAAAACCTTCCCTGATCAGCCATTTCATGTAACGTTCCTGGTTTTCCTGCCAGAGAGGTGCAAAGACCTTCAGACCAAGCTTCTCAGCTACCTTCTCAACCCGATCACGTTGATAGGTTGATTCTATCGCTCCAGCAACTACACCCTCAACCCCATACTTCTCCGTCGCTTTCCTCAAACCCTCCTCAAGATCATCCAGCTCTTCCTCCTTCTCACCTTCAGTCTTCTGAACAATTAGAGGTGCACCTATCTTTTCAGCCTGCCTCTCTATAGCCGATTTATCTTTCCTTGAGTCAAACATGTAGCTATCCTTATTCTTCGATCTCAAAGTTAGCAGACAGGATATTTCGTTGTTTCTTCTCTTCATCCTGTATATTGCGGCGTTCGAATCCTTTCCTCCAGAAGTTAAACCGACAAGCTTCCTGTTCGGTTTATCACGGAAAGAGTTTAGATATGACTGTTTATGGTCGAAGCCTTTGTCTTTTGAAAGCCTTGAGATTGCTTTATCGAAGTTTGAGCCGTACTGGGCCGCCGTCTTCTTCCTCCACGCAACCTTTTCCGGTACGCCCAGTTTTTCTGCCGCTTTACGCAGAACGTACTTCCTGTAATCTTCTCTTACTTTGTATTCTTCAGGTATTGTTAATGCGTGTTCAATTAGTTCGTGGTCGAGAAACGGAAGCCTTAGTTCGTAGCCGTTCCTGAAACTGATTACGTTATCCCTGTAGAGATCACCCTCAAAG
>JBEQBQ010000025.1:0-6739 GCA_041639695.1 Candidatus Nanohaloarchaea archaeon
TCCTCCTGAAGTGTGGGGCGCGAGTCCGATTACCAGAGAGCCTACAAGGTCTTCTTTTTCTTCTACGTTGTAGTAAGGTTCGAGGCCGTAGAACTGTTCTAACAGATCGTCAATAAAGTTCGCGACTCTAACAAAGTAGTCTGAAGCAGCTAACGTGTTTTCGCCATCCGGAATAACTATGTCCTGCGGTTTCAACGCAACCACTTGTTCCTCGTCTTCCAAGGGTTCGCCGCCTACATCTTCATTATAACCCATTTCCTTGAGTTTTTCAACCGAGACAGAGATCTCTTTCGGTTTAAAGTGTGTCATAGGGATGTCGGATGCGTCGTAACGCACGGTCCCATCTTTGTTAACGTATAGGTCGTGTTTCTGTCTCAGTAATCCTTTTTCGATAGGTTCGACGTGTTTATTTTTCCCGCTCATGCCTCTGACAGATTTCAGTAGTTCGGGCATGTGACGCATCCCTAGATTGTCCATCGCGTCGTCAACCAAGGACTCTACATCGATATCCGTCCATTTGTAACGGTTGATTCTTTCGTCACCGCACTGCCGGCACTGTTCCACCTCTTCATGGTGTTCGTGGCCGCAGCTGCTGCAGAACCAGACCGGGTCCGCCGGGCTTCCGCAGTTCCGGCAGAAGGAGAAATAAGTCAGGCTCTCACATTCAGTACACCGGTTATGCACGATTCCTTCGTTGACCGTTCCTTTCTGATACGAAGCTGTCAGGTTTCTCATCCTTCCGCCTTCTTCCTTTCCGCATGGGAAAAGAAGCTGTGGTTTGCCTTTGATTGTTCTTCTCTCAGCTTTCTCAGGTCTTCCCATCCTCGAGCCCAAGTAGTGAGGGGCCTGATCTCTTACCTCAATACCTGAAACAGCTTCAATAAACTCAGGAATGTCTTGCGAGGATTCGATTTCTTCTAATTTCTCGTTATTATCTTCGTGAGGTCTCAAAAGACCTTTCATGACCTTGAGATCTTTCTTCCTTACCTTGATCTTATCGTCTTTCTGCTTATGCTGTACAAGTATGTCTTCTAGTGCTTTCTTGGTTTTCTCGCCTTCAAGCTCTCCTTCCTCGAGTGAACGGTAAAGCGCCTTGAACTTTTCCGGGCTGGTCTCTCTCCAGTGATGTGTCCACATCGGATGCATCGGGATATCAAGCTTCTTCGATATCTTGAAGGCTTCCTTAGGGCTAGGGTCTCTCTCTGTAAAGTCGCGGCCAAGCTTAACACCTTTCTCTTCTAAAGCCTTTTCGAGTTCTTTCTCCCACCACTCCTCAACGTAAGGTGAAGGCAGAAGTTTTTTGCCGTTCTCAACGAACTCTCCGTAAGGAACAAGTATATCGCCTAAGAAAAGGATTTCATCGACCCTCCTCTCAAGCTCACGGGCCTTCTCACGTGTCTCAACCTTTACCACATCCCCGTTTTTGAGGCGGACTACCGGCGGATGAATTGTATCGCAAGGAGTACCTACGGTCGCTTTTCCGGGATATTCGACCTTTAACTGAGTTCCTATCGCGATAAACCTTTCTGTTATTTCCATGGTTGCGGGATGGAAGGATGATGCGGCCAGGCCGTTGGTCCTTGAGTGGCCGTATCTTAACCGGAAACCTCCTTTCCTTCCCGGATGGCCGAAAATAGGTCTTCCAGCTGTTAAGGAGCCTAGGAACTTGTCGCTCGGAGTGTACTTTGACTTTTCCTTTTCTTCGTCCGAATCGTCTTCATCGTCGCTTGAGTGGATCTCTTTCTGCAGATCAAGGTAGTCGCCAACCCAATCCCAGTGCTCCAGCCCGAACTCTTTACCCCATTTCTCGATACGTTTCTTGATCTTAGGAGCCTTTAACGGTAGTCCGTCTAAGTATACTAGACACATTCCGCCTCTGATCCTGTTAGTATCGATCCTTTCCAGGTCTTTGTAGTTTGAGACATCGAGCGATTCTGTAGGGCTTCCTGTAACCTCGATAGGAACGTTTTCCGCGATCATCTCCGTCTCCTCTCTTGTAGGGTTGTACTGTTTGGCAGTAACCCTGTTGTAGTAGTCCTCTACCTCGGCACCGTAACGCTTCACAACAGTTTCCGACGGCTTGAACTCGTCAAGTCCTACTCCAAGCCTTACATAGTCTGATAGAAGTACTGACATCGCAGAGGCAGTTCCCCCTGCTGAACGGATAGGTCCGGAGTAGTAAACCGCTAGGTACTCTGTCCCATCATCGTTCTCCCGTATTTTTATCTCCCCAATACCTTCTAGAGGCGCTGTAGTAATTCCTCCGGTCATGTAGGATACCCCTACACGGATACCGGCGTTACAAGCCCGTTCTTTGTCCTCAAATTCGTAGAAATCTCCTTCAGCGATCTCTCTAGCTATCGAAAACGCGACACGTTCATCGTTCTTACCGTATTCATCTTCTAGCCCTCTAATTCTTTCAGCTACTCCTTGGTCCTCGAGTTCTGGGAACTTTGCGGCGATAACTAGGCTTGATGCCTTTTCCGGTAGGTCGGTTGCGACCGGAATATCCACTCTTTGTTCCGGGTCCTTCGACTGATCTCTGGCTTTCTCCGCCACATCGTAAGCTTTATCGGTTCCTTCAGAGATTCTTTCAAAGTATTCTTCAGTATCCATTTTTTACACCTAAACAAACTTCTTGACTCTTGTATTCCGGTTTTTATAGTTGACAAGCGTGACTTTACCAGGGTCAGGTTCGTGACCTACACGTTTCTGGAAATCAGTCTGAGCCTGGAAGCTCGACGAGTTAATCACATTTACACCTTTGTAGCTTTCGTTGCAGTGGCTGTGGAAGTGCCCAGAAACAAATACATCCGGCTGCTCCTCTATAACTAGGTAATCTTCTTTTTCAGGACTCATCTGGTTAGAACCGTATGTCGGAGCTAAGTGTCTTCTCTTCAACAGATCGATCATGACATGTTGAGGTTCCTCGTAGGCTTTCTCTCTAAGATCCTGTATCTGGTCGACGTGAGGATCAAAGCTGTGGCCGTGGTACATCAAGTTCTTGATTCCTTTCGACTTAATTCCATGCAGCCTAACCATCTGCGGGTTCTGAACCCTGTGAAAGTTTTTGAAGTCTTTAATTTTCGGAAAGACTTTTTCAGGTAGTTTTGGCTGCGGTTCTTCCAGTCTCGTTATATCGTGGTTTCCAGGGCTTGCGATTATCTGTATTCTTTCCGGGATTTTTTCGACCCAGTTCTCAAACAGTTCGTACTGGTTGTAGATATCGTTTACTTTAAGCTCATCTTCCTGACCCGGGTAGACACCTACGCCCTCAACTAGGTCGCCTGTAATTACAAGGTAACCTACTTTACTCGCGTCTTTTGAGCCAAGCCATTCAGCAAATTTATCGAGCTGGTCATGCATCGTGTCCTTCGATCCCATGTGAAGATCGGAGATGTATGCGGCCTCAACTTCCTGTTCTGTCGTATTTACGCCTTGAGGAATCGGCAGATCCGCCCTTACAACGTTATTAGCATAGATTATGTCGCCACCCATCGAACCAATTACACCAATCACTTCGTCCTGGACGATTCTTTCACCCTCTCTATCATCTACAAGGGCTTTAAACGTAGTGGTTTTGTCTTCGAGCTCTACTATCCACTTACCTGAGTTTGTGGAGTACTTGTCTTTGACTAGACCGATCGCGGATGCGTCCTCGCCCTCATTTCTTCTTTCCAAACGGTTGAGCGTGGTTGCGGACTGTAGTTCTTTTCTCCGCATAAGAAGTTTTTTCATCTTCTCATAACGGTTGTTGTAGTATTTCAAGAACTCGGGAACGTCCTTCTTCTCTCTTTCAATCTCCTGAGGATCCATTACCTCTACTTTTGTTCTCAAGTCGTTTCTGTCCCCGCTGTCCATTATCTCTACCTTACCCGAAGATTTTTCTCGACTCTTATCACTGTTTTCTTCCACGTCATTCTGCCCCTTGTTTTCCTGTTCTTCATCTTCTTGAAACTGTTTTTTCCCTTGAGCTGACTTCTCAACAAGTACGCCGCCGTTCGAGGCATGTTCCGAACCGTTAGGTTCTGGAGTTTTTTGAGAAACTGTTGATACGTTCGGCTTGGCTTGAGAAGATCCGTTGGGCTGGGAGGACTTTTTCCTCAAGTTAGAAAGCATCGCCTCTGAGATATACATAGGAGTTGTGTCGAGGCTTTTTATCGCCTCTATATCTTCCTCCGTTATCTTTTCAGCCGCATCTTTGCCTACGATACAGCCTTCTTTAGTTAGTTGCTTTAGTGCTTGCTTATTCACCTAGATACTCCCCCCGAAATACTGAAACCTATATGTAAAACTTTTCTTCTACCAGCTCGTTGATCTGACCTCTTATATCTTCCGAGAGATCTACTGAGATCTGTCTGGTTCTTCCGTAACGGCCTTTCGAAATTACTTTGGCGTTGATAACCCCAAGCATGTCGAGCTCCGAGATAAGTCCGGAAACCCTTCTCTGTGTCAGCTTTGAAACATCTACTTCTTGGCAAAGCTCTTTGTACTCTGAGTAAACGTCGCCTGTGGCTATCTCGTCCTCCCCTTCCGTCATATCGAGTATTGTATAGAGAACAAGCTTCGAGTGTTTAGGCTGGTTTCTAACAGTTTCGACCACACGGTCTCTCTCAATTTTTTCCTGTGCTTGGTCCACGTGATCGGTTTCGACCTGTTCACTACTTGAACGTTCGGCTAACTCGCCTGCAACCCTGATAAGGTCTAAAGCTCTTCTTGCGTCGCCGTGCTCCTGTGCAGCTAAGGCAGAACACTTCGAGATAACCCCTTCCTCTAAGGTGTCTTCTACAAATCCTTTTCCTGCCCTGTCCTTTAAGATCTCTCTAAGCTCTATAGCATTATAGGGCGGGAAGATGATCTCTTCTTCCGAAAGCGAAGATTTTACACGTGAGTCCATGTACTCCGTGAAGTTGAGGTCGTTCGAGATCCCTACAATAGATACTTTTGTTTCGTCTAAGTCGTCGTTGATTCTTGTGAGGTTGTAAAGGAATTCGTCGCCGACTTTTTTGACTAAGGCGTCGATTTCGTCTAATGCAATTATTACTACGCCTTTCTGTTCCTGTAATGCTTCGAAGAAACGGTTGTATACCTCGTCAGTTGGAAGTCCTGTGCTTGGTACATCGTCTCCTAGCTGACCTGCAAGTTTAGCAAGTAAACGGTACTCTGTGTCAGCCACCTTCTTCATCTTGCAGTTAATGTATACAATATTTAGGTCGACGTCCTCGTCTTCGGCGACATCGTTCAACTCGCCTGTAACGTGTTTTGTAACAAGTGTCTTTCCTGTTCCTACGGAACCGTAGATGAAGACGTTTGATGGGTCGTCTCCTCGGAGGCTTGGTGCTAGGATGGATGCGAGGTTGTTGATCTGCTGGTCTCTATGTAGTATGTTGTCAGGTTTCCAGTTGGTTGTAAGTGCATCCTTGTTTTTGAAGCATGATTTCTTGTCGATGTAATCTGAGAACATCGACTTCAGGTTGCCTTGGCTCAAAACCTTTCCCCTCCGTAGAAGTGCATTTGTTTTTGCCCCCTTGTTGGTTCCATTCGAAACGAAGGTTTAAGTATATACTCCAGATGAATCCCGGGTAAAACCAACCCCCACCCCCTGTTTTCGTGTGGAACTTAATCCTAACCACCCACCTACCGGTATAACACTGTTATATTATATGTCGGTGTTATAACGTAAACTCGAACTCAGATTAGAAAATAACTCCATACGAAACCGAGGGGTCTGTGGTTTAGAGGCAAAACCGGATAAACGCGGCCTAAAACATACAGCTAAACCGAAACCGGTAGAAACAATATAGAGAAAACAGACAACCAAACTAAGTTCTTACAGTTTAGAGAAATATTCTTTAGTTTAGCGAACAGCTAGAAAAACGTTTTAGAAAAATCAAAGCTTTTCTAGTTCGATAAAATACTTTAGAATTCCTTAGAATGCTTGCTTGACCCCCTGATTTCGGGTGGAAACATAGGGGTTTAATTCATAATAAGGGTTATCGAGGAGTAATAATACCTCATATTTTAAGGCTTCCTGTTCGAGTAGTGAGTCAAGTGAGTCACGACCCAGGAACCAATTACGAAGATCCAGCAAGAAGATGGGAGAAAGCACTTGCCCACTTCACAATCGCAATCATACTAACAATAGGAAGAATCACTTATTCCGTATTTAGCTCGGTCTTCCGTGTACTGACACGGCTCGCCTAAACTTATCCAGCTTAGAAAATTCTTCCTCAGCTGTTCCAACCAATTCAAGAACCTTCTTCCTCTCAAGACCTTCATTTCTCCAACTTAAACCAGAGTTCTTCACAAGTTCAGCGCTTCCGGAATCAGTGCTTACCCTGTAGACCTGCTTCAAACCTTCAATCCTGGATACGGTATAGCTAGGTGTCCTAAACCGGTAAACAGTCTTTCCAGAGGTTTTTCTATAACTTAATTCAAATCCTGGGCTCCGTATTGAACCTGTTTCGGAACTGCTGTTAGATCTGAAGTTGAGTTCTGTGGCTCCAGAAGAAACCGACCTATGAATACCTGAAAAGCTTTTAGACATCTTTTCTCGGTCAGCACCCGCCTGTTTCAACTGGAAGCTCTGATTCAAAACCTCAAAACTTGAGATACCTTCTTTCAAACCTACAACACTAAAACCAATACTTTCCGACTCACCTGGCTCAAGACTTACAGTCTTTCGTTCTTTTTCCAGAGGTGAAAAGATCAGGTCCGAACCTAGTTCTGGATTAACTTT
>JBEQBQ010000025.1:6749-8632 GCA_041639695.1 Candidatus Nanohaloarchaea archaeon
CAAGACTTCTATCCCTGTGGTTTTAGCTTCCTTTACAGAACCGAGGACTTTGACTTCCGGTTGTCTTTCCCCCCTAAACTTCTTCGATGTCTCAACAGCCCGATCGTCGTAGATAACCGCTGCCTTAACACTATGAATACCGGGCTTCAACTTAGGTAGATCGAAGGTATTGACGCCTTCATCCAGAACTATTTCTCTAGAAGTTCTCTCACCGTTAATTCTGTAGGCCAGCACGGCTTTACGTGAACTGTTCGAGTAAACTTCAGTCTTAGGCGTAGAATCTGGTTCTACGGAAATAGTTACAGGTGATTCGTATTTGATTTCTACAGATGCGTTTATTACTATTCTAAAGCCTTCACCGGTTCTAATCATGCCGCTTTGTACAAAACGAAAACCTTCTTTTCTGCTAGAGTTAGATCTTACGGTAGGGAACTCTCCTTCTTTTCTGGAGATGTTTACGTAGTTGCCTGAGGTGGTTAGGAGTTCGGCTTTAGGAACCTTGATTTCTCGGGGTTCTGAGTAGCTGGATTTTGTTTCTACCTGGGTTATTTGGCCTGGTGTTTTCTCCGAGAAGGAATATAACGGTGTTATAGGCATCCCGGGTTCAACCAGTTCAGAAGAAGAGTTATACCTTACAGTACTAGAATCAAACTCTATCTCAGGTCTAAGACTTGCATTTAACGTACAGACTCCGTTTCCACAGCTTTTCGAAAACTCGAAGTATTTTGAGTCTATAGGATCTTTCGGCATCTCAGGATTACCCATCAAAGAAAGAGAACTCTCCATTTTCTTTTTCACACCGTTCTTATGGAAGGAAGTCGGGTTGTAAACCAGACCTGTTTCTCTCAAAGAGTTAACGGAAAGTCTTAGTGAGGTACCGAGGTTTTTACCTTTCTTAAAGAACTCTGAATCAATTATGGAGGAGAAAGCCGCATAGTTTACTGTTGAGAAGCCTAGGTGGGCTGAAGCACCTTTCTCGATAAACTTAGATCTCATCTCCGCATCTTTTTTACCTGCCATAAAAGTCGAGTCCCAGACAATAGGCCTCTCCAGCTCAGGTATGTCAGAAGGACCGACACTTACGTTGTACTTGTTGTTGGACGGTAGCTTCCATTCTGAACTGTTTCCAACCCCTTGGAAGTAGATTATGTCCGACCCCCTGGTTTCACCTAGAAAACCTTGTTTCTCAAGCTTAGGATGGCTTTCAGGCCACAAAAAGTTGTAGAAAACCTGGACCACACCTTTCTGGATTACCTCCGTAGGGGTTTTGCCTAGAGGAACTTCCCAATCCTCCATACGTTTCAGACCTCTGTCCAAATCAAATTCGTAGTCACGCCACTTGTACTCGTAAAGCATTTCCAAGCCTTCTTCCGCGAACTTCAGACCTCTAATCACTGTTAAACCGGTTTTGGCCATACTACCTGCCGAAGAACCTACGGAGTCAAGAAAGCTTTTAGCTCTATCCGTGTTTTTCAGGAAGGTCGAGATACCGGAAGGAGTCAAACTATACAGAGTCTGTAAAGGTTCGGCCCTTCTCTCCACAAAATGCGTGGTGTTGTAGCCCTCTTTCCTTAAAACGTTTTCAACGCTGCTTCCATGTCTAAGACCTCCTCCAAAGGTTGTGAGTACTACAGGCCATTCCTCGTGCAAGTATTCAGAACCTAAAACAGCTTTACCTCCTACTTCTCTTTCTAGAGATCTGTGGAATAGTTTCGAGGCGGTTAAAGTATTGGAGGGATATCTTCCGACGCCCGCCTCAAGGAAAGAGTCGTTGTCCAGATCGCCATAATTAAGGTCGGACAGGTAGTGTTTGCCGTCCTCTTTATCGCTGAACAGTATTCCTTTTTCCACAGGGTCCTCGTAGACCTTTCTAGGCGCGTTTA
>JBEQBQ010000026.1:0-8297 GCA_041639695.1 Candidatus Nanohaloarchaea archaeon
CTTACCTGATGTCGTCAGGTATTTACGGTATAGACCAGCAAAAAGCGGATAGACCGAAACTACCTACTTCAGGCGGCCTAGTTGTCCTTTTTGGTTTTATAGTCGCAGTTACAAGCTTCATAGGTTCTAACCAGCTTTTCGGCACTACAAGTATTAACTTGGCCTTGGTATTAGCAGCTCTAAACTCTGTAACCATAATTGCGTTGATCGGTTTGATAGACGATATACATATCGATCTCCAGAAACTTGTAAGGGAGCATGTAGAGGAGGAGGTCCAGATAGAACTCGAAACAGATACGACGCATTTTGTTGAACGTTTTGTTCTCCGTTTTTCAGAGGATAAGAATGATTCGATGATCCATAGAACCGGGCTTTCCCAGATTCCAAAAATGCTTTTCGTATTGCCAGCAGCCCTTCCGTTGATTGCTGTAGGTGCCGGCTCATGGGAAATGACACTTCCCTTGATAGGTATAGTGAACTGGGGGCTACTCTATCCCTTGGTGCTTCTACCCTTAGGATTGCTTTTTGTTTCTAACGTTGTAAACATGCTTGCGGGCATGAACGGTTTGTCAACAGCCATGAGCCTTGTAGCAAGTTTAGGGCTAGCTATATTTGCACTGGCTAACGGCAGAATCGAGGCAGCGCTGATAGCATTATCTGCATCCTCCTGTCTTGCCGCGTTCCTCTGGTACAATTCCTATCCTGCTTCCATACTACCCGGAGACTCGCTTACGTATCTGGCAGGAGCTGCACTTTTTGCATCGATGGTTATAGGAAACATAGAGAAGTTTGGAGCATTCATATTCGCACCCTGGTATGTCGAGTTTCTGCTTAGCGCAAGAAGCGGTTTTAACGCACATTCATGGGGAACTCTAAAACAAAATGGAGAACTGGAGCCTCAGCACGACAAGAACTACTCCTTAACAATTCCTTTAATGAAAAGAGGGTTTACGGAGAGGCAGATAACCCTGATCCTTGTCTCGGTTGAGGTGCTTGTGGTGGCGCTAGGACTTGTTCTTTTCCTCTAATCCTCTCTTTCCTCGTTGTAAGGATCTTCTATTCTTTCGAGATCCTCTGGCTTGTAAGGGAACGATATTTCTAGTACTTCTGCCACTTCTGTCCCTATGTTCTGAAGCTGGTGTTTTTCTCCCGACCTGATGACTACCGCATTTCCTTTCTCCAGCTCCTCGAGGCCTCCCTCCTTCCTGATTGTTACCTCGCCTTTCTCCAGATAGACGATATCTGCCTGCTCTTCGTGTTTGGCGTAAGAAGTCATTTCGTCGGCGTTGATTGCCAGTTTTCTTATTCCTAACATTCCTTGCTTTTCTCCGACGTCAACCTGTGTCATCAATACCTGGTCTTCATATCCCCAGGGCTTTTCGATTCTTCCCATTTTCTAGACACCTGTGCATATTTCCTGGTTAAGACTCTTATCTGTTTTGCCGGTAGAACTCTGCCGTTTCCTTTAAGCCCTCTTCAAAGCTGTATTCAGGTTCGTAGCCAAGCTTTTCCTTTGCTCTCGAGTAATCGGCTTTTGTCGCCATCACCGGATTGTCTCTGGGGTGTTCGATATGTTTTGGCTCTATTTCAGTCCCTAGTGTTTCGTTCAATTTTTCTACGAGCGTGTTGAATGAGACATCTCTTCCTGTTCCAATATTGAAGTATTCGCCGTTGACTTCTTCGCTCTTGTTCTCTGCAGCCAAGAGGTTGGCTCTTGCGATGTCTTTGACGTATGTGAAATCTCTTGTCTGGGTTCCGTCTCCCCATATAACAGGTTGTTCTCCTTCAAGCATCTTCCACATAAACTGGGTGAGGACGTTGGCGTACTTGTCCTTTGCTTTTTCATGTGGACCGTAGACTGAGAAGTATCTGAGACCTGTGAAGTTAATATCGGTCTGCTGAGAATAGACCTTGGCGTAAAGCTCTCTCGACATTTTGGAGGCGGTATAAAGATTTGTCGGGTGCTCCCCCGAATCTTCTTTGTGAGGTGGTTCGACGCTGCCGTACATCGAGCTTGTGGAGGCGTAAACTATTTTCTCGACTTCTTCATCTTTTGCAGCCTCTATAGTGTTTATGAAGCCCTCGACGTTGATTCTTAATCCTTCCGCCGGCTCTTCTTTATGCATCGGGCTCGAACTTCTTGCAGCCTGATGGAAAACCACATCGCATCCTTGTATTGCTTCTTCAACAGCTTCCATATCGGTTACTGATCCTTTGACAAACTCAATTTCCTCCCTGATCTCGGACAGGTTGTCCTCCGAACCTAGGTAAAGGCTGTCAAGTACTACTACTTCGTAGCCTTCTTCGATCAGTAGTTCTGCGATGTTTGAACCTATAAATCCTGCTCCTCCTGTAATTAGTGCTCGTTCCATTATTTTAGTTGCCTCTATTATAGCATTATTTTGGCTTGAGTCTTTTATCTTACGTGCTAATGTATGGCTCTAGTCCTATCTCTCCCCTCGCATCCCCTATTTCAACGTAGTCAGGATCTTGGAAGCTGTAGTCGTCAGAGATATCGTAGAGAGCAAAGTTGTCTAACTGTTTGAGGTCATCCAAAGCCTCGCCTGCCCCTCCGTCGATATCCGAAGCTACTACATGGTGGTGCTCCGGAACCTGGTTCAGACCGACAAATATAGCGAGGTCATCTGAAACCTTATCATCTATTTTTATGCGCCTAGCTGTTCTGTTAAACATCTCTTCAAGAGTTTGTTTCCATGGCCGGTCGTTTTCCCGAGGTATCACTCCGTGTTCTCTATAAACCGACATGGTTCTGTGGTTGTGGCCTTTAGAATCTTCTGTTTCTACTTCGTAGTCGCCCGTATTATTTTTCCACCAGATATTCTCTTTAGTATAGTGTGGTGGTTTGTCTATTCTGTCCAGAGAGCAGATTGAGTTATTTCTGCCCGGTATTTCTTCTGAGGAGGGCAGAATTATCTGTTCTTTCGTGTTTCTTTTTGGTTCTTGCAGGTATTCGGCCACAGGGTGAGGATCTTCTTCTGTATGTTCGTCCCGTATTCCTACTTCTTTCCAGAGTTGTTTCTTTTGTTTCCCGTCTACTATCCGGGCACCACTTATACCCATATTACGATGTATTACGATATTACTTATAAAATCTTCTTTAATGCCCGAACGGAAACAATTACCATGAGAAACAATTTTCTTAGATCAACCCTCGCAAAGGAATCCCGGGCGTACGGCTTCACGATAGCATTCTGGGGATCAGGCGCCGCGCTAATCAAAGCATTCGGGCTTCCAACACTCATAGAAGCGCTTTCGTACGGCTTTGGCGCAGTCCTAGGATTTGGAATACTATCAATAATTGCATACCGGAAGGCGCTAGGCACACCCGACTACGAGGAGAAAGACATTATGGTTCTAAGCATGGTGCACTACATCGCCGCACTAATACCTGTAGCAGCTGCATTTCAGCTAAACTTTCTTGGCCCGGTAAAGGCACATCTAGCAACCGGTATGGCGGCATCACTGCTCTACAATCTAGGAATGGTGTTCGAGGAATTTATTTCGGAAGAAGCGATGGCGCTCGAACGAAAGCTTGTAAGATCTATTTAATCCCAGCTACGCCACTCGCCACCATAGATATAACCGGAAAGCTGTCTTTGATCAGCAAGATTCTCAAAGACCTCCTCAACACTCTCTTCCCCAAGCATGGAGAAGATTTCAGGCCCGAAAATGTATGTGCCTGCGTTAATCAAACGGGAAGGCTCCTCACCCCTTTCAGGCTTCTCCACAAAACCAAGTATCTTCCGGCCTTTCAACCTTGCAACACCGTAACTCGACGGTTCTTCAACAGAGGTTAACGCGATAGTTGCCACAGAGTTTTCCTCCCTGTGGAACCTTAGCATTTCATCGAGATCGACATCAGCGATCACATGTCCGTTTAAGGCAGCGAACTCTCCTTCTACCTTACCCTCGATCTTTCTAAGGGCTGCAGCTGTACCTTCCGGCTCATCCTCAATATACTCCAGTGCGAGACCGCTGTAATCGGAGCCGAAACTCTCTTCGATCTCTTTATTTTTACCTGAAAGAAGTATAGCCCGGCTTACACCTTCTTCGGCCAGGTGATCTAGTATGTGTGAGAGAATTGGCTTGCCGTTATGTAGTTCAAGACTTTTGGCTTCAGGATCGCCGCAGAAAATCACTGCTGTATCGATCCCTCTCTCCCCGAAGTACTTCTCCACTATCTTTTCTACCGTCTGGGAACGGTTAAGCTGTCTTTCCTCAGCCTCCGAATCAATCTTTTCAACAATATCTTCCTCTATAGTCAGGGAGACACGTTTCTTAGCCATCATCAAATACTGGGTAAGCAGATTTTAAACCGTCTAGGGACAAAATAGCGGTATGAAGCTAGCGGTCACCGGCGGAGCAGGATTCATAGGCTCACATTTGACAGAGAAACTCTTAGAAAATCATGAAGTTGTTGTTTTGGACAACCTCTCCTCCGGTAAAAAAGACCTGGTGCCGGAAAAAGCCGAGTTCGTTGAAGTTGATGTAAAAAACAGGGAGAGATTGGAGACGGTTCTGGAAGAGATTGAAGCAGTTTTCCATTTAGCCGCTAACCCCAAGGTCAATACCTTTCCTGAAGACCGGGAGAAAGACTTTGAAGAAAACCTGGAAGGAACAAAATCAGTTTTAGATGCTTGCAAAAAATCTAATGTCGAACAGCTCGTATTTGCCTCTTCTTCCGTAGTTTACGGCGAGGAATGTGAGATTCCTACGCCTGAGACCGCAAACTTTGACCCTATCTCGATGTACGGCGCAACCAAAGCCGGCGGAGAACACATGTGCCAAGTCTACCAGCAGATACTCGACCTAGATGTCACAATTGTACGTCTAGCGAATATTGTAGGCGGAAGAGCTGAGAAAGGCGTTACGTACGACTTCGTTCAAAAACTGAAGGAAAATCCCGAGGAGCTTGAGATACTCGGGGATGGAAGGCAGAAAAAATCGTATATTCACGTAGAGGATACGGTAGAGGGAATTATTGCCGCATGGACTTCTGAGGAAACCGTGTTTAACATCGGGAACGAGGATGCTATCGATGTTACAAGAATTGCGGAAGTTGTATCCGACGAGATGAGTCTAGAACCTGATTTCTCCTACACCGGCGGCAGAAAAGGCTGGGACGGGGATGTGCCGGAGATGAGGCTTGAGATAGAAAAGCTGAAAGAGGAGGGATGGAGGCCCTCGAAAAGCTCCGAGCAAGCTATAAGAGAGACCGTTAAAAAACTGAAATAAAAAGAAGGGTTTTTACTCGTTAATGAAGCCTCCTACGTTTGTACAGCTGTCAGAGCTTACCTTACCGCCGGCGTAAACCGTTACTTCCGTGTTGTAGTTGCTTCGCTTCGAAGTGTCTAGCTCAATCCTTCTTTCTTCCCCTTCATCCAGGCTTATTGTCTGGTTGGTTCCGGCCAGTTCAAGCTTCGCTTCGCCGGAGTAACCGAGCGAGGTTACGTTTGCGTGGAAAGGATCGCAGTTTAGCGATACCATCGTGTTTACAGGTATCTCTAGATCCTGCTCAGTTACTTCAGAGCTATAATCTTTGACATACATCCTGATTGCGTTTCTTGTTTCTCCGGACGTTAGTTCGGAGCTTGTCGTGATGTTTATGCCCATGGATGCTACGTAGCCTTTCTTGTCGTCGACACAAAGATTCATAGTGCCGTTGACATCTTCAGTATACGTCGTGGTGTTTTCTGACGCTTTGAGTTCGAACATCGTGCATTTCCTATCTGCTACAGTTCTTGTACCGGTTTCGTTGACCGATATTCGCGGCATGTCTTCCAGCATTTCAGATGGCGTCTGAGTAGTTGATGAGGACTCTCCTTTGTTGCAGCTGAGCCCTTCAGAAAGCGCGAAAGATGATTCTGTGCAGTGAACCGTCATTCCGTCTTTTTTGTAGGTTGCCGAGGTTGTTTCTGAGCCTAAAATGTTCGTGGTTGTTACACGTTTTGTGTCTCCGTTAAGACTGTATATTTCAGGGCTTCCTACCAAGCCAGAGAGGGCTTCAGACCCTCCAAGCTCCACGGCATACGTAATATGGTACGTTGAAGTATTTGCTTTAGATGTTAGAGAATCAAGTTTTTGTTCTGGAGTCTGTGAAGAACCTATACATCCTGAAGCCACGACTACAAGAGCTAAAAAGGCAGCAAGTTTCAGTTTCATAGATCTAGTTTAGAAAAACACAGTTAAAAAAGAAGAATAGAGACAGGATTATTGTAGAGAAAAATATTCACAACTCTACATGTATCCGAGCTCGCGAAGCTTGTCCATGATCTCTTTATCGTCCTTGTTCTGGGCTCTGCCGGCTCTTTCCTTCGTGTTCTCGACATCCTGTAACCAAGCAGGTTCTTCCTCGCTTTTCTCCGTCGAAACCTCTGAACCAAGGCTTCTGAACCCTGCCCAGTACTTAGGACTTATAGGGATATCGTCTTTCGACAGTCCTTCCGGCAAGTCCTCTCCCGTTTCCGGATACTCCTCGATGTCAATGCCTGTTACGTCAGGAACCATGTGGAACCAGGAAACATCCCAGACATCCCTCTCATCCAGTTGAAGGATAGGGTGAACCCTGATGTGATCAGGATCGTTTCTAGGACTGTAAAAGTCCTCGTCACCCCTGGATTCGTGTTCGTCCCATCTTACTCCGTTGATCACAGCTTCAATTCCGTGGTTCTCTAGCAGTTCGTTCATAGGAACGGTCTTGAGAAGATGGTTTCCGGCCTCTGTATCCATCAACCAAGGCACTTCTTCGTAGTCTCCGACCCTTTCTGCTTCCCTCTGGTTTCTTTCGTTAAGTTCTGCGACAGGTACCTTGTCTCCCGGGTTCTCCGCTTTCTCAATAAGGTCTTCGTTCTTCGCGACCATTACATCAAATCCCCAGTCGTCTGCTAGCCGGTTGACGTAGTCTTCAAGTTCGTCGAAGTGCTGGCCGTGATCCACGAACATGAAACGTGGTTTTTCGAAGCCGTGTTCCTCGCAGACACGTTTGACGAGCCATGCGGTTAATGTAGAGTCCTTTCCTCCTGTGAAACCGATTACTACGTTTTCGGTGTCGTATTTTTCTAGGGCTTTCTTGACGACTTCTTCTCCAGCCCTTATTTTTGCTTTTGTGGGTGCGTTTTCAATTTCTTCTCGTGTTACAGGCGCTTCAAGTGTCATAGTGGTGATACCTTCTAGAAAGATTAGTTGAAGTGATTGAGGATCGCCTTTCCGACGTCCTCAGGTTGATCGATTTCGTAATCTACGTTTTTCGTGATTAGAACTGCGTCCTCGTGGTGGTCGCCTTCCAGGGTTCCGTGAGGTGTTTCCTCTGGCAAAGTTTGGACTCTTCCTTCTCCGTGTTCCGCAAAACCATGGTCTGAAAGCACGATTAAAGGCTCATCCGAGTCAAAGTCGTAGTACTCGAGTAGTTCGCCGAGTACTTCGTCCATCTTCTTGTACCACTCAAGGATCAGTTCTTTGTCGTTCCAGTAGAAATGGCTTACCCTGTCAAGCTGCATGAAAACTACCGCGAAAAATTCTGGGTCTTCTTCGAGTACTTCCTTCGATTTTTGTATAAGTTTCTTTCTGTCGGCTTCCAGTTCTTCTAGGTCTGAGGAGACACCGAAGCCTTCCGGTTCGTAACTTGTGTTGTAGTTGATCGGTGGAATGACCGCAGGAACCTGTAAGATTTTGGAGTCAACGTTTTCCAGTTCTTCCCATACGAACGTTCCGTCGATGTCCTCTCTTTTCTGGAGTTCGTCGTCTACCACAAAGTCTTTGTGTCCGTGCTCGCTCTGTCTTAAACCTGTGAAGATTGATGTCCAGAGTGGCGCGGATTTAGGTGTTTCCTCGACCGTAACAGTTTTGTAGTCACATTCTTCCATTAAACGGTCGAAGTTGGGTAGTTCGTCCCTATACGGTTTTATCATGTCCCATGTCGCGGCATCTATTCCGAATACTTTCATAATATAGTTTTTACCTGTCTAGATAGCCGAGTTTTTCGAGTTTTTTCGCGATTTCCTTGGCTTGTTCTTCGGAGAGATCTTCTTCCTCGTTTTCGGACTCTGCGAGCTCTCTTAGCTTGTCCTGTACGAATCTTGAAAGGTTAATGTGGTTCTCATCCACAAAGTCTGCGAGGTCTTCTGGCAAGGAGATGGTCTTCCTCGGCATAGAAGATTCATAACTTATGCATGTTTATTAAGTTAGTGCTTCGGCTCCCCCTCAACTTGTTCACGGACATTCAGTTCGAGAAACTTTCCATCGATAGAAGCCATGCCGTGAGGCGGAAAACTCAAATC
>JBEQBQ010000027.1:0-7989 GCA_041639695.1 Candidatus Nanohaloarchaea archaeon
CATGCGCTAGCATGTCGCCCAGTCGACCATGGGACACTAACCTCTTGGAACCCCGCGGCTCACCTCTACGGAGGGACAGCTTCAGCTGGGCAGTTTAACTGGGGCGGTATCCGTCTGATAATCAATCAGACGGGTCCAACAGTAGGCTCAGTCCGGTCAGAAATCGGACGTAGAGTACAAGAATAAAAGCCTGCTTGACTGGTCCTTCATCAGTACGGGGACCAGGCGCGAAAGCGTGGTCTAGCGAACCCCTGTAGCCAAGTAGTGAGGCTCAGGTATGACAGAAAAGGTACTCAAGGGATAACTGGATTGTCTAGGGCGCGAGCTCACATCGACCCCTAGGCTTGTTACTTCGATGTCGGCTCTCCGTATCCTGGCTGTGCAACCGCAGCCAAGGGTGAGGGTGTTCACCTATTAAAACGGATCGTGAGCTGGGTTTAGATCGTCGTGAGACAGATCTGTTGCTATCTGCTAGAAGTGTTTAATGGTCTGAGAGGAAAGTCCGGACAGTACGAAAGGAACCCCGGATTGAGGCCTCTGGTGTATCGGTCGTCCGGAAGGGCGGTGCCGAGTAGCCACGCCTCACGAGCGTAAGAGCTGAAAGCATCTAAGCTTGAAAGCTCCCTCTAAAAGAGACCGTTTCCACTCCCGTAGAAGACGGGTTTGATAGAGTGGCGGTGTACGAGTCAAGGCAACGAGACTTTCAGCCGACCACTACTAAACGTGGGTTCCAACCAATCAATTGGTTGCCACCAGCTTGAGCTCTAACATTAGTGCTTGAGTGTTGGAACCGGTTGAACAGTGTGTCGAACCGAAAAAGAATATGAACTATTTTCATTTTGCCTTTAACTTATGGATAAGGACAAAGAGATTTCTTCTAAGTATACAGAAGAGTTCGTTGAAGCTAATAAGGAAGAATTCGAAGAAATTTTTCAAAACTCCCAAATAGATGCTGAAGAATATCTAAAAGACCTAGGTGGGAAGCCTAGAAACTGGTTTCCAGCCAAAGTAGGTAGACTATATCAAAATGGATTTGGCAGGATGGGAATTATTGCATCAAACATTTACGCAGAATCAGTTATGGATTTCTGGCTTGGCACACTAAACAGATTTAGAGAGAACAACAATCTGATAAGCGAAAAAGAGCAAGAAGAACTTCAAAATCTCAGTTACTCAGACAAGCTAGACATTTTTCGACAACTTGGTATAATAGAGGATCCTCTTTACGGCACCTTGAAACGATTAAACACTGCCCGAAATAAGTTCGCTCATGATATTGAGTCCCATGATCCAAAAAACGAGACAGAAATAGAGAAAGAGGTCTCCGAAGAAGAAATAGTTAGAATGATAGACACGCTCTTTGAAACATATCAAGAAGGTTTTATTGAATGGGTAGAAAATTCGCTAAGTTCAAGATGATTTCAAGCATTAATATCGGGCCATAATAAACGAAACTGAACACCTATTCCTCCTTGTTAAACCCTATTGAACGGAAATTTAACGGAATTGAACGTTCGTTTCTGGAAACGCCATTTAAGGCTTCTCAGCCTTTTTCTCTCTCGGTGACTCGAAAATGGAAAGACACACGACACTACTGGTCGCGGCACTGATGCTGGTTGGTTTTACAGCGCCGGCAGCCGCACAACAAACAAGTACAGACGCACAGGTGGAGGCAAAGGCTTCCACAAGTTCAGGAGTATTCGGTTCGATTATGAGCAAGTTGAATTCGATAAGTGACAGGCTTGCACAGATAGAGCAGAGACTTACATCCGTAGAGAAGAAGGTTGACGCGAAGGCTAACGCGAACGTTGACGTTGGACCTTCGAACAGAGATAAGGCGGAGAAAGGTAAGTCCGCGAAGGCTTCAGCAGGAGCCCAAGTTAATCATTCCGTAAATGTAGAGAACGGAACTAAGACAGTGAAGCATGAAGTAAAGAAGGACGGAGAGACTATCGTCGACTTTGTGAAGAACATCTTTGTAGGAGACAGTGAAGAAACCGAGGCACAGGCAGAGATCGAGGCAAGAGTTGAAGGTAATGTCTCAGCAAACCAGAACGTTTCAGTAATAGTTGAGAGAAACGGCACCGCTGTCGAAAATGCAGAGGTCGAGGTCAACGGAGAGGTAGTAGGCAAGACGGATGCAGAAGGACAGATCAAAGTTACAGTTCCCGAGTCTGAAGAGTTCGAGGTTGAAGTTGAGAAAGCTGATTCAGAAACAGAGCTCAAGTTCAGGCTTGAAGCAGAAGCCGAGTCAGAAAGTTCCGAAGATAGTAATGGTTCAAAAGCTGAGGTAAAAGCAGAGACTTCGCTTAACGCCGAAGTAGGAGAAGATTCGGTTAGCTCCGAATCGGATGTTTCGGCCGGAGTAGAGTTGAGGTGACTTAAGGTGAATAAGACAGAGTTTGTCTGCCGTGAATGCGGTGAGAAGCAGAGAATAGCCGTACTCAAGACCAGACACGGCTTGAAAGGGACAGCCAGTATGATCGAGAGGAATGCTGAATGTTGCGACAACCCTAGTTACACGCACAAAGACAAGTCGGCCCGGGCAATCCGGGCCTAAAAAACCAGTGATTTAAATTTGGAGAAAGAATCTTTGAGGTGAAAAATAATGAAGAAAAGCTTGATAGTTGGATTTTCGCTGCTTGTAATGGTGGGAGGAGCTGCAGCGCAGCCCGCAATAATGGATCCAGGTTCCACACCAGGAGATCTTTTCTACAGCTTCGACCGTTTCTCTGAATCACTTGAGTTAACGGTCGCATCACTTCCTGTTGTCGGAAGTTCCGAGCTCGAAGCCAAGGTTAGGGCGAACCACGCCGAGGAAAGACTGGCAGAAGCCAGGAAACTGATAGAAAAGAACAGAACTCAGGAAGCAGAAGATTTGATGGAGCAGTACAGTGAAGGCCTGAATAAGTCGATGGATGCTGCGGAGAAAGCTAACTCGACAGAGCTATCCTCTAAACTGGATAATGTTACGCGGAAACAGGTAGAAGTACTGCAGAGAGTGGAGAAAAACGCTCCGGAACAGGCAAAGAAAGGATTGAGAAACGCCATAGAGAACAGTTTGAACAGAGCCAATAAGGCTGCGAAAGGGCCTAGAAAAGATGTAGGACGGCCTGAAAATCCTGGCAAGCCTGCAGAGAAGATTGAAAACCTGACAGAAAAGATCAGGGAAAAGTCGGAGAAAGCCGCAGGAAAGTTAGAAAACAAGTCGGAAAGACTGGCGAACAGGACTGGAAAAGCGGTTGAAACAGCGAAAAACATCTCAGGACAACCGGTTAACAAATCGGAAAGTATTGTTCCTGAGAACGCGAATAAAACCGAGAAACTGTTGAACAGGACGAAGAAAACCGTTGAAGGGATGGAAAACAAGACCTCAGAAACTGAGAACCTAAGTAAAGAAGCTGAAGAAGTGAAGAAAAAAGCTGAGAAACTTACAAACGAGTTGAAGCAGTTGACAGAAAGTTCCAAAACCTCTAAACAGGAGGATTCGGGTTCTTCCACGGGTTCAGAACTCGGGCTCCCTTAACTCTTAATTCTCTTTTTCTAAAAGGATTGTAATATGGCCGCACCGTTTCCTGAGGCACAGATAGCACCACTAATCTACATGTTCCTAGGTGCATCTTTGGCCTTGCTAGGCGTCTCAGGATGGTATATTAGGAAATTGAAGTTAAAGCTCGGTCAGGAAACGCTGGAAGAAGGACCCGATCTCAAGATCGATAATATAGGGCTTTCAAGAAGAGCCGAGGAAACTCTTGAAACCGTTTTAGATGAGCCCGAGTTACAAAGCGATCTTCCTTCTAAGCTGAATGTTTCTAAAGCTACTGTTTCTAATGCTGTAAACGAGCTTCATTCTAGAAGTCTTGTGAAGAAGAAAAAGAAGGCGAACACATATCTGGTCGAACCACATATCGAGAATATTGAGGATGAGCAGAGGTAGGTTTGAGTTAAAACTTTTCCGCCTCTATTAATGGTGTGGAGAAGGTGTGGTCGATCCCGCTGACGCAGGTCTCAAATGAGAGCGTTGAGTGAGGAAAGTCCCGACCACATATTGTACGGAGCAGATGCCAATATCTGTGTCCCGGGAGGAACCGGCCTAAGCGTAAGCTCGCTTAATTGCGGGTGTAGTTATGGCCGTGGGCAGCAGAAACGACACGTCCCATTCGATTATACTATGACCCCTCTCTGGGAGAGGTTTCGATGGGGAGCGTTGAAACGTGGTCCGAACCGTGTGGCAAGCCCTGAAAAATCGGGTGCAGCGTACACCTAGCGTGTGCCGGAGTTAAATTCGACCGCAGAAACAGAATCGGGCTTACTACCTTCTCCACCCGTTTTTCACTCTAAAGCTGAAACAACCTTTTTGAAGGTTTCAGCCCCCTACCTTTGTATGGCCAAAGACAATCAGGTGCAGATGCCTTCCAGCCAGGGAGGACTAGTCCAGTACTACGAGGGCGACGAAGGAATTGAAGTTGATCCTAAGTCGGTTATCGCCTTCTCAGTAGGTATCGTGGTGCTTGAGATCGCACTGCACATGGGAATACTGGCTTAGAACAAAGTTCCGGTTTACGGAACTGAAAGAAGTTTGTAAGGGCCCGTAGCTCAGCCCGGACAGAGCGCGAGACTTCTAATCTCGTTGTCGAGGGTTCAAATCCCTCCGGGTCCGAACCTATTTTGAGTTTTGACTACAATAACTCACACAGATATCCTAATATGAAAGTAAATTCTCCGGAAGAATCAGACATCTTAGTACAGAAACTTCCCTCAGATATGGGAATCCACAGAAACCCAAGAAAGGGAACTTTGAAAGCTCCAGAAACAATTCTCGAGGATTTCAGCTTTGAAAATAAAATCTTAATCGATGAAGTTTTCCCTGACGAATTCAATCTGAAGAGAACGCATAGAAGGATTGAGGAAAATACGCAGGATCTTATAGAATACGGAAGACCTCTTCTCTCAATAGGCGGAGATCATTCTGTCTCATTTCCGGTTATCAAAGCTTTGAAGCAGGATTATCCTGATCTTCAGATTGTCTGGCTTGACTCGCATTTAGATCTAAAGCAGAAAATCGACGATCATGTTTCCCACGATGTTGTCGTTCGTGAACTGCTTGAAAATAGGTTTTCAGAAGATGAAATATGGTTTGTCGGCGTTACAAAGATTGATAATGACGAAAAAGAGTTCTTAGATGATCGGGATGTGAGAGTGTTCAAAGCTGATGAACTTCAAGACTTCCTTCGAGAGTTCAATTCCAGCGAACAACCAGTGTACCTTTCCATCGATATAGACGTACTTACACAGGAGCTGGCTCCAGGCACCGGCTATCCCGACGGAGAACTATCACTGGACGAGGCAAAAAAAGCCATAGAAACAGTCAAACCAGATCATGCAGACCTTGTTGAAGTCGCACCGCCTTTCGATAAGGAAGAAAAAACCGTTGAAAACGCCAGAAAGCTTCTAGAGACTCTTAAACGAAATCTAGTCTAGTTCAGGTTCTCTTAAATTATCCTCTAATTCGTACATTTCATATCTGACTGCGCCTAACCAACCTGCATAGTTAGCGACCATATCCAGAGGATCAGGAGCCGAGTTCATTTCAAATTCACGGTAAAGCCCGGCCAAAGTAACTGTGGCAAACGCCCAGCCTGCTTTCTCGCCTAGCGAGGGATCTTCTCTAACCATTTCTGCAGCCTCCATAGAAGCTCTTGAAATACTGAAGGAAACAATAGCATGCGCAGGTTTATCCCAGCCCATTTTTTCCAGTTCGGAGTAGTCTAAGTTCTGGTACGCGAACCCCGCTATAGGGCCGACCGCAATATCTGCCTTGGAGGAGACTTCATCTACTGCCCTGTTATAGAGCTTGTCCGGATCCACGAAAAATCTAAGACACGAAAATACTTATTTTACCTGATTCTCTGTCTCAGGACCTCTAAAGCTTCGGAGGCTTGTGATCCGCCCACCACCAGATGTGTGTCCTCTCTACATGAGATCATGTGGTCTACGTTGATTCCTTCGGCCGCTAGAGAGGAAAGGATGAACTCTAGTACGCCAGGAGTTTCCTCAAGTTTTTCAGGGCTTTCTAGACTGATTAATGCCATTCCGTTTCCGGAAAGAACGGATGTGTGGCCGCTCTGTGTTTCAGCGTTAATTATAGCGTTTTTGGCCTCAGCTTTCACGACCTTGACACCTGTTTTGACTTCTAGTTCGGTTTCTGAGAGAACTTTGACAACCTCTTCTCTTCGATCGTCTCTTAGTTCGGATACGTGGTCTTCGTATCTTGATAGTGCGGCTTTTACGGCTTCCAGGCTTTCAATATCTTTCTCTGTGCAGATTTTTCTTCCTAATGCGCTGTAGTTCACGAGGCCTTCTGCGAGCGCCTCCTTTATGTAGGGACGCTTCGATACGTATAGTTCGACTTTGGCGGCGACCGACATAAGAAATGTCTTAAATACAACATTTTTGTAGTTTCTGTTTGATTCCTCCAGTTCACCGGTATATAACTCCAGTGTCTAATCAAGCAGTACGTGACCGAAATGGCAACCAATTCAGGTGGATGTGAAAGACTATGTCAAGCAGTGGGAGACCGAGCTTGATGCACTTAACTTCGAAAAATCCGAAGCCATAGAACAGGGTGAATGGGAAAGAGCTGAAGCCCCGGTTTGAACAGCTTGACCCCAAGGAAGGAGTTGAATCCATCAACTTCAACCAAGACTCTAAAGGGGTTCTACATGATCTGCACTGCTACAAGCTCTATCATGATATTGGTGAAGCAATACCTGAGACAGAGCTGAACGCTGTTGACTGGGACCTGGAGTACGGACTCCCCATCACCAATTGGAATGGAAACATTCCAGGCTTCAGTCCTCCGGACAAAGGAACGATGGGCGATCTGGATGTTCTCGCAGTCGATATGAACGATAGCGGTTACTGGCCTGAACTCTACCACATAGAGGTGAAGCTGAACCCTAGCGAAGGCGCCAAGGAGAAAGCCAAACAGCAACTCGGCAAATCACAGCTCCTGCCTTTCGATGTCAAGGGAAAGCTGATGTACGGAGACGAGATAATGGAGGTAGAACCGAAAGAAGTAGAGGACTGGAATTTCTCGAAAGAGTTCGAGAACTACAGCTATGACGGAGAACTCTCTCATGCCCAAAACCACTACCTGAACCGTGCTGCATGGGGCGACACCCACGGCCGCTACAGCGTGGTAGGCCATCCTCTGCACCAAACCTAGGAATACGTTAAATAAGCTAACTCGACAAGGCAGTACCATGAAGCAGATAAAACAGAAGCTGGCGGACGAACTATCGGAAACACTAGATGCAGAAGTAGAAGGTTCGGACATAGAGATCCCTGAACCGGAGCATGGAGACTTCGCCTATCCGGCGATGAAGGCAGCATCACAGAAAGAAGTAAACCCCCGGAAGCTTGCCGAGCAGTCAGCGGAAGCTCTTGAGCAGCTTGGGTTCGTTGAAAGCGTGAACGTGGCGGGCCCGGGCTACCTCAACTTCTCCCTCAACAAAAAGTTCTACGCCGAAGAGATAGAGCAAGCTATCGGATCGGATAGAATGGGTGCCGAAAAGAAGGACGGCAGAGTTCTGGTCGAGTTCTCATCCCCGAACTTAGCGAAGCCTATGCATATCGGACACCTAAGAAACAACGTACTAGGGGATTCCATCCAGAGAATTATGCGTTTCCTTGGATACGATGTAACTTCAGAAAACTATATCGGGGACTGGGGAACCAAGCACGGCCAGACAATCTACGCCTACAAACTCTGGGGCTCAGAAGAAGAGTTCGAAGAAAAACCTATGGAGCATATGTACAGCCTCTACGTCAAGTTGAATCAGGAAGCTGATGAGGAGACACAGGAAAAAGCCCGAGAATGGTCAAAAAAGATAGAAGAAGGTGAAGACGAGGCTTTCTCGATCTGGGAAAAGTTTAGAGAAGCCACGATCGAGTACAACGAGAAGGAATACGAAAGAATGAATATCA
>JBEQBQ010000028.1:0-7868 GCA_041639695.1 Candidatus Nanohaloarchaea archaeon
AGACTGCAGTAAAGGTTCAAAGGGTCTTCGCTTCCCACTAGAAGTCACCGGCCTATGCGCCGGTATGGTGGGTTCACCGGGCCACAGCTTGGGACAGTGCCTACCTCGTTACTCTATTGATGCGGGCCATCAATTAGATGGCAAGGGACTACGCTACCTTAAGACGGTCATAGTTACCGCCGCCGTTTACCAGCCCTTCTTCTCCTTGTACGGAGTTTTCAGGTGCTGGCACTGGGCAAGAGTCGCCGACTATACACATCCTTTCGGACTAGCAGTCGGCTATGTTTTTAGTAAACAGTCGAGCAGGCCTAGTTATTGCAACCCATCGTATCGAGACGATGGGCACCCCATGTACCGAAGGTACGGGGCTAACTTGCCGAATTCCCTAAGCTGCGTTGACACCCGAGAAGCCTTAGCCTACAAAGCCTGAGGACCTGTGCTGGTTCTTGGTACGGACTCCTACAACTTTTCAAAGGTTCCAGGACTCGTGGAAATCCGGGATTGTTCCCAGACCCATCACAGATTCACGTGGTCGAAGCGTTACGCTCGCACGTATTAAACTGCTTGGACTGCGCGAAGGCGCAGCATCCACTATCCCGAAACGTCGCGATTGTAGGGAGGTGCAGAAATATTAATCTGCTTACCTGTTCGCCAGTCTCGAATTACGGACTGACTTAGGGCCGACTAACCCTCAGCTGACGATCATTGCTGAGGAACCCTTCCTCTTTCGGCCGATATGATTCGCACATATCTAACGTTGGTACTGCCGGCAGGATTTTCGTATCCACGCGGTCCACACGACTTCACAGCCATGCTTCCGTCCACGCGGATCGCCTTTCTACCCCTCGCAAAGCGAGGGTAAGGTCTCGGCTCCTAGTTTGAGCCCCGTCCATTTTAGATGCCTCAGTTCTCAACGGGTGAGCTGTTACGCTATCTTTAAAGGGTAGCTGCTTCTAAGCTAACCTCCCCGCTGTCTGAGAACCGAGACGCTCTTCATGGGCACTTAACTAGGAATTAGGGGCCTTAACCTTACTCTGGGTTGTTTCCCTCTAGGAACGGTACCTTACGCACCGCCCCTCACTCTTGGAGTCTACAACGTCTTACAGTTCAGAGTTTGACTCCGGGACTGGAGCAGAGCTCCAGCGTGCCAGAATCAGTAGCTTTACCTGTAAGACAGTCTCGTCCAAGGCTGGACTTCGGTCCATTTCGAAAGGAACCAGCCATCACCGATCTCGATTGACATTTCACCCCTTGACCCAGCTTATCCGAGCGCTTGTATCGCAGCAACGGTGCGGTCCTCCACGGAGCTTTCGCGCCGCTTCAACCTAGCCAAGCCAGGATCGACCGGTTTCGGATCATGATGCGGTGACTTCTCGCGAGTTAACACGAGGCCCCTGAACAAAGTCTGCGGGCTTCTTGGTTTCCCTGTGACTCCCTTGCGTAAACAAGTTAGCCTCGCCACGGCATCAAACTCCCTGCCCCGTTTTTCAAAACGGATGACAGGACGCTGCTCCGTCGAGTTCCTACTAAAACCTCTCGGAGAGTTCGTTCATCGACATCGAAGCTTAAACGCCCTGCCTAACCTACAACCGGATAGTTTGAGGCTCTTTTAACCCCCTTTCTAGGGGTACTTTTCAGCTTTCCCTCACGGTACTTAGTACGCTATCGGACTCGAGAAGTATTTAGCGTTGGAAGACGTAGTGCCTCCCATATTCACACAGGATTTCCAACCCATGCTACTCGCGGCACGTCTAGGAACGTTTTCTTCACAGGTTACGAGACTATCACTCTCTATGGTGCTGCTTTCCAGCAGACTTTACCTAGAAGAATTGGTTCTACAGACGGCCAACCCACATCCGGAGATCCTCTCGGAAATCCGTTCGGTTTGCGCTATTCCCCTTCCGCTCGCCGCTACTAAGGGAATCTCAATTGATTTCTACTCCTGGGGCTACTAAGATGTTTCAGTTCACCCCGTGGCCGACACTCACGTGTCACACCTTCGAAAAGGTGTACGAAGTCGCATTCGGAAATCTTGGGCTCAAAGGCTGCATGCGCCTCGCCCAAGCTTATCACAGCGTGCCATGTCCTTCGTCGGCTTCTCGAGCCGAGCCATCCACTACCCGGCATTACAGCAACCAACAATTGGTGCCTCCAGCTTGATTTACTCCATTGTTCAGCAGAGCTGAACTGAAATCAAGCCGGAACCGGTTAAACAGTGGTCGAACCTTCTTACGTCGCTCAAACCCACGAAAATCGTGGCTCGCGGCGTGCACTACTGTCCTCCACATTATAAATTCAGAGGACGTTTCGTGCTAAGGACACCTTGTTAGGCGCCCTTCGGTCGAATATGAAAATGCGAGCACAGACCAGTTAGGTCCGTATCCAATACGTTCATCCTTAATACTTATAAACAGACTTGCTCCCGTCTACTGGGAGGCATTCTGACTCGTCTGCCCGCATCCAAGCAATCAGGTCTAAACTTTATATAGGGTGGGCCGTATCTGTTTTGGGATCAAAAAGGTTCTCCATTTAAAAAACTCATCGGGTTAGTTCAAACAGTAAGTTCAAGGGCCCTTAGTTCAGTCTGGCAGAACGTCCCCCTTGCAAGGGGAAGGCCCAGGGTTCAAATCCCTGAGGGTCCAAGTTAATCTGTTTCCGTCTTTCTGACTTGAAATTTGGCCTTCTTAGTGACCCGGTGGAGTCTTGTTCGACGGAGCTGGCAAGGGGTTCGTCTTACGGACAGATTCCGATAAAATGTGTTGCAACTATTCCATAACGAATAAAAGCTAGGGGTTTCATATAAGTGAACATGCCTCAAGACGATGTTCCTGAAACCGATGAATACGGTCAACTTGTAAATCCTGATAGGGGGCCAGAGGAAGACGTAGATATTGATGAGCTCTTGGAAGATGTTGAAGAAATGCCTCCTGAAGAAGACCCAACTGTAGGAGAAGTAACTGCAGAAACTACCTCTTGGGAAAACAGAATTAACCAATATCAAGCTGCAGCCGAAGAACTTGGGATCGATCCAGAGCTGATATATGAACCGGCTAATGGCGCAGACACAAGCACGCCCGAAGCATTCCCTGAAGCAGACGTTCTATTCGCAGAAATAGCGGAATATAATGTAGAAGCAGTAAATGAAGAAGGCTACAACGCTGTTCTAGCAGACGCAGAAGAACTAAAACTCTCAAGAACTCCTGACCTCGTAGTATTCAGGAATTCGGCGATGGACGAAACCCAAGCATTAGAGGACAACACGTCAGAGTATGTTTTCGCCAATAACTGGCTAGGAAGTGCCTCGAACATATCAGAAATGGACGAATACGAGATGGTTGGGACAGTCCGACAGAACAAAACATCTTTCAATAGAGCAGACAGCGTAGAAGCAGGTGAAACTCCGGACGATCTTTACGTGTTCCAAAAAACTCAATAAGAATTAATGGAGCCAAACGTGAGATGGAAGCTTTTCTAGAAGACTTCAGGCACGACGTTCAGAGAAGAACAGAAGATTATCTCAGTAGCGAAGGCTTAATGCCGGCATTAATGCCTCGTATAGACTTGGAGGTTACAGCTGAAACTAGAGAAATGGCTCCCGATATCGTTGAAGGAAACCCTTACGAAGATTCGTTAGAAGAAATAAAGGACACGGATGTCGAAGAACTCTTGGACGAGGTAGAGGAACAAGAATTCAACAATCCGGACGATAATAGAGATGAAGTTTCACGTAAAGGAAGTTTCTCAGAAAAGACTGCTGAAACATCAGCCGATATATCGGTCAACCTGACTCCGTTCGACCTACTTCCTTTCACCTCAACAGATGCCAGAGAGATGTATAAGGCGTGGGCCGATCAAAGACTGGAAAAACCGCCAGAAAAAGTGCTTGAACGACTTGGAGGCAAAGTCGAGTTATCTAGAGGAAAAAACCCTGCAGAGACAGTTTTCAATACGGTACAACGTAGAGCCGAACTTGCTAACAATTTATCAGTTCTTCAAGAACCGGTAAACGAAGTTTACCAACAGATACTGGCCAGCATGAAACAAGAAGCTGTGGCAACAGGTGTTCATGAGGGAGCACATGCCCGGTTCGAGGAATGCTATGAGTTCGGTATACCGGAGCTTTCCGAGGCTGAAACAGATCTAGTGATCGAAGAAGTACAAGATAAGAGACAAGGCTATGGCTTCGTGGATGACGCCGTCCACAACCACTGGGAAGACGCGATAGAAAGGATAGCAGGTGAAGAACCAGCAAATCAGTATAGAGAGTTCCTCAAGATGAACGGTGTAAACGAAGTTTACGCCAGAATAGTAGAGAAATCCTACGAACAAGAAAAGATTTCAGATCTGAAGAGAGACGATCTCTACGAGGAAGGAAGTTTCTGGGGAGAGGCTAACTACGAAGCCCAGAATCCTTTCGGAAAAGAAGGTGGCACGCCCGCAAAAGTTTCAGGTGTAGAAGTAGAAGAGATGAGAGATTACGTTATGGATAACGGATTAGACTCTATCTTGGAAATGTCCAAAGAACGGGTTTTAGACAGATTTTACGATGAAAGCGCCGAGGAAGCTATTTAGCCGGTATTTGAGAATGGTTCGGGCAAAGATCCGACGTCTCCGCCTACCTCAATAATCGGTCTCTGTCCGCCGTTCCAGCATATCTGTACAAAACCATTTAGTTCGCTTCTCGGGCGTCCCCCAAACGCTAGAACCTTGAAGAGGCACTCTCCTGAAACTATGTCTTCTTTTTCAACCTCCTCTAATTTACTGAGTAAGTTTCTTGACTTCATGGCTTCCAGTATTGAGATACGCCACTCCCTGTTTGATGTAAGCTCCCTGAGTTTCTTGACATCGCCCCTGTCAAAGCTGGGCTTGTTCTCAATTAGAAGTATTTTACCGTTTTTCTCGAAAACAAGATCGTTTATTATAGATTCTCCGTTCTTCCTCAGGCTTTGGGTTTTGCCAGGTTTCTTGATCTCCAGCCTTGGCAAGTCAGTTCCCTTCGGAGGATCTCCGCCCAAGGGTTTCCAGTTGTTTTCTAGAAGAAACTTTTTGGTCTTGATGTAGACGTCTTCCTCGTTCAAAAACTGTCCACCTTTTTCTGGACCTTGTACTTCTCGAAATCGGTTAATAATGCGTCTTTAAGCTCTATTGCGTCGGCACACTTGTACCACAGACTGGTTTTATTGTCCTCGTTATACGAATTTTTATCCAGCCATTCTTCCTTTTCTATCTTCGGAAGTCTCAAAACAAGATTTCTTTCCATAGATGAAGAATCTGTTTCTCGGCAGTAGAGATAATCGTAAGCAAACTGTGCGCCGGTATAAGGATCGGTTCTCGGCAGACTTGATGGAGAAAGCCGCATGTTCGAGACAACAGTCTCATCCTCATCAATACTCTGTTCCTGACCTTCGTTCAGCTTGTCACTAACCCCTTCAATATAGTCTGCGGTGTCAACGATCTCGACAGATGGTGGGGGCTGGTTGTACTTGCTGTGCTCCTCCAGAATTCTTTTAGACTCTTCTCTAGTTCTTTTTCTTATCTTTTTGGCGGCAGGCACATCCGGGTCGCAGCCGTTCTCCAGGAACTGGTCTATAAATTCGGATATGAGCTCGTTTTCTGTTCCATCTTTCACAAGTTCTGTGTCGCTGTCGGTAGGCCACGGAGGTATAAGCATCTCAGTATTATGGAACTCTCCTACTTCCTGAAGAGCCTTGATAAGCCGGAGGTTGGCGTTACACCTGCTTTTGTTCTCACCGTGTTTCATTAATGCGTAAGGAACAAAGAATACGCCTGTAACGCCGTTTTCCGCTGCTTTCACCATTCTGGCTACTCTCTGCAGAGGGTTTTTACCTGTAGGTACGTGCGCGGTTTTCTCTAAAACAAGTACAGGTTCGGAGTCCTTTTCAAGTATGATATCTGGTACGTCGTAATCTGTAAGCTCGTCAATATATCCGGGACGGTTTTTAGAAGTTATTTTAACGAGTTCGGCGTCTGAAAGTTTGTCGGAAAGTGATTTGAACCAGTTTCCTTCCAGTTTGGCATCAATATAGATCTTGTACTCTGTCACATCAATCGACTGAAGAAGTATGTAGCTCTGAATAATATAAGCTCTTCCGCGGAAGAAACTTCTCTACTTGTGGGCCTGACCCATGTGGATGTTCTTTCCCCTACTGTTCTTGAACTCCTCGCCGCATTCCGGACATTCAACCGGTTCAGCCTCAGAATCACTGCTTTCAAAAGGAAAACTGAAGTCAGGTTCCTTACTCTCTTCATCTAGATCAGGCATATGCTATACCAACCACTCCAGATTAATTTAAGGCTTCACGTTGACCTTATGTCTCTATCACATAACTTCTTTCAGTTCCTGAGCTATTGCTTTAGACAACAGAGGCGGTACTGCGTTACCTGTCTGCTGTCGCTGCTTAGCTACAGGACCGTAGAAAACAAAGTCGTCAGGGAAAGACTGTATCCGGGCTCTTTCTCTAATGCTTAAACCACGAGGATCTTCCGGATGGCCGAAATGGTACGTAGGTCTAGGCCCTGCCAGTAAAGTGCCCGCGGGTTCATCCCAGCTTAACCGTCTCTTCTGAGTCCACGACTTGTAAGGGATTTTTTCACCGGGCTCAGCCCTCTTTATCCGGTTGACAACTGTCTCGCCATGGTTCGGAGCATTATGGTTTTTGAGACCTTCTGAGCTCTTTCTCATCTCTTCCTGGAAACTACACTGCGGGCTTGTCTTATATTCGTCCTTTTCTTCTCCCGGTTCAAGTGAAGGAAGATCGCTGAAAGCCTCCTTAATTGTTCTCGGCGGCTTCAAATCTTTTTCCGAATTAATGCTGTCAAGGCTTGTCTGGGCTTCATTCCCGCCAAATCTTTGTTCTGGGAACGGTATATCCTTGTCTTCCTTGTTGCCTATTATTATTACGCGTTCTCTTGTCTGCGGAGCCCCGTAATGTGAAGAATTTAGGATCTTAAACTCTGTTTTGTAACCCAATTTTTCTCTAAACATTTCTAAAGTGTAGTCCAGGACCTCTCCATCTTTCATGTTGGCGAGGCCTTTCACGTTCTCCATTACAAACCATTCGGGCTGGATCTCGTACACCTTTCTGATGAACTCGCTTACCAGCTGGTTCCTTGAATCGCCCGGATCGCGGTTAGCCTTTGCCAAACTGAATCCTTGACATGGAGGACCTCCAACCACAATATCAACTTCATCTTTCTCAACTTCCAGTTCTTCAAAAATCTCGTCGGTAGAAAGCTCGGTAATGTCTCCTACAACATACCTTGCGTTGTGGTTCTCTTCGTAGGTCTTACGGAATCTCTCTTCAACATCTGTACCTCCAACTACTTCAAAACCTGCTTGCTGGAAGCCGTGGCTTAATCCTCCGGCACCTGCGAAAAGGTCGACTAAATTTAAACCCATAGATTAACACAGTCCGTGGAATCTTAAAATGCTGTCTAGTAGACAAAAACTCAACTTGAGATTGGTAAATTAATATAACTTCTTAAATCTATTATTAGTCCGTGAAACGCCATCAGGTTTGTTTTGGTTTGCTATTTCTACTCATAGTTTGTTCAGTAGGATCTGTTTCTGCTCTGTCGATCGCTACAATTCCCTCACAGCCTGCAGTAGGAGAGATCGTTGAGTTAGGAAATCAATCTGTAAAAGTTAACTATACTGCAAGATTTGAGCCCGATGAGGTCACTGAAAACGCCGAGGTATCTATAGCAGAGTATGAAAAGATCGTAAGGGATTACGTAAAAAGGAGGTTTGATGATTCGATTCAGAGGGATTTGGGTATGTCCACTGTCAACATTTCAGTGCCGGCGAAGTTAATTGAAGGAGAGAGGATTAAGGAGGAAGATCTTGT
>JBEQBQ010000029.1:0-5153 GCA_041639695.1 Candidatus Nanohaloarchaea archaeon
AAACTTCTACCGCATCGCAACCAGAGTATACGAGATGATCGAGAGGCCGGCATGGAAACTGTTCGACCACGTCATCTTCAACTCCGAGACAACACAGGAACGAGCCACATCCGACAAACTAATCCACAAGGAGAAAACTAGCGTAAACCATCCTGGAGCCGACACATCAGACAACTCCGGCAACAGGTACGACAAATACTTCTTCTATCCCTCCCGGTTTGCCTACTACAAGAGACAGGAGATGGCTCTGGAAGCATATCAGAAATTCAGGGAAAACAACCCTGAAACCGACTTCGAACTAGTCATCGCAGGAGGAGTAAACGAGGAGAAAAAAGAATACTTCGAAGAGATCAAAGAGAAAGCGGAGAAGGTTGAAGGCGTAACAGTCACGTCCAACGTCCCGGGTGACGAATGGGAGGATCTATACCGGAACTGCTACGCCACACTCTTCTGCGCAATAAACGAAGACTGGGGAATAACACCCATCGAATCCGGAAGCTACGAAAAACCCATAATCTCAGTCAACGAAGGCGGACCCAGAGAATCAGTACTCCCGGGAGAAACAGGATTCCTAGTCGAGGACGCCGAAGAAATGGCAGAAAAGATGAAGGAACTTGCTGGAGACGAAGAACTCACTCGAGAAATGGGGCAGAGAGGAAAAGAAGAAAGCCAGCTGTATACCTGGGACAAGTTCGTGGAAAAATTTGACGAGAAAATAGGGGAAGTAGCAGAGGAATGAGGGTACTTCTCGTAAACGATCACTACAGCTTTGGAGGAGCAGAGAACTACGTTCAGTCGCTGGAGGACGAATTCTCAGAGGAACACGAAGTCAAGGTCCTGACACTCGACGGCTCTGAAGAAGCCGACTACACAATAGAGGAGGAGGACTCAGCAGCCTCCAAGATCCGGAACAGGTACTTCTCCAACCACAAGATAAAGAGAAAGGTTAAAGAGTATATCGATGAGTTCGACCCGGACGCTGTACATCTCAACAAGAACATAGTGGCGCCTGTACCTGTCCTGAAAGCACTAAAAGGAAGGAAAGTGGTGAAGACAGTCCATGACTTCGGCTTCGTATCGCTGGAGGACAAGTATGCCTACGACATGAATCACTGGGAACGTAGAATCAGGAAGATTCTCGACACTGCAACACAGAGATACCTGAAAAAACTCAGATCCAGCGTAATAGATGCTTACATAGCTCCTTCACAGGCACTGAAGACCGAGATTGAAAAGAGAGGATACGAGAACGTCCATCACCTGCCGAACTTTGTATCCGACAAGGAACCAAGCTACGGTGGTGAACACTTCCTATTCGTAGGAAGACTGGAAGAAGGGAAGGCGCCGGACTTGCTGATAGATGCCTACAGGGAAAGTGATAATCCTGAGGAGCTTCCGCCTCTGGAGATAGCAGGAAAAGGAAAGATGCAGGAAGAACTTGAAAGTCGATCCTCGAACCTTGAGAGCGTAACAGTCCACGGATACGTATCAGAAGAGAAACTTGAAAATCTCTACCGAAACTCCAAAGCCGTAGTCATCCCTTCACGCTGGAGAGAAAACAATCCTCTCGTAGCTCTGGAAGCAAAGGCATACGGCGATGCCATGATTGTATCAGACCGTGGAGGTCTACCAGAACTTGTGAAAGAAGGAGAGACAGGTTCTATCTTCGAATCAGAAGATGTTGAAGGTCTTAGAGAAAAACTCACACAGGAAGCTGACTGGGAATTCCTTGGAGAAAAGTCCCGGACAGATTATGAGGAAAACTACAGGCCCGAAGTACATCTTGAAAAACTTCTAGATATCTATAGTCAGATAGAGGCCTAACACAAAATGAGTGAAAACGTACTTGTAGTTGCATTCGATGGACTTGACAAGGAACTGATAGAAGACTTTGAACTAGAAAATATTCAACAAGAGGAGTTCGGAGGGATTGACAACCAGACAGGGATGAAAAACATCTACACCTCGGAGCTTTTCGCATCCTTCATTACAGGAAAGACACACGAAGAACACGGCGTCGAACACCTTGCCACTTGGGAAGATAAGAGCAAAGGAAGGTTAGTGGAAACTTTGGCTCCTAAAAGCATAGTTGAAGGTACAAAAGGGTTTCACAGGTTAAGAGAAACCTTGAAAACAGCGCTTAAGACTGATGAGGTAAAATACTCCAAAGAACATCTTGAGGAGGAAACCCTTTTCGAGAAAATAGATAACTCGCGGGCGATGTACGTTCCTGGTTATAACCCCTCGCTTTTCTGGCAGTTGAAAGCTGAAACTTTGCCTCTGGAGTACGGGTATGGCGCAGATGTAGCAGGAGAATTCTGGGACACACGAGAACATGAATTCAGGAAGAAAAACCTGTTCTCCGAGCTGGAAAACGAGATAGTATCACCTCGGAACTTTTTGATGGTGCATCTTCACAGGACGGACTTCCATCAACACCTCTACGGCGACCCTACAGCCGTAATAGACAGAGATAAACTGAAGAAGCTCTACCAGGAGACGGACGAACTAGCTGGAAAAATACTGGGGAGGGCTGAAGATAAGTACGACGTGATAGTATTCATGTCGGATCACGGACTGCCAGCAGAACACGGACACAACGAGAATGCGTTCTACTCCTCAAACACAAAGCTTTTTGATCAAACTCCAAAGCTGACAGACTTCCATGACAAGATCTTAGAGTTAACAGAAGAATGACAAAGATTTTCTTCAACCAGAACATAATCTCGCCTTACAGGCTGCCCCTGTTCGAAGAGCTGGACAGAGAATACGATGTAACAGTCTGGTTTCACACCCCCAGTTCCGAGAAAAGAGAATGGGAAGCAGAACTTGATGAATACAGCTTCAACTACAAGGTTCTAAATGGCAAAAATATAGGGCCTCTTACACTGAACCCAGGATTCACACTCAGACTTCTGGATAAAGATTTTGACGTCTACTTCATCAACGAGAACCCGTCCACATTCCTCCAGTCATTCTCCATACTTCTGGTGGCCAAACTTCGGCGAAAAACGGCGGTTATATGGTCAGAAACAGTAGACACAGAGAAATCACAGGAACTGCCAGAAGACCTGCTTAATAAAATTCCTATCAAACTCTGGAGAGGTTTCAAGGAAGCCTACCGGAGAATCCTGTTCAAGTTTTCAGATCGATTCGTCGCGTTCTCACAGATGGCAGAAAACTATTTGATCAGAAAGGGAGTACCGAAGGGAAAAATTGAGACACAGATACAGGTAATGCCCGAAAAACTTCTGCCAGAACCTAAGGGCTTGGACAGATACCAGAACAAAAGAATGATACTATCTCTAGGATACCTGGAGGAAAGAAAGGGAGTGCAGGACATGATAGAAGCCTTCAAACAGATAAAGCAGGAAGACTACAGGCTTGTGATTGCCGGAACAGGCCCATACGAGAAAAAGCTTAAAGAGAAGGCAGCAGGAGACGACAGAATAGAGTTCGTGGGTTACCTATCGGAACAGGACAAGGCCAACTACTTCGACGCAGCAGACCTATTCATCCTGCCTACACACCACGATCCATGGGGCCTAGTCGTAAATGAGGCCATACACTATGGAACTCCGGTTATGACTACAGAGGCGGCTGGGGCCAAAGAACTACTTGATGACGAAAATATCTTACAAGCAGGGGATGTTACACAGATTAAGAATAAAATGAGTAAAGATTACAGTCGGCCCCGAGAAAGTCCTGACTTAGAAGAAGGAGTTAAAGCACTTAGAGAAACACTGAAGATTGTAGAAGGTGATTTAGAATAGAATCTCTTGTGAGTGTAGTGATCCCGGCCTATAATCGACCCCAGGTCAGAGAAGCTGTTGAAAGTGTACTAAACCAGACTTATGAAAACCTAGAAGTTGTAGTGGTGGACGATCACTCGGAAACTCCCGCTAAAGAACATCTTGATGATATAGAAGACGAGCGCTTGAAAATACTGAGACATGAAGAGAACAAAAATGGTGCCGCGGCCAGAAATACAGGAATAGAAAACTCTACAGGAGGCTACATTGCGCTGCTTGACGATGATGATGTCTGGAAGCCGGAAAAATTAGAGAAACAATTTGAGAAGCTGGATCAGAAAGGCGATGGTTTTGAAGCCTGTTATACCTGGGCAGAAATATCCGGAGAAAATGGAAACAGTATAATGAAGAGCAGTCAGGAAGGCGATATAAGGAAAGAGATTCTATTGATGCAGGTATCAGGATCCTTCGGTTCCACGCTTCTAGTAAAGAAAGAACATGTGAAAGAAGTAGGAGGTTTTGACGAATCATTTCCTATGCATCAGGACTGGGAGTTCCTGATCAGAATCCTCAGAAACACCAAGATATGTGTGGTAAAAGAGCCATTGATAACCCGCGATGGAGATGACTACGGTTTCAGTGTAGATCCTGGAAGACAGGCTGTGGTAAAGAGAAAATATCTGGAAAAATTTAACGAAGAAATCTCCCAATACAACCTCATTACCAGAAGGAGAATACCTGCTGTCCACTACTCCAAAGTCTCCCAAGGAAACGCATTTAATGGCAGGATAAAGGATTCAATGAGGTTCTTCTATCTATCTGTCTCCAAATGGCCGTTCCAGAATCCAAAAGATCTGGTGAGGCCGTTCTACTATATTTTAAAGAGTCGGATGAGCAACAACTAACATGGACAAAGCGACCATTGTGGGCCTGGGATACGTCGGACTACCACTTCTAACACAGTCATTAAGTCAAGATGTAAATGTCAAAGGATTCGATATAGACTCCTCAAAGATAGCAGCCCTAAAAGACAAAAGATCTCCAATAGATGATGAAAGACTCAAGAGAGAAGTAAAAGAACATGTCGAGCCAGAACACGTCAGCGATAAAGAGAAAATTCTCGAAAACTCGGACTACTACATAATAACGGTTCCAACACCTGTAGAAGGTAAAGAACCCAACTACGACTACGTTAAAGCTGCTTCAGAGACAGTTTCAGAATACGTTTCAGAAGGTTCTGCAGTTATACTCGAATCCACGGTTGCACCAGGAACCTGCAGAAAGATAGTCAAACCGATACTCGAAGAATCAGGGCTTGAAGTTGGTGAGGAAGTACACTTGGCTTTCTGTCCTGAAAGAGTAGACCCTGGAAACGAGAAATGGACTATCAGGAATATACCG
>JBEQBQ010000030.1:0-4545 GCA_041639695.1 Candidatus Nanohaloarchaea archaeon
ATATGCTTTCTTACAAGACCTGAATAAAAAGAAGAGATAGAAAATAGTTTTACTGTGGCTGTTGAGCAGTATAACGGAAGGTTACATTGTCACCCGAATCCAGTACATAGTTGTTGACCGCAGTAGTAGCTGACTCGTTGTTCACATAGTAAAGCCAGCTGTGTGTCTCGTTCTGCGCCAGACCATCGATAGAGGTCACGAAGTAACCGAAATCATACTCCGTATACTCCACACTGTAGGTCTGATTCAATGCATCGAAGACCGTGGAGTTGACAGGAACATTTACCTGCTCACTCACTATATCACCCGGTTTCTCAAGCTGTAGAGAAATCTGTATGCCTTCTTCACCGGTTTCCGGCGCACTACTCTGGTACTGTATACCTACAACTGCTACTGCTATCAGAGCTATGCCTGCAACCACATAGACAAGATTATTTCTGTCGATAGAGTCCACTCTTTCTTCTAGATCCATAAAGCATCAACCCAAATCCTAGAGTACTTGCGATATGTGTAACTACGAAAGGTACGGAGGCCGCAAGATAAGCCAGTCCCATACCTGTAAACGATGCAAAACTAAGAGAACCTAAATTCATCAAAAACTGGAAGCTTAACACGCCTGCAAATGCCGAGAGCATGAAGGCTGTGCCTCCTTTAAACTGCTTGCCGACTGCTCCTCCGATAACTCCTGCTGAGGCAGCTCCCAGAACCTGGAACAGTGTCCAAGGTCCTTGACCGCCGTAAACCAGGAAGTTAGAAATGTAGTATGCTGAAGCACCAGCAACTGCTCCTTCACGGATACCGAAGTAGAAACCTGTAGCTACTGCGATCGCGACTACCGGGGAGACATTTGGTACATGCTGTAAAGAGACTCTTCCAGCAATACCGGCAGAGGTCAAAGCAGCTGTTGCCTTCAGTGAAGAGTACTTTGTAGAAGTATCTGATTCATTACTGTTTTCCGTAAACGGCAAGAATTCCTGTGCTGTAGCTGTTTTCGCTCCCATATTAGAAAATCTTCAACCCCCCGTACTCGGTAATCAAAACTGGTGCTTCATATGTTAAGAAAGTACCGCTACACCACGCAGTTAAAAAAATAGGCTTACAGAATACATCTACAAACCTTATTTTTGCGAGGGTAGCCAAGTGGTCAAAGGCGCAGCGTTGAGGGCGCTGTCCTGTAGAGGTTCCGGGGTTCGAATCCTCGCCCTCGCACTGTCATTTATCTTCCTTAGGAGAACTTATCTAAGCCTGACTGAGCCTCATCTCCATCGTCATTCTCATCATCTTCCTCCGTTCCTATATACTCGCTAACCATCTTTTCTTCTACTTTGGAAATAACATCCATTATATTCTTCAAATTGCTGTCCTTGAACACATATTCTCCGTCAGAATTAGTGCTACAAGCCCCAACATGATCTAAGAATTCTAATACTTCTTTGATGTGGTCAAGCGGTGTTTCTCTACTAGGATATAGATTTGTAACGCCTGCTGGAGTAAGCTCGACTTTTCCATTTTTCAATCGGGGCAGAACATGATCGTGACAAATTGAAACCGCTAGACATTCATGTTCTACGCCTTCCGAAAGCAAGATTTCTGTTTTCGGGTTTTTCGGCAAACCGATTCCGTCATCGAGCAACTCTTCTAGTTCGCCATTAAGCTCTCCGCCATTTAATTTCAGTTTAGAATCTCTTTTCTGACCTAATACAGCAGTCTTGTCTTTGATATCGTTTAATTCTTCTTCACAATTTTCCCATTCCTGCTCGCATTTTTCTAAGAATTCTTCATCGTATACGATACAACCTTGAATATTTGTGACTTCTGCTTCTCCGTACTCAGCGTTTTTCAGGAAATCCTCGGCAGACTCTATACTTAATTCATTGAAGGCTTCAACCTGACCCTTATGTCTTTCTGAGATGTTTTCTCCTGATTTAACCTCTACGAGTAACAGGGTTTCCCCATTGTACAGAACAAAGTCCGGCTCTGCTTCAACATCATTTCTACTGTCTTCTATACGCATGAAGTATCCTACGAGATCAAATTCGATGTCAGAAAATGTCTCATCCGCTTTTCTTCCTGTAACTGCGGAGAAAAATGTATTGTAAGAGTTTATTTCTTTTCGCTGTTTCTCCCATTCGTTCATGCTATCCCCTGATTGGCTTTGAAGTCTTGCGAATATCGTAGGTAGAACTGAATGTGTCTATGATAAGTTCACAGAAATCTCTCATGCTTACAGAAGTTGTTCCTTCTCTGCTATGTACTACAATGTCTTCTCCTTCAATTCCTACTTCTATCTGCTCCTCGTTCTCCTTATCATAAACGAAGAATGTATTCTCATCCCACTGCGAGTACCTATATCTCCGCTTTTTATCAAGAATTTTTTCCTCAAGTTCTTCTCGTAGTAATTTGTCTGTTTCACTGCCGTTTTCAATGTCTTCAACTAGCTCTACAGAAGTATAGCCCTCTACAATACTTCCAACCATCATACTTTGCTTCATTGGAGCATGATCTATCTCGAAGTTACCTCTATCCATTCTTTCATAGTTGCTTGTCAAGTTACGCAGCGTTTCCAGCCCCTTATCCTGAGAACCTTCCCTTACTCTAGGAAAGCTTATTCTACCGTGCTGTGTGAATGATCCAGTTACTGCTTCTGCCGGACTATTCCGTTGGCTGAATTCAATTCTCGTAGGCTTGGCATTGAATGTCTCCTCTACCTCCTTCAAATCATCTTTATCTCCTCCATGGAACTGTATGCTCACCTTCTTATCCTCGAAGTACGGCTTGTACTTGGCCGTGAAGCCTGATATGGAGGTCTTATCCAATTGATTGACTAATTCTTTGAGGTTGGAATGCGAGACATAAAGTCTGTCCACATCAGGAAGATACTTTATTAGCTTCTCAGCAGTTTTCTCCACCCATTCCTTTCTTTCAGCAGTCAAAATCCTCAGATTGCCGTTGGCAACTAGGAAAATAAATTGGTCAGTTCTATTGTATTGCGGAGTAGATATTTCTACATAAGAGACTTCTTCATTCAGCTTCTCCTCCTTCACTTTATGTTCTCTGAAAAACTTTCTACCATGTCTGTCAAGTTCATCGGACTCCACAAGATCATCTATTATCTCTTTTAGAGAACCTATGTCAAACCCTCTGTTCTCAGCAACATATATTTTCAATTCTGTAGTTCTGTCTTTTTCTTCGGCTTCTTCTTGAATCTCTTCATCCGATTTGGTAATATGTTCAATCAGGACTCCGAGAATCTCGTCTGTCTCCCTTCCCCCTAGGGCTTCAAAGTCGAATCTCATGTTTGACATTAGTTTTTCCCCGTTTTAGAAACCGTGGTATAAAACATCACTCTTCCGCAAGAATTTAATACCTGTTGGTAGCTACACATTTTCAAACAGCGATATCTAATCTAAAGCCCCGCTACTTTCTGATTATATTTGATTCCAGATCTCTCGGATCTTCTGTCAGTCTTTCGATACCGTTTTCTTTGACCAGGAATGTATCCGAGTGTCTGAATCCTCCGGCTCCTTCGACATAGATGCCGGGTTCAAGTGATATAACCATGTTCTCCTTCAGTTTCTTGTCGTTTCCACGGTCGATAAACGGTTTCTCATGTCCCTGAAGACCCAGTCCATGTCCTGTATGGTGTCTGGTATGTTCCAGAACTCCCTGTTCTTTGAAGTAGTCGTGGACTTCCTGATCTACAGTGGAGAGTTTGACTCCGGCTGCTACTGCTTCCGCTGCTGTTTTCTGAGCCTCAAGCATTATCTGGAAGTAATTCTTCTGATCTTCTGTAGGTTCTCCCAAGAACATGGTGCGTTCCAGCTCTGCATTGTATCCTTTGTATGCCAAAGCCATTCCTGGTAGTAGAATATCATTTTCCTGGAGCTCCCGGTTTTCAACCTGTCCGTGCGGGTTGTATGTGTTTGATCCGGAGAGGATTCGGTAGTATGAGAGTTCTCCTGCTCCTACATGTATGCTTCCCTGTTCGTTGATCACCATCTCCGCTACTTCTTGCTCCATCTCCAGATTCATGGCTACCTCGTTTCTTCCCGGCTCCACCGTTTCTCTTACCTTTTCAAAGGCGCGGTCTGCGTACTCGGAGCTTTTTCTCATTGTTTTGATTTCCTCTCGGGATTTCTGGATACGCATATCTTCTGTCCATCCCTCTACCTGGACATCTTCGCCTGTGATCTCTTCGAGCGATGGTCCTTCATAACCCATAGTTCCTGGCGCGCCGTTCATATCGGCGCCTACATTCTCCAGTTCCCGGTTCTCAATCATTTCACCAATTTTCTCTTCCGGTGTCTTGGAGCCGTGATGATAGTACTCGCCGTTGTTGTTTCCAGGGTAGTCGTAGTATGTATAGACCTGGTCAATCAGTTTCTGTGATTCTGCTGCGTCTTTCTCCAGCATCGGAACTGTTGCGTCGATAGTTTCCTGTGTGATGAGAATTGCTGCAGGTCTCTCTGTAGGTATGAAGCTGTAACCGGTTAGATAGTCTATGCTCCGGTTTGAGAACAGTACATAGCCGTCCATTCCCTGTTC
>JBEQBQ010000031.1:0-3902 GCA_041639695.1 Candidatus Nanohaloarchaea archaeon
CCCCATGGATCGTGATAAGTCGGTAGAACGAATAGATTTGCTGCGTCGTAGTAGTTTGCTTTCTTCTGTTCGGAGAGATATCCGACGAACCCTATCCTATCGTCTCCTTCTGCTTTCTCCTTGAGCTCTTCTTCATATGGTCCTGTCCCAGCGATTACTAGTCTGTAGTCTTTCTCTTCTACCTGTTTGAAAGATTCTATCAGATCCTGTACTCCTTTCCTCTCTTCAAGGTATCCGAGCGATAGTATCATTTTCTTGCCGGAATATTTTTCGTCTAGGTCGTGGTCCTCCGGTTCCGGAAGTAGTTTTTCCGGCATGACCTGTATCTGTGTATCTATTTTCTCTTCCGGCACCCCTCTTCTCTCCAAGAACTCTTCTGCCATCTGTGAGAAGGCGACAAATCGATCTGAAAAAGCGAACAGAATCTTTCTGTATGTTTCCTTGAATCCTCGCCAGATCTTTACGGGTATTTTCTTGATAAGGTTCTGTGGTAACTGTCGAGATTTTTCCGTGTCTACTGTCTCGCTCCAGATGACTACTGGTTTGCGTTTTATCTTTGCAGCGATCAGTACAGCGAAGGACTGGAGAAAGGTAGATGAGTTTTCGTTGATGAAGTATACGTCAAAGTCTTCTTGAAGAATTTTGAGGAAGAATCCTGGATTCAGAGTTATCGGACCTATTTTCTTTCCATCAAGAAGTCTGTAGTCGAAGCTATAGTCCTCTAGTTCAGCTTCCCACTCTCTTTCCTCCCCCTGTCTGTGGAACCAGACGGAAACATCGTACTCCTCATTCAGTTTTTCAAAAAGAGGTAGTCTGTAAGGCGATATGATGTTCTGGTTGAAGAACACTCTAGTCATTCTACTAACTCCAGTATTCTATCATGGAATTCTGTTATTTTTGGAGTCTTTTCCTCAAATAGAGGTTTATTGGATGAGTAGAATGCGTTCTCGTTGTGTCCAATCTCTGCCGGAAGACCATGATCCGACATGAAGATTACGTAATCATATCCTTTGTCCAAGGCTTTTTCCTTGATTTCTCCAGCTAGTTCATCCATCTCTCTGTACATCTCCCTGAGCTTTTCTTCGTTATAGTTTCCTTCTGGATCGCCGTAAAGATGATGAAACGTGTCGGATCTGTGGAAGTGCATCATGAGAAAGTCTCTGGCAGGAACTATCTCGTTTTCAAGCTCGCTGAAAAGCTTTTCTTTCCTGTGCCTGAACTCTCTAGTGTCGTAATGTTCCATCGTTTCTGCAGGCGTCTTTCCATATCCTAGAGGTCTAAGATCTGCCTCTATAGTCCAGAAAGTAGAGGGATTGTATCCTGGTACAAAGATAGGTCTTGATTCATCGATTTTCTCAAATAATGTTTCAGAAGCCAGATCCTCTTTTTCGTACTTCGTTTCTTCTGCATCAAGTGCTGATTTGAGTGTTTCCCTTATCCTGTGGAAACCTATCTTTGTCTCTAGAACTTCTTTAGGTATCAGCGTATCAAGAACTTCTCCTCTGGAATTTTTCCACTTGTTGAGCCCTACAATACCATGTTCATCAGGACTTTCACCTGTGATAAACGATGCGAAAAGTTCTGAGGTATAGATGTTCTGCATCCCTGTCTGGTTGTCTATAGAACCGAATTCTTGCTGCTGTATGTTTTTAAGTTCGAATTCTTCGATAAGTTCTTTGTCCATTCCATCGAAGGCCACTACAAGGACTTTTTCACTCACTACTTGTTCTCCTCTGTGTTAGTGTAGATTTCTAGAAGTTTTTGAAGGTGTACTTCAGGCATGTAGTTTTCCTCATAGTCTTCCCTAGCATTTCTGCCTAGTTCTTCCCAGTCTGCTTCCTGAGTGAGTTTTTCCTTGAGTTCGTTGGTGTTTTCTGATTCGAAGATGCGTCCTGTCTCTCCTTCTTCTACGAGTTCGGGTAGGCCTCCCTGGTCTGATACTATGAGTGGTTTGCCATAGGCCTTGGCTTCGAGTGCGACGAGCGGGTTGTTTTCCCTCCAACGAGAAGGTATGACTACTGCTTTTGCGCTCCTGTAGAGTTCTTCCAGTTTTTCCTCACTGACGTAGCCGTGGACTGTTACGTTGACTAATTCCCAGGCTTCTGCCTCGAGTTCGTCTTTCATTTTTCCTTTTCCTGCGATCTCCAGATTAGCCATGTCTTCCGTGTAGGCTTTTACGAGTAGATCGGGTGCTTTTCCTTCTTCCAGTCTTCCGACGAAGAGGAAGTGTTCTCCTCCATAAGAAGGCTCTCTGTCGGATACGAAGTTGGCCAGATGCTGGACGTTTTCGTAATCTTCTTTCTCCATCTCTTCCTTCAGTGCTTCTGAGGGTGCTGTGTAAGTATCTATTACTTCTGCTCTGAGCCTCTTCAGGTATCTCTGGGTTCCTGTATCGAGAAACTTCCTGATTCTGCGCTCCCAGTTGTTCATGTCGTATGCGTACTTATCCTCTAGAGAAACAAAACCGAAGTCATGGACTGTCTTCACCACTTTTCTTCCCTTCAGCGCTTTCAGAACTGGTACTGGTGCTACGATATTCTTATTGAGATGTACCACATCCGGATCGAACTCCTCTACGTGTCCTCTGACTTCTCTTTTTATCTTCCGGTTGGAGAAGTACCTGTTCCGGATCTTTGATATAGCAGAGTCCTTCTCTTCTACTGTGTAATCGGTTTCATCGGAACCATCTAATGTTAGAACCTTGACTTCGTGATCTTTCGACAGCTGTTCCTCCAGTGACTGCACATAGTTTTCTGCTCCTCCAAAGCTGTAGTGATCGTTTATGAGAAGTATCTTCATTCCTGTTCAGCCACTTCGTTGACTTTTTGGTCGAAGTTTGTTACGAACTTGTCCCATGTGTAGAGCTGGCTTTCCTTCTTTCCTCTCTGCCCCATTTCTCGTGCTCTTTCTTCGTCTTCTGCGAGTTCTTCCATTGCATTGGCCATTCCTGCTGCGTCTTCTACGAGCAGTCCTGTTTCTCCGGGTAGTACTGATTCTGTTGGTCCTCCTTCGTTGACTGAGATTATCGGTTTCTCGTAGGATCCGGATTCGATCGGTGTGATGCCCCAGTCTTCGTTGATGGCGCAGAACAGTGTTGCGTAGCAGTTACGGTATAGTTCTTCCCATTCGTCGCCGGGAACGTCTGATTTGACTGTGACACCTTCTACGTCTTCTGCTTTCTCTTTGATCTCGTCGAAGTATTCCTGTTTTTCTTCATTGACTCCTCCGGCTATCACAAGTTCGAACTCTGTGTCAGGATTGTTCTCCCTGAACTTCCGGTATGCTTCGAGTGCCATTTCCTGTCGCTTGTAGTATGCGAACCTGGATGGATAGAAGAAGTACTTGTCGTACCTGTTCCCGGAGTTGTCTGATGTATCCGCTCCTGGATGGTTCACACTGGTTTTATCCAGATGGATCAATCTATCAGAGGTGGCTCTTTCCTGTGTGGTCTCGGAGTTAAACATTACGTGGTCGAATAGTTTCCACGCCGGCCTTTCAACCATCTCATATACACGCGTGGCGAACCTGTAGAAGTTTCTCTTCAGGAATCCCAGGTTCTCCATCTTGTATCTATAGATGTCGTCATCGTGTACCGGACGCAAAGGCGTGTGGCAGAAACCGATCAAAGGCTTTGAGTGGTTTCGGTAGTTGATTACTTCGGCTACCCCGCCTGTTGAGACTACTAGAGCATCGTGCTCCTCCATTGGTAGCTTGGTTAGTGCTGCGGATAGTGTAAATGTCGCTCCTCTGAAAAGTTCACCGACTATTGGTAGACCTCCGATTTCCACCACATCGTGATCCTCGAATTCGTCGTATGTGTCTTCCGGTATGTACTTGTTGGTGTATATGGTGATGTCGTGTTCGGAGTTCTCCAGTAGCTTGAGGAGTACTTTTTCTCCTCC
>JBEQBQ010000031.1:3912-4413 GCA_041639695.1 Candidatus Nanohaloarchaea archaeon
CATACTGAGTTTATTCCCGAGAAGCGTTTTTTATCTAATCTTTCTATATGAACGAAGCGAGAAATCGAAAGACTGATGAGAAAACTGAGATCATCAAACGGAAGAAACCTACTATTACACTAGCCACGAAGTTTGCCATGAATCTCTCAGCATTACTGGGTGCATGTTCGGAGCTACCCGATGAATGACTCATCTACCATAACCCACTTTAAGCAAAGTTTTTGAATCAGACCTAACCTAATCTCCACATGAAACAAGGGGGTGGAAACCGGATTTCCGAGCTTTAAAGATTCATCGAAACGATTACAGGATTGCAAAATATTCCAGGTTATCGCAACTAATCGAACGAATTTTTTACTGTAATCTTGTTCCCTCTGAACCTACGAAATCATATGGAAAGTGCGCCAGAGTCCGTTGTTGAGCCCAGGTAGACTATTTTAAAATAGGGAGGATGTTCGTCAGAAACTAACTGAGAATAGAAACTGCCACCCCCTGGTTTCG
>JBEQBQ010000032.1:0-4352 GCA_041639695.1 Candidatus Nanohaloarchaea archaeon
ATATATTTACAGCTCTACGATACTACCTTTGAGCCAAAAAAGAAGTAAGAAACCGGGATTTACGGTTTTAACCGTTAACTACTGATGCCCGTAGATGAAGAGGCCTTCTTCCTCTTTTCTGACGAATCCAAATCTTTCGAACTGGACTATGTCCTCTTTCTCTATATCATTCGGTTCTATACGGCCTTCAACTTTTCTGCCATCAGGCATCCAGACTGTCACAGTACCAGCGTCATGTGGAGTCCACTGTACAAAGTCAAGACCCTGTTCAAGCGCCTCTTTATGATCTTCATCCACATAGTAGGCCTCACCATCTTCAAAGCGGATAGTACATAGACCTTTCAGCCTGACTTTCTCGTTTTCTGTATCTTCCTGGTTGACATGAACTTTGAACTCTCCGTTCTCAACCTCGACTTCAGGGCTTCTGTAACCTCTATCGAAATCCGGGTGAACAGGTATCTCAGCTTCAATATCCTCAGGAGCATCCTTCACAGTAACCTTCTCAGGCTGATCCACGAAGAAGTATCTGTCCGCATCTTCGTCTATAACGCGTGTGTTCTCCTTCTCCAGGCTTTCGATACTTGCCTCGATATTGTTCTCCGTAACTCCCATCTCGATGAAGAACTCCTGGATGGCTTCAGGCTGGAAACCTCTTCGCTTCAACGCTCTTAAGGTCCCGCATCTTGGGTCATCCCAGCCTTCAAGATTGCCTTCCTCCACCATTTCGGCGATTGATGAGGTAGACATCGGAGCTGTGAATCCGGACACTTCTACTGTTCCCCAGTACTGGATGAACGGGTACTCCCAGTCAAGGTAGTCATAGATGTATTTCTGTCGTTTTGTTGAGGCTCTCAGATCTTTTCCACGGACGATATGTGTTGTACCCATTTCATGGTCTTCAATTGCGCCCTGGAAGTCCAGCATCGGCCAAACACGGTACTCGTTACCTGTAATCGGGTGGTCAGGGTTATCTATTATCCGGAAGGCAACAAAGTCTCTTACAGCCGGATTCTTGTGATCGATATCGGTTTTGATTTTGAGAGTAGCTTCTCCTTCTTCAATCCCTCCGTTTTTCATGTCTTCCCAGTTCTCCATGTTTGCATCTGGATCCTGGCCTCTATGTGGGCATGCTTTTCCGTTTTTCCTGTATTTCTGTCCTTCTTCCTGGCTGCAGAAACATACATACGCCTTACCCATCTCGATAAGCTTTTCAGCGTACTCGATATAGGTATCGAAGTTTTTGGAGCTGTATCTTACCTCGTCCGGTTTGTAGCCAAGCCATTTGTAGTCTTCTCTGTACATGTCGTAGGCTTCTTCCATCGGCCGCTTCGTCACCGGATCAGTATCATCATATCTCAGAATAAGTTTGCCGTCGTACTTGTCTCTGAGCTCTCCGTTAACAGTCATTCCGCGTGCATGACCGAGGTGAGGCGGCCCGTTCGGGTTCGGTGCGAATCTTACAACTACTTCGTCCATTTCCTCGGCGTTTTTCAGGTCCGGGACGGGGTCATGTTCTTTTTTCTCCGGTATATCGAATTCGTACTGTTCAAGTTCTTCTTCCTGTTCTTCTAGAGATAGCTTGTTTACTTTCTGGCATACTTCCTGTGCTGTGCCGGTTACTTTTCCTTTGTCCTCGAACTCTTCTTCTGCGAATATTTTGCCAATAACTGCTCCAGGGTTGCATTCTCCGTCATGCTGGACGGCGTTTCTTAATGCGTATTTCCGCGCTATCTCCTCTAAAGTCATACAGTAACGATATTTGTAGAAAATTTCTATAAAGTAAGGTGGTTACCATTCCTTAAATTGCAGAGACCAGGTTGTTTTTCCGTCTTCTCATGTCTTTCCATGTATAGTATATCAGGACCCCTGTAAGACCGTATTTTCTAATCCTTCTTCCGGAGTTGACTACCAGTTTTTCAGGATGTATATCGATCTCTCCTTTTTTGGATATCTCTCTGGAGAACTGTATGTCTTCATTCGAGATATTTTCAAAGCCTCTGGAGTTTTCGTATGCTGATCGACGGACAACAGTATTGAAGCCTGGAAGGACAGGGTTCATTAATGGGAAAATCCGGTTGCTTAGTCCCTGTACCAGTTTGCTTCTCATACCTGTCATTCTGAACTTGGTGGCGCATGCTTCCAGACTGTTTTCTTCCATAAATCTAACTACTTCTGTGGAGAACTCCTTCTTCAAAACGGTATCCGCATCAACAAACGCAAGTATTTCCTTTTCCGCAGCTTCTGCACCTTTATCTCTGGCAAGGCCACGGCCTTTAACATCTTCTATTATCTTGTCTGCGGTTCTTTCAGCTATCTCCAGAGTACCGTCCTTGCTTCCTCCATCAACTACTATAATCTCCTTCGAACAGTTCTGTACTTCAATAGAGTTCAGACAGTCCTCAAGATATTCTTCCTCGTTGAGCGTAGGTACAATGAAGCTGATGTCAGGTAGTTCCGGATCTTTACCCATAATTTTTTCTCACTGGCTCTATGATAGAAGAGTCCATTTCTTCTCTACATCTGAATTGTTGATTACTCTTTTGTTTCCATCCTCCAGTTTCACACGGGATTTTCTCAATCCGACATCTACTACTTCTCCCTTCACTCCGTCAACTTCGACCTGGTCTCCGTTGTTGAAGTCAGGGTCATGTACCAGATAGATGCCTGCTACAGTATCGGAGATTACATCCTTTAATGCGAATGATACTCCTAGTGCCACGAATCCGGCTGCTGTTCCTAGAGAAGCTGCTATCTGGTTGAATCCCAGGATGCCCAGTACCAGTAGGATGGTTGAGAACCAGGCGCCGGCTTTGAATAGGTCTTCAAGCAGGTCAAGGACAGTGGCTTCGGAGAATTTGTGTGAAGCCAGTTTTCTGACCACAAGTGAGGTACGGGTTATCAGAAAGGCAGCTGCGATAACCACTGCTACAGCAAAACCTACTCTTGCACCGATAGCAGTCAGAAACACATTGTCCACAACCATAATATCAGAACTGTCGGCTCCTGGTTTTTACCTTTAATCCCGTTCCATGGATTTTAACACTTCAATCATCAATACTCTCGTTATGGACGAACTCAAATCCTCGGTTCTGATAATCACGGTACTTCTTGCTATCTTCACATCACTGAGCCTGCTCGGTGTGAACAGGGAGCCAAGAGTTGTCTTCCAGACAGGAACCCTGGACTCGACAGTAGAAGTAGAGGTAGCGGATAATCAGACGGAAAGAGCCAAGGGGTTAATGAATAGAGAAAACCTATGTGCTGACTGCGGAATGCTTTTTGTCTACCAGGATTCTTCTCAAAGAGCTTTTTGGATGAAAAACACCAGCATACCTTTGGACATCATTTTCATATCTGAAGAACAGGAAGTACTCAATATCGAAGAAGCAGATCCTGAACCTGGTGTTTCCGACGGCAATCTAACCAGGTACTACAGTGAAGGTCCGGCAAAGTATGTTGTAGAAGTTAATCAGGGGTATAGTGAAAGAAAGAGTATAGAGGAGGGAACAAAGGTGTTGTTCCGCTCTATTCCTCTAGATCAATAACGCTCTGGTTCTCGCTGATGAAGATGTCCTCATTCAAGGTGTATCCTTCTTCACGAGCAAGTTCTACATAGCTTCCAAGCTTCTGGATATGTCCGTGGCTTGGAACGATGTTGTCTGGATCGAAGAATGTGATGAAGTCTCTGTGATCTTCTCTCTTGGCATGTCCGGAAGTATGGACATTCTTGTAAATTCTTACGCCTTGTTCCTTCATCTTCTTCTCAAGCTGGTAACGGTTGGCCTTTGTAGGCGGTGTCGGAATTGTTCGAGAGGAGAAGATTACATGATCTCCTTTCTCGAAATCGAATGGATAGGTCTGAGAAGCAATCTTGTCCATCTGTGCTCCAGGTTCTCCCTGGTTTCCTGTAGCTACTACAAGCCATTCTTCTCTTTCTCCGTCAACCTGATCCATCAGCTCCTTACATTCATCGAAGTAGGAAACTACCTCGACATCTGAAAGATCGATGAGGTCAAGTTCTGCTGCGGCTTCAGCGTTCTCACGAAGGCTTCTACCCATGAATGCGACCTTTCTTCTTCCATCATTCGCCTCAAGGATGGAGTTCAGCCGTGCGATCTGACTGGAGAATGTTGTCACGAATACTGCTCCGCCTGCATCGTAAGAGGCGTTCAATACATTTTCGAGTTCGACCTGTACTGCTCTCTCTGGTACGACTCGTCCTGGATCATCTACAGAAGTGGTTCCAGGAACCATAACTCTGACTCCTTCCTCTCCAACTTCCTTGATCCTGTCTATATCAGTGTTCTCTCCAAGTACAGGGCTTCTGTCGAACTTCATGTCGTTTCCGTATA
>JBEQBQ010000033.1:0-4034 GCA_041639695.1 Candidatus Nanohaloarchaea archaeon
GCCGCTATCCGCGTTCGCAGACGCCTCATCAATATCGCTGTACTCATCAGATACCTCAAAGGTTAACTCGGCGTCCTCCGTAACATAATCAAAATTTTTATCTTCAGCAGGCTCAATAGAAGGTCCTCCCTTGTCAACCATAACTGTTATCTGGTCACTATTTCCTTCATCATCTGATTCATGTGCAGTAAGATCATATTCTCCGCTTCCTAAATCCCCGTTGCTCTCTATATTCCACTGATAAGAAGCCGTCTGATCGGTAACAGATTCACCGGTAGCAGCGCTTCCCTCGCCGTTGGGCCCGTCGTAGTCGAAGTCTACGTTACTTACGCCGCTTTCAGTACTTACATTTAACCAAATCTCTCCAGGAACAGTATCTTCGTCCTCAGGATTGTCCCAACTTAGGGATGTTCCTAGGCTGATTGTTAGGGTTGTTAGTGTGAGAAGTAGGAGGGTTTTCTGTAGTTTGGATCCGATGGGTATCACTGTTTTAGGTTGGGGAGGCGGGATTTAAGTAAATTTTATGTTTGGCTGGTTTCCTGGCGTTTTATTCTGCTTGTAGTTTCATTAGGGACAGGTATCCTAGGGCGATGTCGGGCCAGTATGTTGCTAGTCTGTATAGTATGCTTATGGTCGCTGCAGTGCTTAGAGGGATTCCGGTTAGTGTGGTTAGGAGTCCGGTCATCGTTGCTTCGTATGCTCCTGCACCTCCTGGTGTGGGCGTGAATTCGGCTAGTCCGGATATTGTAATTATGAAGTAGAGTTTTGTTAGGTCTGGAGATGCATTTACGGAGTGGGTTATCAGCACTAGAGCTGAAAATGAGAATACGAAAGATAGATGTGCTACTAACGCAGTTTTCAGGAGGTGTGATGGGTTTTCTCCTACTGTGGATAGTGTTTCCTGTATTTCATCCATTTTCTCTCTAAACTTCTTTTCCAAATTTGATCCTAGCCCCGTTATGCTATTTATCTTTCTGAGTATGCTTGACACTGCGGATTCTATGACTCTGGTTTTGTACCATATTATGTATGTTAACGCTGCGCCGAGAAGCGCTATTGCTACTCCGGTAGCTATCATGTAGTTCAAGCTGTCTGGCATAGAGCTGAATAGTAGAAGATAGGCGCCTCCTCCCAAGATAAATGTGAATGCAGGTACGGCGTTAATTATATCAGCTGAGAGGACTATACAAAATGCTTCATGATATTTCGTATCTCTATGTTTCTTTATTATATATGCCATCGCAGGTTCTCCTCCAAACTGGCCTAGGGGAGTTACTGAGTTTAGGAACTGTCCTGCGTAGAAAAGTTTGAGTGATTTCCAGTAGTTTACTTTAATTCCTGTTTTGTTTAGAAGTCTGTACCACGTAAATGCAAAGACTCCCATTGTGGCGATTCCTAATCCAATGCTTGCGATAAAGAATACTAGATTGGACTTATAAAATGAAGCAATGAGTTTTTGGAAGTCTGCTAGGTAAATCAAAGCTAGTAGCAGGGCAGATGGTAGTATAAACTTAGAGTGTTTTAGTCCTGTTCTGCATTTGTCAACTATATTTTCTCTCATTTAACCCAAAAAAGTCCAAATCGCCATCTTTTTTATTATAATTCATTGATTGTTTTTTATGGATAAGTTAGTGGTTTGCCATCTTGCGCCTTTTCTTGGCCTGGTGGATGGAGGGATAGAGAGATCTGTTCTTCAGCAGAGAAAAGCTTTAGATTCTCAGAAACGTGTTGAAGTGGTAGAAAATCCTTCCAAAGACTTTGATGTTCTACATATCAGCCTATTCGACCCTATTTCACTTTTGACGCTTGTTCTAACTGATAAAAAGACTGTATTTAATGCTCATACAACTGGTAGAGATTTCAGAGATAGCATGCGCTTTTCCAACATTCTAGCGCCAATTGTAGATCGTTTCACCTGTTTCTTCTATGATAAGGCTGATTTAGTTATTGTACCTTCGGAGTATACAAAGAAAGTACTTCAGAGCAAAGAGTTAAGCTCCGAGATAAGAGTCGTTTCAAATGGGATAGATACTCAGAGACTTGAAGGGGACACATCCGTTGAGTATGATGAAGACAGTTTTCATGTTGTCAACCTGGGCTTTGTATTTGAGAGGAAAGGGCTTTCTGACTTCATAGAAGTTGCTCGTGAAATGCCAGAGACTCAGTTCCACTGGTTTGGACCTCAGATGGATGGTTTTCTCTCATCTAAAGATACTGAAGAAAAAATAGAGAATTCTCCGGATAACGTTGAATTTCCGGGCTTTGTTGATGATGTAAAGGATGCATTTGAAATTGCAGATGTTTTCTTCTTCCCTACAAAGGAGGAGAATCAGGGAATATCTATGCTAGAAGCAGCGTACAAGGAAGTTCCTATAGTGGTAAGAGATATTGATACATATAGAAACTGGTTTATTGGTGAGGAACACTGTTTAAAGGCGGATTCTGTAGAAAGCTTCAAGAAGAGTATAGAGCGTTTGAAGAATGAAAATAGCGAAAATCTGGTTAGAAATTCTAAAGAGTTGGCAGAGGAACATACTCTCGATAATATAGGGTCACATCTCTGTACGACCTATGAAGATGTAGCTGAAGTGAAAGAAAAATCCTCTGAAGGTGCTAACTTAAGAGGGCGTGTTCCAAACGTGGTTTCTACATCAAGAGCGCGAATATTATCTTTTCTATCATAGGAGCTAGATAGATACCAGCATAACTCCAAGCGCCACAAGTACGGATCCCATAATCTTTCCCTTAAATCCATCTTTTTCGTTTAATAGAAAGAAACTGAAGATGACGGTAAGCGGTATGCTCAGTCTCTTGATCGAGACTACGTAAGATACCAGTGTGAGATCTATAGCTGTCATCTGCAGGATTATTGAAACTCCTCCTAGAAGGCCGAGTAGGCCGAGCGGTTTCCAGTCTGATTTCATCTTACTGCTCCAGTCAGGCGACTTTCTTGCCATGACAGGGAACATTATCACTGAGGAAAGTGTGTATATTGTAGAGGCCAGACGATGGGTGAGGACATGGTCGCTCCAATCTTATCGGTGTTGGCGGTGACTGCGTAGATCGCGATAACTATGAGTATTATCTGGACGCCTCTTTCCTGCCATAGCTTTTTCAGCGGTTCCAGGGCGCTTTTGGCGCCGTCTATCTTCAGTATGTAGGCTCTTGCAGCTATAAGGAATATTCCAATTCCTCCAGTAAGACTTGGAACATCTCCCAGCAGCAAAAAAGAAGGAACAAGCACGAGAAGTGGTGAAAGTGCGAACATCGGGGTTACTATCGGTGCGTCGGACTTCTTGTATGCCTTGGCGATAAGTATAGATGTCAGGGCTATTACTGCGCTCTGAGGGATTGCCAGAAGAAGAAACTTCAGGCTGAGATCAGGTAAGCCCTGGATAGCTATCGCTGCTATCAGGACAGGTATTCCGAAGATCCTTGAGCTGAAGGCAGTTATGAACTCGTCTGTATCTACTGCGTTTTTGCGCTGGTAGACGCTCTGAATTCCTTTCAGTGATGCAACCATCGCAGCCAGGATCAGCTCTATCTCATACTATCTAACTCAAGAACCTTTCTTTTTTCTAGTCTTCCTTGGCTTCCTCAAATCTTGAAACAGCTTCTTTCCTCTTCTCGTCGTGGTCAACGATTGGTTCGGGGTAATCCTTGCCGATCTCCACGCCGCAGTTTTCCTGCTGAAGCTTATTCATTTCGTGAGGTCTGTGGATATGTTCATCGGGAACATCTTCCAGTTCAGGTACCCATTTACGGATGTATTCGCCGTCAGGGTCGTAGTCCTCGCCCTGGCTGAATGGGTTAAATACTCGGAAGTAAGGTTGGGCATCAGTTCCGATACTGTATGCCCACTGGATGCCTCCCACCATCGAGGCAATCTCAGCATCTACAAACATCTCCTTGAAGTACTCGTGCAGGTCTTTCCAGTCCAGCCAGAGATCTTTACATGCGAAGGAAGTTACTACCATTCTCAACCTGTTGTGCATCCAGCCTGTCTTCTTCAGCTGCCTCATTCCTGCGTCGAC
>JBEQBQ010000034.1:0-3978 GCA_041639695.1 Candidatus Nanohaloarchaea archaeon
GTCTGTGGCACCTCCTTCCCATACTCCTGGCTGGAAGTCGTGATCTCTATCCTCTGCAGTCTCTCTCAACCATTTCTTCACCGTTTCAGGAGTGATCAGGCCTCTACCTTTGGACTGAACCATCGTTATTTCAACTCCTTCTCCCATCTCGAGATCCGACTCCTGTGCGTCGATTCCAGGGAGATCTCCCGCGATTGAGACATCTACGGCCAGCGCCACATCAGGATCAAGCTTGAACGCAGAGGTCTTGGCTCCTTTCAAACCTACCTCCTCCTGAGTGGAGAATACAACGGCCAGTTCGTAGTCCTCATCAAATCTTTTCAGCGCCTCTATTCCGACAGCACATCCAACCCTGTTGTCCATCGCCATTGAGGTTACGTAGTCCTCTCTGAGTTCGGCAAAGCTTCTATCAAACGTCATGTAGTCTCCTACCTTTACACCGGCTTCTTCCACGTCTTCATCGTCCTCAGCACCTATATCGATGAAAAGCTGTTCTTCTTCGGGTAGATCATTTCTCTTTTCCTTATCCATAAGGTGTGGTGGCTTCATACCTATTACACCGGTAACGTCTCCATCTTCTGTATGTATTGTTACCCTCTGATTCATCAGGGACTGTGTTGTGACCCCTCCGACCTTTGAAAATCTAATAAACCCGTTTTCGTCCACTGTCTGAACTGTCAGGCCTATCTGATCCATGTGGGCTGCGATCATCAATGTTTTATCGCCGGAACCTTTTCTGGCAATCAGGTTACCCATGTTATCGGTTTCAACGGAATCTGCGTGATCTTCAACTTTCTCCTCTATCTTTTCTCTTATTCTGTGTTCGTCTCCGGATACTCCCGGAGTCTCAACCAGTTCCTTCAGCAACTTTTTCATGTTCAGATATTCGTTTTTGAAGCTTTAAACGGTAACTGTACGTATTCAAAACATGCTTCGATACATCCTGATAACTGTTTTACTCCTGCCGTTCATCGACTTCTACGTCCTAGTCGAGGTAGCGGGAAGCATAGGAATACTTGAAACACTGGCTATCAGTATACTAACAGGAGTCATTGGAGCAGAACTTGTCAGAAGGGAAGGTAGACACGTCTTCAGGAAACTTCAGAGAAGTGTAACAGGTGGAGAAGTTACAAGAAACTTTATGGAGGGATTTGTACTGGTTCTGGCAGGACTAATGCTTCTCAGTCCTGGATTTGTCACAGACATCATCGGTGCTGTGGCGGCGGTTAGACCTGTACGTGAGAGGCTGGTGGCAAAGATGATGAACAGTCAGAAAGCCAGCTTTGAGATGGAGTTCCAGAGATTCTAATACCTAAGTGAGATTATGATTGAGGCGGTCAGTATCGCCAGCCCTGTCTCTGAGGGAATGTTTAAGCCGAAAAGAGAAGCAGATATCGTTCCCAGTACGACGATACTGCCTTTGCGGATTATTCCTATATTCAACCTGTTTTCCAGCCCTGCCAGCAGGTAGAGTCCTCCACATGCTGTAATTACTGTTGCTGCCGCAGGCAAAACATACTGCAGCGTTACCTGGATCTGTGAAGGCTGTTGCAGGGAAAGTAAAAGACCTGTGAGGATTACCGCAGGTACGGAAAGTGATTCAGCAAACTCGATATTTGATATCTTCAGGGCGATTACCAGGATAGCCAGGCCGGTAGCATACTGAAGCAGTTGAATGCTGAAAATCTGTCCAAATATCGGCGCAATGAGACCTGTCAGGACTCCTCCAGCCAGGATATACGGAGTTACATCCTTCACCATGTCTCTGCCCTCCTCAGCCGTCTCCGCCTCGGAATACAGCACTGCTAGGGCTCCGGCACCGGCAAAGATAGTGAAGGCAGTGTTCAGAATACTTGTAAATGTCTGAAGATATCCTGATACAAGCATCGTAGCGAAGACTCCGTCGACAAGCGGAAGCATCAGTATGTACGCCAGTCTATTCGTTTTCTGATCAAACCCTGAGAAATGCCTTGAAGCGCCGTCAAAGAATTGATCCAGAACCATGCAGGAAAACCCAAATTGTCTTGGCTCTGGGGCATTATCTCCAGTTAAACTTTGCCCCAAACTTGAAATTAGAAATAGTAGCGACTGCACCAATATTCAGAAAGGTTGAAACGTTGGTCGCTACGCTCATCATTACGATATATATTTGCTGAAGTTTTAAATATTCTGTTACAACCATTTCAACAGAGGTCACAGCCTTGGTGGCTCAGCTTGGCTAGAGCGGTCCCCTCGTAGGCGTGTTACGCTACGCCAACGCAATAAGCCATGCCTTGCGGCATCGCTTTTTAACAGAGATTTTACTCGTCGAGTTAGGGACAGGACCCGGGTTCAAATCCCGGCCAGGGCTCTTAACTTTCTTAGAAATTGATTTTGAAAGGTCTCAGTATCTTTTGAGGCTTTCTTCGAGGTCTTTGTCGAGGTGTTTGTCTACTTCGACTTCTACGTCCATTTCCTGTAGTGCTCTGCGTTGTGCGTGGACGAGGTCTTCGAGTTTCTGGATTCTTTTGTTCATCTGGCTCATTGCGACCCAGATCTGGCCGATGGGTGCGTTTTCTGCGTCCATGTAGGCGTCTTCGTGTTGTTCTGTTTCGAGTAGAAGGTCGTCGAGTGATTCCTGTGCCTGTTCTGGCAGTTGGTCCATCCAGCTCATATATCAGGGTTTCAGTGGAAGTCTTAAGTTTTTGTCTACGAATCTGTGACATCTTTTAACTATTTTGTGAACCCAGTTTGTTTCTGTGAATTAACAATGGAAAATGGAGAAATGGTTTTGATCGACTACGTGGGAAAAGCTGACGGAGAGATATTCGACCTCAGCAGCGAGGAAAAAGCAAGAGAACACAACGTCTACAGAGAGGAACAGGATTACCGCCCTATCCCGGTTCTGATCGGAGAAGACTACGTTATCGAAGGCCTTGAGGAACAGGTAAAGGAAATGAGTGTTGGAGAGGAGAAAGAGTTTGAAGTACCGACCGAGAAAGCATACGGGAAGAGGGAAGCCGATAACATGGAGACGTTCCCGGAGAAAGAGTTCAAGAAGCAGGGAGTCAACGTCAACGTCGGCGAACAGATCCAGATAGGTAGAAAGACTGGCAGAGTCGTCTCTAAAGGCAGTGGAAGAGTAAGAATCGACTTCAACCATCCGCTCTCAGGTAAAGACCTGGAGTACTGGGTCAAGGTACAGGAAAAAGTCGAGGACGACCAGGAAAAAGCCCGCCACATCTTCGAATACCGGCTCGGCCACGGAGAAATAGAGTTCGACGGAGACAAAGCCACAATCATCCACAAGCACGAAGAAGACGGCCACAGCCACACTCTGCCGGAAGAAGCCAAGGAAGGCATCAGGGAAGAAATCACGGAACACACAGGAATCGAAGAAGTCGAGTTCGACGAATAGAAGTATGTTTGAAACCATCCAAGAGAAACTAACTATCTGGCAGATAGAGAAGTTTCTAGGAGGTTACAGAGGGAAAAGAGAGTATGAAGACGATGAAGTCTACCTCTTTTCCTCTGATACTCCTTATGCAGGGAGGGCTCTTTCCAGCTTCAACATAGCAGTGAACGAGAAGCTTTTCGACGATGGTAATGACAAAACCCTTGAAATGATATATCTTCACGAGAAACAACACCTCAAGGATCATATTATTTCAGTCTTTACCGGAATATCCCAGGTAGTTATTCTATCTCCACAGGTTCTAGCTTTGAACTTCGTTTTTCTATTCCTGACCTCTACAGCAATCCTGCTTGAAGTTCATCCCTTGTTTTTCACCTCTGAAATGCTGGTCAAAATGGTTTCACTGGATCTGGTAGTTTCTCTTTCCGCAGTGTTTTTCTCTCAAGTCGGCGAAATCAGGGCTGATCTGAACGCATTCAATGAAATGGGTTATCAGGACATGAAAGAGGCAAAAGAAAACCTGAGAGATCAGCTACCGGAACCAAGCTGGCTTACAAAACTATCTATTGTACTAACCCATCCGA
>JBEQBQ010000035.1:0-3739 GCA_041639695.1 Candidatus Nanohaloarchaea archaeon
CTGTCAAATCTGTCATCTTCAGACAGGTTGATGAAGTAGAAATCACTTGGTAGGTCGGCTGTACCGGCGTTCTGAATGTTCCGGTTTTTCAGTGCGTTGACTGACATGTCGACTACTGAGATTTCGTCTCCAGGGACGTTGACCTCCGAGTTGATTTCGTCAAGTACCTGGCCCGGATCATGTATAACCATGAAGTCGTATTCTCCGCTTTGTGTAATCTCGACGTGGTTCTGGCCTTCGCTGAGGCTTGCAACCTTGTCGTTGACGTTCGGCATGGCTAGAGTGCTGCCAGTGGTTGACTCTTTGGCGACGAACTCGACCTCTGTACCTTCCTGGTACTGTGCTGATGTGGATGCTTCTGAGGTAAGGTCTGCGACACCTCTAGCATCTAGTTCGAGCTTGAGAGTTGAGAAGTTGCTGCCTTTGACTTCTCCAGTAGCGATTCTGGAGCCTTTGTACTGGTATGGCACCTGGAAAGATACGACCATCTGGTCTGGCTTGTCTACGCCGTTCTGAAGTGTGTTGAGGTAGTTGATGTATTCAGAAGGAACTTCGAATATTTCTCCGTTGGCGTTCAGCTTGACACCTTCGAAAAATCTTTTTTCAGCATCTGAGTCCCAAGAAACCTCTGTCGTCTTGGAATCTGTTTCATATGCTGTTCCTAGAGTGACTGTGGCGACTACTTCCTGCGTATATCTGTTATTGACTAGTTCAACGTCGTGAGTACCTCCAAGACCGGAAGAGAAGTCTGCGGCGTCTAGAGTCTCGATGTTACGTCTTCGAGTAGACATTATACCAGTCCTCCGAACTTGTTTTTGAGCTGTGAGAAGTTTGAGTATCCATATCCTGCTACTCCAACGGTCATGAGAGCGGCAGCTGCGTAAATTTTAGTATCTCGTTTCATTTTAGATTTTAAACCCCTTTAGAAGGATTCATACAGTTCATTTAGGCCGATTCCCGCTACTGCTGCGGAAAGAGCTAGGAAGCCCGTGGCCTGCGTGCTTGTGATTTTCATACAGTACCAACGTTTCAAGTAGAACTTGCCTATAAATGCGACTCAGAACATGTAAAGAATCCTTTTGAGAATAAAGAAAAAGAGGGAGAGAAGACCTCTCTTTCAAATGGAAATAGGCGGGTAGATACGTTCCTCCTTGTAAGGGTCTGAAGGCAGCAAAATATAGTGGTAGCGGTCTAGCTCTGTCGGGTCGGCTTCGTCAAGAAGGTCGTCCAGCTTGCCCGGCACGTTCCTGAGTCGCATGACTATGATATCTCCACCGTTGTTCCAAGAAGCTCTGTGGAAGTCCTGTGGCTCCTGACTTGCCTGCATGACGTTGTGTCCGTACTTATCGCCCTGCTTCATCAGCTTGAACATGTTTCCGGAATACATCTTCCGGTTGGATTGGAAGTTGTGTGCCTCTTCTATCAACGCCTGAGTGTCGCCGTTATACGCCGTCCAGCACATGATAGCATGGTCGAGAATCTCGCCGTTGTACTCAAGGTTCTCCGGCTTCGTCGGTGGCTTTGTAGGCGGCACCCATCTGACTACGTCGTGACCTTCCTGGAAGGCATGGACGAACTTCTCCGGACTCTTGATTTTAGCATCCGACACATCGCCGTACTCGTCCTCTACGTCCACAATAGGCACCTTATTACCCTGCTCTACGGCTTCCGGGATAAGCTTGTTTTTGATGAGAGTAGTCTTCCCGCTTCCTGAGAGTCCGGGAACTACCTTATTAGCATCTGCCACGTTACTTCTCCACCTTTCTAGATACTGCCAGAAGTATTGCAGCTGCCGATATTCCTATACCTCCGATTACCAGAGCTAGTACCTCAAGGAATCCTGACAGTACGTCCCTGTGCAGAGTTTTTACTCGAATGGATGCTCACTTCCGAAGTCAGGTTCTCCGGTGTCGCCCCCGGAATCCTGTTCTGAAGGTTTTTCCGCGTTCTCAGATGACTCTTCCCCAGATTCGGATGTGTTTTCACCTGTATCTTGGTTGAATACCATGCCCTTCCCGACCTGTTTAAGGTGCGGAACCAACATTCCGAACACGCCGGAGCGACTTTCTAGCTTTCTTTTTTGCTCCATAGAGAGCTTTCTGTCTGCCACTTTTTGCGTGTTTGATTCGAGAGTATTCAGATCTGACTCTTCAAGTTCAGGCACCTGAACTCCGAACTTCTTGCCAAATATCTTCCGAAGTCCTTTGTTGATGCCGACGTGGAACCACCGCCATATCTCAGGGTCTACCTCGACAGGCTCAGCCTCTACTTTTTGTGTCTCTCCGTCTTTCTCGTCTTGATTCTCTTCATCACTTCCAAGTACGACCTCGCCTTCATCGTTTTCAGACTGCTCAAGTACCTCTTCTTCCGGATTTTCCCTTCCAAGCAAGTCACCAGTGCTGTCACGGTCTGAAGTATACTCCAGAGAAGGCTCATCCTCTCCATTCTCCTGACTGCTAGATGTGTCTCCGTCTGTTTCGGATGCTGCCTTCTCTGCCACTATGTCCTTAACCGTGTTTCCAGAGGTTTCAGCTACCTCTTCGTCCGTAAATCCGAGTTCCTGCATGGCACTTTCGACCTTGTCATCCGGTGCCTCTTCCAGGGACGAACGTATCTCTTCGGTGCTGCCTTTTCCGGACGCATCATCTACCTCTCCCGCGACTTTTTGCAGCTTCCTGTAATCATCTGGAAGATTCATGCTCTACTCCTCACCTTGCCGTTGTACTCTTCCGGGGAACTTGGATGCGGTAAATCCTTGTCGGAGGATTCTGACTTGGGCACGGATGCCAGAAATCTGTTTTTCAAGTCTATCACTTTCTTTATCATGCGTAAGCTCCCTCGAAAGCTTCTGAGAGCGATTCTCCGCTTTCTGGATGGACTTCTCTATCCGCATCAGAGAAGCTATCATGCACTCGTCCAGCTCGTTCACGCCACTCCTCGAGTAGATTCTCTCCTTCCTGTCTTGTCTCTGGCATGGCGAGTTCTTCCGGCTCTGGCTCTCCGAGTTCGTATTTTTCCTCTTCGATTCGCTCATCGGCCTCACCCTTCGATAGATCCTTCAGTTTCTCCTTTTTCATCAAATAATTCCCTCGGTGGTACGTCTAGGATTTGACCAGGATGTAAGAACGTCGGCTGAACTACTTCCCTCATGACTGTGAACTCGTGAAGGTTGTGCATGCCGATTTCTGGGTCGTCAAGCATCTCCTGCACCAATTCGACTTTATCAGATTTTGCAAGAACGTAATCCAGATTATCCTCCTCAACGCCTTCCTCGACGTTTTCCTTACGGTAGAGAGTGTATCTGGTTTTCGGTGTGAGTTTAGGTTCTGGGTAATTCATCAAGGAAGAATAGGCAGTTCCACTTGAAAAGGGGGTTCGGGAGGGTTTAAATAATCCTTTTTTCCTGTGGAGCTGAGAGAAACTTCTGGAAGTCGAGTCACAACCCTTGGAGGTGTGTGGGTCAAAATCAGAATTCGAAAAAGAAAACAGGATAACTTCGTTATAAACTAAAAACTCCTTTGAACAGGTATACAACCACCTTAAATCCGAAATAGAAAGAAAAATAGAGAAATCCTTGGAGGTTGTCTCAGATAGAAATTGATTCTGGCACACCCACCTCCAAGGGTTACATGTCATCGGGTCGGTGGTACTGAAGGTTATAGCTTTCACCGTTTCTGGACTTCAGTTTGTAGCTAGGGAACTTGTTAGCTATACTTTTCAGAAGGTTTCTAACAGCTTC
>JBEQBQ010000036.1:0-2687 GCA_041639695.1 Candidatus Nanohaloarchaea archaeon
ACACTCGACTGGATAATCGACGAACTTGGCGGAGAACTGGAAGAAAACTCCATCCTTGGAACAACACAGTGTAACGGAGAGCCAGCTAACCTTACGGTTTCAGTCAACGGCGATGAAGTCGAGAACCATCTTGACTACATTCCAAGAGACGGCGACCGTGTAGAAATCACACTGGCATAAAAAGTACTCTTTACTTCAACCAAATTTCTTTTTTCCTCATTTATCTACCGATTCAGCACAGTGAGTACAGCAGAAAACTTTTCCTTCTTCCTCATATCCACCATCGTAAATCTTACATCCGCAATGACTGCATTCAGTTATTTCTCCTTCAATAGCCGCAGAAAGGATATTGCCGAACGATTCGACCTGTTCCTTTACAACTTCCCGGCCCTCATCCGTTAATCTGTAAACTTTCTTACCTCTCTCCCCTTTCTTCTCGGCTTCAAGAAACCCTTTATCCTCCAATGTGGAAAGGAAGGGATAGATGTGAGAAGTGGTTGGTTTGCTGCCCGTGATATCCTCTATCTCCTTTATTATCTGATAACCATGTCTTTCTCCAGACTCCAATAGCAGGATTGTGTAAAGCCTGTTGACATTTGAAAGATCTATATCCTGTTTCACATTTCTACCAGCTCCTTGAACTCATAAATTCCTTTCTGAGAAAAAAGACTAAAAAAGTATATCACATAGTGATATATCATGAGACATTATATCGAAAACCTTGACAAACACAGAATAATTATCGGAATACTCGGACTGGTACTTCTTACAGGCCTCACAGTGACACAAACGGGAGAAAAACAGTCAGAATCCGACTTCAACAGAAACGATGTAATGTTCATGAACATGATGATAGTGCACCACACACAGGCTATTGAGATGGCAGAACTTTCCGATAACAGAACCGACAACGAGAAAATACTGGAACTATCAGACAATATTTCAAAGGCTCAGAAATCTGAAAACAGGCAAATGAGAGAATGGATGAACGAGCTTGGATACGAAGCAGGCAACCATCACCCGATGGCTGGAATGGCTACAGAAAACGAGATGCAGCAACTAAGAGACAGCGAAGGAAGTAAATACAACCAGCTCTTCGCAGAACTGATGATAGAACACCATCAAGGAGGTATCGCTATGGCACAGAACTTCTACAACTCAGGAAAGAACACAGAGCTTAGAGAGATGCAAGGCCACATGATCGAAGCACAGCAAACCGAGATAGATAAAATGCGTAAATGGCAAGAGGAAGAAAAACTATGATGCATGGAACAGCAACTCACGGATTCTGGGGAATGAACGGATTCGGTTCATTAACAGGTCTGATAATACTCATAGTTGCCGGTATCGGACTGTACTACCTGATACAGAAAACAACAGAAAATAAACAGAAAAACAAGCAAACAAAAAGTTAGAGAGGTCTGAACAGATGAGCCACAAACACCACGAAAAAATGTTCAAGAAGAAGTTCTTCATATCAACACTGCTATCAATACCCGTACTGTACTTCTCAAACTTCGTATCCGGATTACTCGGATACACACCTATACAGTTCACCGGTAGCAACCTGATTGTACCAGTATTCTCAATAATAATATTCATCTACGGAGGACTGCCGTTCCTGAAGATGGCAAAAGGAGAGCTAGAAGACAGAGAACCAGGAATGATGGCCTTGATCTCACTCGCCATAATAGTGGCTTTCACATACAGCATGGTCTCTCTAGTAATACCTGGGAGCTCATCATTCTTCTGGGAGCTAGTAACACTTATCGACATCATGCTGCTCGGCCACTGGATAGAAATGAGATCAGTAAGACAAGCATCCTCCGCACTCGACGAACTCAAAGAACTAGTACCGAACACAGCAGAAAAAATAGTTGGAGAGGACGAAACAGAAGAAGTAGAAGTTTCCGAGTTAGAGAAAGGCGACGAAGTACTCGTAAGACCCGGAAGCTCAATACCAGCAGACGGAGAAGTAGTTGAAGGAGATTCTTCAGTAGATGAATCCATGATCACAGGAGAATCCGAACCAGTCTCGAAATCAACGGGCGACGAAGTAATCGGAGGAACAGTCAACCAAGAAGGAGCACTCCGCATTAAGATCACAGCAACTGGGGATGATACAGCACTTTCCGGAATCATGAAGCTGGTGGACGAAGCACAGGAAGACAAGACAGAGACACAGCTTCTCGCAGACAAAGCCGCAGGATGGCTTTTCTACATCGCACTCGGATCAGCATTCCTCACAGGAATCGCATGGACGCTCGCAACAGGCCTCGGCCTAACCACTTTAGAACGCGTTGTAACAGTACTTGTAATCGCATGTCCGCACGCACTGGGGCTCGCTATACCACTTGTAGTATCTATCAGCACGGCATTATCCGCAAAGAACGGAGTAGTTGTCCGTGATCGAACTGCTATGGAGCAGGCACGCGAGATCGATACAGTAGCATTCGATAAGACAGGAACCCTGACAGAAGGAGAGCAGAAAGTAGAAAACACTGAGATCAGCGACGAAGACCTCCAGAAGCTTGCATCACTAGAAAAGAACTCAGAACATGTAATAGGAAGAGCAATCGTAGAGAAAGCAGAAGAAAGAGATCTAGAAACGCTTGAAACCGATAAATTTGAGGCTATCAAAGGAAAAGGAGTCAAAGCAGATATCAACGGCGAGACCTACTACGCCG
>JBEQBQ010000037.1:0-2669 GCA_041639695.1 Candidatus Nanohaloarchaea archaeon
TACCGCCGTATAGTGAACTATTGAAGGCGATATTAGCCTCACTGCCAGTAAGAGAGATGAAACCTCCCGAATCGTTCACGACCGTTCCATTGATGGAGTTCTGGCCGTGGTATAGTTCCTGAAGTTCCTCATAACTCTCGTATGTAGAGTGTGTTGTCTCTGTCCATTCTGCGGCTGAAGCCCCTGCGACCAGGAAAAAGGCTGCTGCCAGCAAAATCAGCGTCTTCCTCATGCTAGATCACCCAGTGGATTGAATGCCAGGCCTCCGGCATCGATATCCTTCGCGATCACTGCAAAGCCGACTAGCTCCAGGAAGAAGATGAAGTAACCGGCTCCTGTATTCGCTGCGACCTGAGACTGCAGTGCAGGACTTAATCCAAGCACTACAAGAATAACCGCTGTAATCATCACAGCAAACGTGTTGTAATGATTCAATTCACCCATGTTAAGGCCTTTCATCATGTAGATGCCCGCTAAAGAAAGAAGTGCGAGAACAAATCCGAAACTGATGGGAATCGTTGCAAATGTAGTCATCGAAGATGATAGACTGAAGAGACCGTCCAGGCTGATAGTTGCTATTCCTGCCTGTGTAGCTCCACCAGCTGAAAAGATTACTGCGAGTAGAGCAGTGGTGACAGCCTCCCAGTCATCACCCATTCCATAATCTAAGTTCATCAGTAAAGGACTGGACTCCACCGGGCTCTTAAGACCCGGCTTGAAAACCTTCAAGTTCAAGCCTGGTTCAAGCTCTGAATGGGCGAAGGTTTGAAGGTTGGAGAGTTCTGCGGCAAAATCTGAAAAATTGTTAGCGACGTTCAAAAAGAAAAAAGGCTTTGTTAAAAGACATAACAGTGTTATATAACAGTATAATATGGGGCTTGAACCTTCAAGCCTTAATTAGAATCAGTAAATCCGGCATGAAAAGCTGTAAAGAAGTTTTAGAATGTGTTCGGAGTTTCAAGAGGATTAAGGACCTTCAAGATGTCCAGTCTTTATCTAAGTTGGCAGGGTTGAACTTGAAGGGGTTCAACCCCCCTTAGAAGAAAGAATGTTACTTAATCTGTCTAGTGTCTTTAAGTCGATTACAGTTAGCTTCTTTTCTTTCTGATCTTCTTTCGAGCTCTATCCAATCCCAGACCTCTGCCATCCGTTCCATTTTGTCAAGAACTCCTCTTCTGGACATTCCCCAGCCTTGATCTTCCAGAATACCCTCTACTTTATCTGTTTCTAATCCCCCACGATTCTTTAGCTGTTGATGGATCGCTTTAATGGTTTCATTAGCTGGAAGTTTCTGTAGGTCGCCATTTGCGTCCACTTCTCTGGTTACTACCTTGAGTTTTTCAGAAGGCTGTGAATAACCTGCCTGATTCTTGAGTTCGCCCATGTCTTTTCTCAATTGAGCTTGGTTCTTCTTGATTTGTGCTATCTCCTCACGGAGATCTGATTCTATGTGGCGTAGCTTCCGAAGGATCTGTTCTTCCTTATCTACTTCGCCTACTTTGCTTCGTTGGCTCATGCTTCTGTACCCCATTCTTCGATTAGGTTACCTTTCTTCTGTTTTTCTGGTGTATCAGCCATTTTTTCGTCTGCGTCCACGTGGTTCCTGGCTCTGTGGATTCCTTCTTTTGTCTCTGCTGTGAGGCCTTCCGGGTACTCTTTCTCGTCGTCTTCAAACTCTTTGCCACAGAAGAGGCACTTACCAGGACTCCTCTCGTAGGCTTCTTCCAGTTCTTTCATCTTTTCACCTCAGTGAGTAAGTCTGCCATTGCAGCTTGTGCATACACAATTTTTTCGCCCTCAGTATCTGGCTCAATTGTGTAAGTACGGCCTTCCCGGTAATACTCTTTCAGTTCGTTCCTCATGACCTGATTGGCAGCTCTCAGAATAGCTTTCTTCCTGTTATTCATCGAATATCACTCCTTCTGAGCCTTCGAGCGGGCTTTTTCCGATTTTGTCGCGTTTTTCCTGTTCATACTCGTCTTCGCAGTCTTGGTCGCAGAAGTCTTTTTTGTTCTGTCCCTGTGCTGGCAGCAGTTTTCCGCAGTTCTGACACTTTTTGAAGGCTTTCTGTCCGTTGGTTGCTACAACTTGTTCATGCGGTTTCTTACTCATCGATATCACCTATTCCTTTGCCTTCTATATCTGCCAGAACATCTGAAAAGTCACTGAGAACGTTGGCAAGGTGCATTAGTACGTCATCTGTCCTGTCGCTATGATCTATTGTTTTTTCAAAAACTAAGGCGATGGTAAAGTCCTCCTTTCCCGATATAAACTCCTGATCTATGAGCTCGAATCCATGTTTCTTCTTGTCATGAGTTAACCGGTTTGCTTCACTTATGCTCGAAGCCTCTGCAAAAATTCTTCTCCCGTTCATGGTGTGAGACCTCCTTCTTTCTTGTGTACAGCACCTTCAATCTGTTTCTTGTCTTCGACCTCTCCATGTACGGCGTTAAGGAATTTTGCACTTACAGAGCCACTACCTTCGTTATAGACGTTGTAGTAGTCTAGGCCGAGTTCTTCACAGATCTCTTCTGCTTTCTCTCGCTTAGTCATTCCTTAATCTCCTCCTTGTAGATTTCTTTGCAGTGTTGGCAGGTGTCGCCGAGGATGCGGTCAAGGCCTTTGAACGGCAGTGCTTTGTTGCCGTTGAGTTCTCCTTTCTGGGTTCT
>JBEQBQ010000038.1:0-2540 GCA_041639695.1 Candidatus Nanohaloarchaea archaeon
GACAGGTTCAAAGGTGCTTACCGCAGCATAATAGACTTCTCTGTCCATAGACTCCAGCCTTTCTTTTACCTGTTCAACCTTCTGTTCAACGTCTTTTACTGCCTCCCAAGAATAAGGGATGTCGAAAAGCAGGGCGCTATCACGGTTCTCATGGGTCATAACAGCGTCGACAGGCAGTTTGAAGTCGAAACTGCTTAGAGGCGGTCTTTTCAACTCAAGCTTTGTATAGTCTCTTTCCAGGTTCTCCAAAGGTTCCAGAGCGGCATTCACACGGTTCTCAAAAGGTTTCAACGAGCGGAAAAGCAGTCTTGCCTGGCTCTGAGAGAGCTGTTTGCGTTCAACCATCTTCGCAACATCTCGCACCACCTTGTCAGTATCAGTATAGACTAGTTCGGACTGCATGAACTGGTGGAGTGATTTGAACTCTATTGCTTCATATTCTTCTAGTGATGGCTTGCCGGAGCTGGTGATAAAGACTCCTCTGTACTCGTGGTCGGAAACCTCCTCAACATCCAATCCTGTATCGATGGGGTTGGTTTTGAGTTTCTGTATGTATTTCTGCATTCTTTCTAGGTCTTCTTCACCGACTTCAGGTTTTTTCTTTGCATCCAAGACCCAGACCTCTTTCTTCCCGTCCCTAGATATACGGGCAAATGCGTCAGGTCTTGAATTGTCGGTGAGAGAACCTACGCGTTCGAAGAAGTCGAAAAATCCTTCGTACTGTCTAAGTACATCTAGTACGTCTCTCTGGAATACTTCCCAGCTCATTCTATTACCTCGTAGCTATCGATTTTTCCATCGCCATCCATGTCTTTTCCTTCTACGACCCTGTAGAACTCCCCTGACTCGTAATCCTCTGTAATGGTTTCCAGGTTTTTGAAGGCTTCTACCGCGGCCTCTGTGCCTCCAGCCCTAACACCCGCTACCAGAAATATGGCGTTTTCAGGGTTTTCAGGGTTCTCTGCCTTTGCGATCACACCGATTGAACCTGAGGTATAGGTTTCTTCTGGTGTCTCTAAGCCTCTGTAGGGAAATTGTTCGGTGAATTTGACAGGCAGGTTGTCGTTGAACTTTTTGGCAACCGTATTGGTTAGGATCCCGCCTAGTACAAGGAGATTCTGGTCAAAACTTTCATCTCTTGTAACTTCTGTATCAAGTTTTACTTTTTTGGCTTGAGATTGTGTGTAGGCACCGATTTTTCTGCCTATCTCGAAGGCTAGATGGCCGTCGCCGGCTTTAACCTGGTCAGGACCATGCTCTTCAGGCGAGCCAACCACTACTTTCCCCTCCAGTTCTCTACCTTTAATGAGAGGTCTGAGGAAGGCTTTCACGTTTCTAGGGAGTTCGGGGAAGAATCTTTCTTCTCCTTCTTTTGCTAACTTTATGCTGAATGCTTCGGAGGAGGGTCTGTAGAATGTTGCGACGCCTCCGGATCTTTTCTCCTGTCTGTCTTGTTCTATTAGACCTGATTCTTTGAGTTTCTTGAAGTGGTAGTATGTTTTCTGTTTGCCTGTATCGAGTTTTTTGGCTGCTTCCGCGGGGTATGATGGTTTTTCGGCCAGTATTTCCAGTATTTTTCTTCTTGTGGGGTCGTTGAGTGCGTCAAGCTTGTCCGGGTCTAGTTGACGTGTTTCGAACCGTTCCCCGTTTTCTAATAGGTCAGCCATTAAAAGAAAACTTGTACCGGTATTATAAGTTTTTTAGGTATCTCGTGATTTCGAGCCTAAATATTTTGGAAAACCGGTTATTAGGCGTTGACCGTTCAGAAAAACGTTTCACCAGTCTGTTTATAACCCCGGAGATCAGTATAGTTGAGTGTATGTGTGGTATTGTAGGGTACACCGGGGAAGAAGCTCCTGAGAAAATACTTGAAGGCCTCCGAAGACTAGAATACCGAGGCTACGACTCGGCAGGAATAGCAGCACTCTCAGACAAACTTGAAGTAGTGAAAGCCGAAGGAGAAGTCGATGAAGCCATCACAGAACTTCCAAAGGGGAAAATAGGTATCGGGCACACAAGATGGGCCACACACGGAGGAGTAAACGACGAAAACGCACATCCCCACACAGACTGCGAAAACAAAGTCGCGGTCGTACACAACGGAATAATACAGAACCACGAAGAACTGAAAAAACAGCTTGGAGACCACAAGTTCAGATCTGAGACAGATACAGAGGTAATACCTCACTTGCTTGAAGAAGGTGTAGAAGAAGGGCTGGGGCCTAGAGAGCTGTGTGAAATGCTTCAGGAAAAACTTGAAGGCGAATACGCCATAGCAGCAGTACTCGAAACAGGTGAAATGATAGCCTTGAGGAAAGGATCACCTCTAACAATCGGAGTAAGTAATAACGGATACTTTCTAGGTTCGGATGTCACAGCATTCATCGAACACACCGACCAAGCTATCTTCATGGAAAACGGCGACTACGCAGTCTTTAGTGAAAAGATGCAGATGTTCAATTCAGGAAATAAAGTAGATAGACCGGTTGAAACGGTTGACTGGGACGCTGATCAGGCATCGAAAAACGGTTACGAACACT